>DAMDJY010000066.1:14375-18023 GCA_032100225.1 Mobilicoccus sp.
CGGACCCATCGGGTCCGAGGCGCGTCTGTTTGCACTCGCATCAGTGCAGGTCTTGGTGCAGCACCTTTCTTCGACATCTTTGCCTCATGGAGCAACCTTTGAGGCGAGAACTCCGTAGAGGAGGTGAAGGAGGTCCTGATGAGACGACAGAACGAGGACTTCAGCGATTTCGTCTGCGAGGCGTCACCCAGTCTGTTGCGGACGGCGTGGCTGCTGACCGGCGATGGGAGCCGCGCCGAAGAGCTGGTGCAGGCGGCGCTGGTCAAGACGTATGTGGCGTGGCCGCGAGTGCGCCGGGAGACCGCTCAGGCGTACGCACGCCGTGTACTCGTGCGGCTGCACATCGACGAGGGCCGTCACGAATCGCGTGAGAGCACAGGCTGGTCCGTGCCGGACCGCGGCCCCGCGGACGCCTACCGCGAGGACGACAGCGAACTCCTCGCCCTCCTGCGTCGCCTGCCCCCACGCCAACGGGCGATCGTCGTCTGCGGTACTACGCGGCCCGAGAAGGAGCGCACGGGTGGTGTCAGCGGCGGAGAGACGCTCACGCTGCCGAATACCGATCTCGGCACCACCGTGTTCACCTTCGAGAAGCCGGCCGAGGTCAAGGACGTCACCGGGTTGCGCTGGCGCAAGGGCGATCGCATTGACGACACTCTGGGCGGGCAGTACGGGACGGCTCCACTCCCGCAGAAGCAGGGTCATCAGGGCATGGTCTGGGCGGGGCAGGGCGCTGTGGGTGTCATCACCGACTCTGGCGAGTTGACCTGGCCGCATCTCGACTCGCACACCGGCGTCATCGGCATCTCCACGGGGATGGCTCCGGAATCGAAGCCGGGAGCAGCTCCCCTCTCCCAGCTCGAGATCGTCGCCGTGGTGCCGCAGGGCAGCACTGACCTGGCGTTCGACTGGCCCGCCGGTGTAGGCCGTGGTCCGGATGCACCCCAACCGGAGATCAGCACGGTCGCCGTTCCGGGGCGACCCCTCTCGGTCGTCGTGGCCCACGCCATGCTGCCCACGGACCAGGCCGACAAGGTGACGTCCGCGGCGCGGATGACGTGGCTCGACGCGGCCGGCAAGCGACACACATCCGAGTAGCCGTGAGAGCACCCTCAGGGGCGGACGATGCCTCGATGGGTGGGTTCGGCGAGGAGAGCCTCGAGGACTTCGGGCGTGGTGGTGCGCGCTCCGAGGCCTTGGGGTTTTCCGGTGCCGTGGTAGTCGCTCGATCCGGTGACGTGCAGGCCGAGGTCCCGGGCTAGATCGACGGCTCGGGAGCACTGCTCGTCGGTGTGCTCGGGGTGGTTCGCTTCGAGGGCGAAAAGTCCCGCCTCGGCCATGTCGGCGATGACCTCGTCGGGCACGAGTCGTCCGCGTTTCGCCGCGTACGGGTGGGCCATGACGGGCACTCCCCCGGCGGCGCGCACGAGGTGGACGGCCTCGACGGGGTCGGGCGCGTAGTGGCTCGCGTAGTACGGCGACCCCGTGTAGAGGTAGTCGGCGAACGCGGCGCTGCGGTCGGGCACGACTCCGTTTGCGACGAGGGCGTCGGCGATGTGCGGCCGTCCCACCGTGGCACCGTCTGCGACCTGGGTCATCACGTCGTCCCAGGTGATCGGCACGTCGGCGGCCAGGAGGTCGGTGATGCGACGAGCCCGGGTGTCGCGGCTCTCGCGTGACGCGTCGAGCTCGGCCAGGAGCCCCTCGTTCAGGGGGTCGTGGAGGTACCCGAGAAGGTGGACGCTGATCCCCTGCCACGAGCACGACACCTCGATGCCGGGCATCAGCCCGACGCCGAGGCGGGTGGCGGCGTCGATCGCCTCCGCCCACCCGGCGGTCGTGTCGTGGTCGGTGATGGCGACGACGTCAACCTCGGCAGCCGCTGCCGCCTCGACGAGTTCCGTTGGGGTGTCGGTCCCGTCGGAGGCGAGCGTGTGGGCGTGGAGGTCGACGATCATCCCGCCAGGGTAGGCGAGCCGGTTCGCTCCTTCAGCGCGGGTCGGCCCGGTCAGCGCGGAATGAGCACCGTGTAGTCGAGGTCGAGGACGACGCCGGGCAGGTACTTGCCCGCCTTGTCACCCTCGGTGGCCTTGTACGGGAACTCGGCGCAGGGCAGGTCCTTGGTGGCCACGGTGCGCAGGCGCAGCGCGCCGACGTCGGTGCGGCCGGGGATCTCGATGCGGTCGAGGACCTCGCTCCAGGCGTGAATCGTGTTGCCCGCGAACGTGGGGTTGGCGTGGCTGCCGGCGTTGATCGCGGCGACGGTCCAGGCGTTGGCCAGGCCGTTGAACGACAGCGCGCGAGCGAGGCTGATGATGTGGCCGCCGTAGATGAGGCGGCGCCCGATCTTGGAGTCGTTCTGCGCGTACTGGTTGAAGTGCACCTTGGCGGTGTTCTGGTAAAGGCGCGTGGCGAGCATGTGCTCGGCCTCTTCGATCGTCATGCCGTCGACGTGGTCGATCTTCTCGCCGGGCTTGTAGTCGCCCCAGAGGAATTCGCTGCCCGAGAGCTGCGCCATGCGCTCGTCGAAGTGCACCGCGTCAATGGGGACCACGAGGTCGCCCGCAGGCACGGCGTCGGGGAGTTCGGGGATTTGGGCCTCACCGATGTCGTCGGTGGCTGCGCGGCGGTTGACCATGACCCAGCGCACGTACTCGCAGACCATCTCGCCGTCCTGGTTGACGCCCACGGAGCGCACGTACACGTTGCCGTTCTTGCCCGAGGAGTTGGGCTTGAGGCCGATGACCTCCGAGGTGGTGGTCACGGTGTCGCCCGGGTAGAGCGGGACCCCGAACCGGCCGCCTGCGTAGCCGAGGTTAGCGACGGCGTTGAGGGAGATGTCGGGCACGGACTTGCCGAACACGAGGTGGAACGCGAGCAGCGAGTCGATGGGCATGCGCTCGTAGCCGAGGTCACGGGCGAAGGTCTGCGCGCTGGCGGCAGCGAACCTCGATCCGTAGAGGGCGCAGTACAGCGCGACGTCACCCTCGGTCACGGTGCGGGGGGTGGCGTGCACGATCTGCTGCCCGATGTGGAAGTCCTCGTAGAAGTTGCCCGTCACGTTCTTCGATGCGCTCACCGCTGGTCTCCTCAGCTCGATCGGTCTGCCCCGATCGTGCCATCCACGAGGCCGCCGCCGCAGACGTCCGGCATGTGGGGCTCGTCTCGCCGCCCGATTCACCAGGCTCGACGGTGACGTCATCGCCACCGAGTGGCGTCCCGCCTACCGACTCTGTTGACCGCGCCCGCGGCTGTAGTGGGCTCGCGGGGCATCCGAGGGTGCAGGCGTGCATGTGACCGGTAGTCTGAGAGGTATGGCTGATCACTACGACGTCGTCGTCCTCGGTGCTGGTCCCGGCGGTTATGTCGCCGCCATCCGCGCCGCTCAACTCGGCAAGTCCGTTGCCGTCATCGAGAAGAAGTACTGGGGCGGTGTCTGCCTCAACGTCGGGTGTATCCCGAGCAAGGCCCTGCTGAAGAACGCGGAGCTGGCCCACACGCTCACGCATGAGAAGAAGAAGTACGGCATCGAAGGCGACGCCACGATGTCGTACGGCCCGACGCACAAGCGCAGCCGTCAGGTGAGCGCCGGCATCGTCAAGGGCGTCCACTTCCTCATGAAGAAGAACAAGATCACCGAGATCGACG
>DAMDJY010000067.1:0-17915 GCA_032100225.1 Mobilicoccus sp.
GCGCGGGGCGCGGGCGCGGCACCGAGGGCGAGCTGGTCGTCGGCCGGGGTGGCACGGCGCCGCTTGGCGAAGGACCACAGTTCGGCTGCGGCCCAGGCGAGGAAGGCGAGTCCGAGCAGGCGTGCCCACCAGGGGCGTTGTGCTGCGGGGAGGGCGCCGACGACGTGTCCGAGCAGCGGCAGCTGATAGCGCTCCACAGCGCGCAGGTGCGTGCGGTCGACGCGGGTGGTGGTCGAGCCACCGGCCGACAACGTCAACGAGGCGGCGTCGGTCGACTGCACCGCGCGGGTCGTCAGGGCCCCGGAGGACGTGACCACGGTGACGACGTCGCCGGCCTCGACAGGCGCAGCGGCGTCGACCGGCTGGACGACGACGAGGGTGCCTGCCGGGACTCCGGATCGGTCGTCGGTCACCGGCAGCGGGATCCAGCCCAACAGTGCCGGGATGCCGAGGACCAGCACGACGACGAGCGCGAGAACGACGCCGATGCCGCGCGTCGCGGCGGCGGGCCTCACTGCTCGCCACCCAGCTCGACCAGATCTCCGGAGTTGGCAGCGGTGCCGTTGCAACTCGCTGCGCCGCGAGCAGGAACGGTCACCTTCCACACCTGGGCACTGTCGGCACGTGCGGCCTCGCTCTCGAACGGGTAGGCGCGCACCATGACCTCCTGGGCGCCGGGGGTGACCTTGGCGGCACGCAACGCAGCAGCCGTGAGTTCGACCGTCCGAGAGGATCCTTCGGAACGCACGGCGACGCGCTTCCAGGGCTCCGAGCTGCCGGCGGGGCGCATGTTGACGGTCCAGCGGTCGATGCCCTCGGCCTTGGCGACAGGCTTGGACCCTGCAGCCGGCCACGCCCAGCGCAGCGTCACACCGCCCTTACCGGCGGTGCAGGCGCTGGCTGCAGCGGTCGCCGAGCGGAGCGGCACCGTGAGGACGGCGTTCGTGGCGGCAGACGACGTCCACGTCGCGGGCGGGTTGGACGACGAGGTCCATCGGGTCGCGGCGAGAACCTGGCGGCCGGCGAAGCGCTGCACGAACTCGTCCTGACTCGTCGACGGTGCGAAGCGGGTACACAGCCGCCGCTCCTGGCCGGGCGGGATGGTGTCGAACTCGGCGCCCTTCGGCAACGGCGTGCCTGTGGCCTTGGCGCCGAATTCTCCGGCCTTGACGGCCCAGCGTGCGTCGGTGCATTCGTTTGTGCCCCAGCGGATCTCGACGCCCGTCTTCGTTAACAAGTCCGTGAGTCCGGCCTCCGTCAACTGTCCTCGTGGCTTCACTTCGACAGACACCGGCTGCACGCGCACCGGGATGCCGCCCAGCGGTGAGACAGCGGATCCACCCGGGGCCGTCGCCACCCGTAGAGCCGTCGTGTCCATCCGGATCGGGGGGACGACGGCCCGCACCTGCGGCACATCTGCGTCGACAGAATCGACCGCCTCGACCGAGGGTGTCGCGGGAGTTCCCGGCGTACCACTCGGCGAGGGCGTTGGGGACGGAGAGGTCCTGGCTCCGGTGGTCGGTGCGCCCGGCGTCAGGGTGACCGCGAGGGGTCGTGCTCCGACCGAGAGTCCTTGCAGCGAGGCGGGTCCCGCGCCCCAGAGGTTCTTGGCGGCGGGGGCCTTGCCGTCGCGGGTGGCGCGGGTGGAGGTGCTCCACTCGACGAGATACGTGCGGCCGTCGGAGGCCGGTGTGACCGTGCGGGCGGTCGCGTCACCGGGGACCGGCGTGAGTTCGGGGCCGCCGTCGGCGGGGGTCACCGTGATCGGTGACGGACCTGCCTTGAGCTCGGCCAGCAGGGCGGCATCGCCGCTGGCCGTGGGGACGGCGACCTTGAGCACGGCCAGCGGATCGGCGCCGGTGCGGATCGTCACGGGCATGCGCACGCTCACCGTGTCGCCCACCGTGACGCGCACCCCGGCCTGCGCGTCGACCTCGCGCGGCTCCCCACCCGGGGAGGTGATGAAGACGCGAGTGGCGCCCGACTCGAGGGCCGCGGCGGCGGGACCGGACGATTCGGCAGCGGTCTGCCACGCGGCGTAGCCCGACGTCGAGGTCGTCAGAAGGGCCGCCGCAGCAGCACACGCGAGCGAGGCACGCACCAATCCGGATGCCACTGCGCACCTCCTCCGGCCGGGCAGACTCCGTCGAAGCGTCAATCGGCAACAGGTGATGCGATCTGAGCTTCCCTCCTCGAATTGTTCGGGAGGACAGGCGAATTCGGCCTGAGGTGGTGAGTTGTCAGCGTGTCATGTGGGCCGCGAGCGCCGAGAAGAAGCGCTCGCAGGCGCGGATCTGGTCCAGATCCACGTACTCGTTCGCCGCGTGCGCCTGGGCGATGTCGCCCGGGCCGAGCACGATCGTGTCGATCCTCGCGTCGGAGAAGAGCCCGGCCTCGGTGCCGTAGGTGACCTTGAGTGGAGCCTGGTTCTGCGATGCTTCGTCGCTCGATGTGTCGGTGGCGAGTCCCTCAGTGGCGTCGAGGACCTCGGCGACGAACTGCGAGCCGGTGGCGTCGGTCGCGGTGTCGAGTCCGGGAATCGAGCTCAGGACGCGGAGTTCCGCCCCGGCCTCGGCGTGCTCCTCGCTCATCCGCAGGTCGAGTTCGCGGACGCAGTCGGTAAGGCCCGCGATGATCTCGGCGGGGTCGTTGCCGGCGATGGTGCGGAACTCGAGGGTGACGACGCACCTGTCGGGCACGGTGTTCTGGGCGATGCCGCCGGAGATCTCGTTGACCGACATCGTGGTGTGCGGCACGACGTAGGCCTCGTCGTAGGGGCCGGTGTCGCGCCAGGCCTCGGCCAGATGGCGTGCGTATGTGACGAATCGGGCCGCGTATTCGATGGCGTTGACGCCCTGCGGAGTCAAGGAGGAGTGGGCCGCGACGCCGGTGAACGTCGCCTCCACCACGGTCATCGACTTGTGGGCCGAGACCATGCGCATGCTCGTCGGTTCACCGACGATGCAGACCCGCGGCGCGAGCCCGAGGTCGGCGATGTCCTTGACGATCTGTCGACCTCCGTCGCATCCGACCTCTTCGTCGTAGGAGAGGGCCAGGTGCAGCGGCTCGTCGAGGTCGGCGGCGAGGAACTCCGGCAGCGCGGTGAGCGCGGCGCCGATGAAGCCCTTCATGTCGCACGAGCCGCGTCCGTACAGCCGCTCGTCGCGGATCTCGGGGGCGAAGGGCTCGCTCGACCAGTCCTGCCCATCGACGGGGACGACGTCGGTGTGGCCGGAGAGTACGACTCCGCCGGTGGTGCCGCCGTCCGCGTCCGGCACGGTGACCAGCAGGTTCGCCTTGCCCTCCTGCTCGGCGGAAGGACGCACGTGCGGCTCGAGCCCCATTTCTCGCAGTGCCGAGGCCACGCCCTCGATGAGAGGCAGGTTGGCGTCACGGCTCGTGGTGTCGATCGTCATGAGCCGGGTGATCCAGGGCAGGGAGGTGGGCGCGTCGGTCATGTCGCTTGTATAGCGCACGCGGCCTGGGGGAGTCCCGCGGCGATGCTCTCCAGGAGGGTGCATCTCTGTGATTCATTCCACAACCGCGCCGGAGGTAAATTAGGTTAGCCTGGCCTGGCCCCATAGATCGCCTATCGCGACGATCGATCACATGCATCGAATGCGACGGTTGCACGACCGCCGGAGAGGAAATGACATGACGGCAGTTGCCACGGTCCTCGCCCACAGGGCGGTCCCTGGCCCGCGTCCCGTGACCGCCGTCCCGGCTCGTGCGAAGGCCTCTCAGCGTCACGGCCTGTTCCACCGTCGTCCGCGTGTGGCCGGCACCCTGGCTGCGGTCACAGTCGGGGCCACCGCCGTCGTCTCCGGCATCGATGCGGATCTCGACCCCGCCGCGGCCCGCCGCCTCGTCGACCTCGGGTTCGCCCCCGGCGCGACCGTCGAGGTGCTGCGTCGCGCACCGATGGCCGACCCGACGGTCTTCCGAGTCGCCGACACCGAGATCGCCCTCCGCCACATGCACGCCGCGGCCATCCACACCGCCTCTTCTGCACGCGCCTGATGGGCGGGCACCACCACGGAGGAGCCACGGCAGTCGCGGGGGACCTCCGCATCGCCCTGGTCGGCAGCCCCAACGCGGGCAAAACCACCCTGTTCAACGCCCTCACGGGTCTGCGTGCCAAGACCGGCAACTACCCCGGAGTCACGGTCGCGCGGTACGAGGGCCTGTGTCGCGCAGACGGATCCGACATCGTCATCGAGGACCTGCCCGGCACGTACAGCCTCGACCCCATCAGCCCGGACGAGCACGTCGTCACCGACGTCCTCGACCCGGAGCACCCCGAGATCCGCACCCCTGACGCCCTGCTCGTCCTGCTCGACGCGACCTCGCTGCGTCGCTCGCTGGGCCTGCTCGGTCAGGTCCTTCAGGCGGGACTCCCCACCGCGGTCGTCCTGTCGTTCACCGACGAGTTGCAGCGCCGGGGTGGGGCCATCGACGTCGCCGCCCTGCAGCGCGCCCTCGGTGTCGACATTTACGTCGTCGTCGGCGGCGGCCGTGGCATCGACGAGTTGAAGGCGGCGCTGCCGAAGGCCGGGTCGTGGACGATCCCGCCCATCACGCCCCCCACCGACAGCAGTGAGCAGGTGGCATGGTGCGAGTCGGTGCTGCGCACGGCCCAGTACACGACGCCCGCGGTCGATCAACGCACCCGCCGCATCGACTCCGTGCTGCTCCACCCGATCGTCGGGACGCTGGTGTTCTTCGGCGTCATGTTCGGGTTCTTCCAGACGATCTTCACGCTGGCCGCGCCGCTGCAGGACCTCGTCGAGCAGGGATTTGCCGCCCTCGGCGAGCAGGTGGCGTCCTCGGTGACCAACCCGTGGCTCGCCTCGTTCCTCGGTGACGCACTCATCGGTGGTCTGGGCGGCGTCGTCGTGTTCCTGCCGCAGATCGCGCTGCTGTTCCTCATGGTCTCGCTCATGGAATCCGTCGGCTACATGTCGCGCGCGGCGTTCCTCATGGACCGCGTGATGGCCAAGGCGGGGCTCGAAGGCCGCGCGTTCGTCGCGCTCCTGTCGAGCACCGCGTGCGCGATCCCCGGCATCATGGCCACCCGCACGCTGCCCTCGGCGCGTGACCGGCTCGCCACGATGATGGCCGCGCCGCTGATGACGTGCTCGGCCCGTCTGCCGGTGTACGTGCTGCTCATCGGCATGTTGGTCGACGACGATGCCCGCTTCGGTCCGTTCGGCGCGCAGGGCACGATCATGTTCGCGCTGTACCTGGCCGGTGCCCTGTCGGCGATGGGGATGGCGTGGGTGTTCAAACGCCTCGGCGACCGCAGCGGCCCGATCCTGCCGTTCTACATGGAGATGCCGAGCTACCGCTGGCCCAGCTGGCGCTCCGTCGCGCTCGCCGTGTGGGACGCGTGCAAGGCGTTCCTGCGCAAGGTGACGACGATCATCCTGGCCACGACGATCATCCTGTGGCTGCTGCTCAACCTGCCTGTGCGTAGCGACTCCGACCTGGCCGCTGCCGGTGTCGACGTCGGCGACGACGTTGGGGTCAGCTCCTACGTCATCGACCACTCCTACGCCGCCGACCTGGGCCGCGCGGTGTCGCCGGTGTTCGAGCCGCTGGGCTTCGACTGGCGAATCAACATCGGCGTACTGGCCTCCCTTTCAGCCCGCGAGGTGTTCGTCGCGACGCTGGGTCAGGTGGCCGCCGCCACCAACCCCGAGGAGCCGACCACTGCTCTCGCGTCGATGACCCGCACCGACGACCCCGACGCAGGCACCAAGCTCTTCGACGCACCCACGATCGCCGCGCTGCTCGTGTTCTTCCTCTACGCACTCCAGTGCATGTCGACCGTCGGTGTCCTGCGCCGCGAGACGGGCACATGGCGATGGCCCGCCATCGCGTTCACGTACATGTTCGTCCTCGCCTGGGGCATGGCGTTTCTCGCGCGGACCATCGTCGCGGCCCTGCTGTGAAACTGCCCCGCTGGACCGGTTCGTCCCGCAGTTCAGCCGACGCATGCTGCGGGGGAGCCCCCGCCGGAGTCCTGACGCGTGCATCGGAGTCGGCGCCGGGGCGGGAGTCCGATGTCGCGCGGGAGGGCATCGGTGCCGGTGGTCCGGTGCCGGTGCATCCGGAGGTCGTGGCCGAGGATCCGCAGTCGTTGCGGTGGGTCATGCCGCCGGGCACGTTGAGCGTGCGTGGTGAGGTGACGGGAGTTCCGGCTCCTTTGCAGGAGTGTGTCGCCGAGGGTCTCATCGAGCGGATCGAGGCGGCTGCCGATGCGGTGACCATTCGCCTGGCTGCTCCCCCCACGTGGCGGGAGTCGGGGGCGCGCATCCGTTCGGCTCTGGCAACGGCGCTGTCCGAGCCCGGTGCGTGGACCGCGTCAGCGGGTCCGGTCGAGGGGGCCGATGCGGCGCTTGCCGAGGCGGCCCGACTTGCGATCGAGGGCGAGGCGGGGCAGTACGTGACCTCTCATGGCGGCCACATCGAACTCGTGGGAGCACACGACGGACGCGTCGACGTCCGCCTCACCGGTGCGTGCGGCCATTGCCCGGCTGCGACCGCCACTCTGCGCTATCACGTCGAAACCGCCATCCGCCGCACCTATCCCGATCTGATCGAGGTCCGCCAGGTCTCCTGACCTCTTCAGGGTCGCAGCCGAGCCGGATGTGCTGCCTCAGCGCCGCATATGGGGGGTGTCGCGCGCGCATGTCGGGCGTCACGAGGCGGAAGCGCGTATGGGGCGCGCATATGGGTGGTGCTGCGCGCGCATTTCGGGTGCAGGGGACGGACGGCAGAGGGTGCGCGGACCTGATGTCAGAAGAGCTCAGCGGGCGATCTCAGCGGGCTCGGCGGCGGGGGCGGGCCAGAAGGGCCGTGCCGAGGACGGCGGCGAGGATGGCACCCACGATGACGAGGTCGGGGATGGAGCGACCGGCAGCGAGCATTGACTGTTCGAGCCGCTGCTGCGCCCCGACGCCGAGGACTCCGGAGAGTGCGGCGGTGCCTTCGGTGAACATGAGCAGCAGACCGATCGCGACGAACAGGCCGCCCGAGATGAGGTTGCCGACCGTCGTCGACACGCGGCCGAGCTGCACCGCGCGAGGGCGGAGCCAGCGGGCCGAGGCCAGGTCGAGCCGAGTCCAGAGCAGCGCGAGCACCAGAACGGGCAGCACCATTCCTGCGGCGTAGACGATCAGCAGCATCGCGCCGTAGAACGCGCTCCCGCCGAGGGCAGCCACCGTCAGGATCGACCCGAGGATCGGACCGGAACACACGCCCGCGACGCCATAGGCCAGGCCCAGCGTGTACACCGCAACCGGGCTCGCGGAGTCCGCGCTCCCACCGCGCCGGGTCAGTCCCGGCAGTGGGATGGCGAGCATCTGCAGCACGCCGAACACCACGAGGAGGGCGGCAGCAGCGGGCACCAACCACACTCGCTGCGCCACGAGCAGTGCCCCGAGTGAACCGGAGAGCGCGCCCAGGGGCACAAGCGTCGTCACGAGGCCCGCGTAGAACACGGCCGTGCGTGCGATCAACGTCGTTGCCGAGGTGAACGCGTACGCGAAGAACGCCGGCAGCAGCATCGCCGCACACGGACTCAACACCGTCGCCACACCGCCGAGCAGTGCTGCGGCATAACCGATGTCGGTCACGGCCGCCCGGCGGCCTGGCGTTCGATGGCAGCGACGAACGCCTCGGTGGGCTGGGCGCCGCTCACGGCCTCCGTACCGATCAAGAACAGCGGAACGCTGCCCGGGGCACCGAGGGTGCGGGCGTCGGCGAGGTCGCGACGGATGAGGTCGGCCGCCGCCTCGGAGCGCATGTCGGTCTCGAACTTCTTCAGATCCGGCACGCCCGCCTGGTCGGCGAAGGCGACGAGCTTCTCGGCGCTGAGGTCGGCGTGGCCCCGCTCGGGAGCAGCCGCGAACACCGCGTCGTAGAAGGGCCAGAATCGGTCCTGCATCCCCGCAGCCCGCCCGGCCCGAGCAGCCAGTTCGGACTGTTCGCCGAAGATCGGCATGTCGCGGTACTCGAAGCGCAGGGTGCCGTCGTCCAGGTATTTCTGCAGCTCGGGCTTCGTCGTGCGCGCCCACAATCCGCAGAACGGGCATCGCCAGTCGGAGAACTCGACCAGCACGACCGGGGCGTCCACACGACCCAGGGCATACGGGTCGTTCGGGTCGCGACGTTGCATCGACGCGATGATCGCGGCCGCATCGGTCGGTGCTCCGGCAGTCTGCGGAGTCGCCAAGGTCGTGGCAGACGGGGCGGCCTGTGGGGTCGCAAGGGGTTGCCCCTGCAGGGCCCCGAGCGACAGGCCGCCCACGAGAAGGGCGGCGCCGACGATGCCCGCGACGATCATCGGGCGCCGCCGGCGGGGCCGGTCACCCGTGGGGGGAGGGGCGCCGCTGCCGCCGCGGGTCGGGCCCGTGCCGTGGTCGAACGGAACGCCGTTCCGGTCCTCGAGCCCGCCGGTGCTGCTCACTCGGCACTCTCGACGTGGACCCGACGGACACCGAGGACCGACCGTGCGATGGCCACCGCGACATCACGCTCGCGCGATGATCCGGTACCGGAGATCGTGACCACGCCGTGCGCCACGGACAGGTTCCAGCTCTGCTGGCCGTAGTCCGCGAAGGCAGCGACGAGGTCGTCCTTGAGGTCCTCGTCGCTGCGCCACAGGGCCCGGATGATGTCGCTGCGGCTGACGATGCCGATGAGCTCGTTGCCGCGCACGACGGGCAGGCTTTTGATGGAGGTGCTGACGAACAGGTCGACGAGGTCGGCGACGTCTGCTCCCTCGGTGGTCGTGTACGGATCCTTCGTCATCACGTCGGTGATGTGCAGCGGGATCGGTCCGCTCTCGGGCAACGGCATGACCCGCGCGCGAGCATCCGGCTCGACGGCGCGACGCAGCACGTCGATCTCGCTGAGGACCCCGACGAGGTGGCGGGAGTCGTCGACGACCGGCAGCAGGGTGATGCGCTTGCCGGCCAGCACGTCGATCGCATCGTCGAGGTCGGCGTCGGCGTGGATGCTGACGGCCGGGGCGGTCATGATCTCTCGGACCAGCATGGTGACTCCTGTACATCTGCAGCGACGACGGGGCGGGCCTCACGGCCCGAGACCGGTGTCCGGCGGTGGCTCACAGGCCTGGCGACCTGTACCACCAGTGTTCCACCTTCCACCCTGCGGACTACTGTTGCTGTCGAGAATGCGGGATGCGACGCACGTCGAAGCCCGCTCGAGCACCGAAGGGAATGGCGATGAGCGACGCATGCGGTACGGGTCAGGGTGGCTGCGGCAACGGAGGGTGCGGCGGTGGCTGCGGTGGGGCGTACGTGCCCGAACTCGATGCTCGCGCGCTCGACCCGATGATCCGTCAGTCCGCCGTCTTCGGTGTGCTCATGGGCCTCCCGCCTGCAGGATCGGTGCTCGTCGTGACCAACACCGATCCCTCCTCCATCGCCACGCTGCTCGAGGAGCGTCTGCCCGGCCAGTACTCCGCCGATGTCGACGCCGTCTCCGAGGACGAGTACCGCGTCGTGTTCTCCCGCGCCTGACCCCCCTCCTTTCGGTCACCCCAGACCTACGACTTGGGGTCAACGCAGTTCATCCCCTGGTTCGATGACCGGCGCCGCGGGGTTGCGTAACTTGATGGATGCGGTGGCAGGCCGCACGACGAGGTTCCAGTCCGCTGGGCTCTCGACGGGGGAACGCGCCGGGCGTGCAATCAGGGGTCACGCCCGTCCGCGTCTCCCTCTTCTTCTTGTCCTGAGACCACGAAAGCCGGAGCCACCTCGGGGGTGTGACTCCGGCTTTCGTCTGTCCCGGCCTCCCTCTGCGCCCAGCTCGTGGAACGGGGTTCCGAATCGTCCTGGCGTCGGGGCAGGCTGTGCTCCTGGACGGCGACGTGGCCGCCCGATGATCGAAGGAGTCAGGGCTGATGGCGGTGGCACCCGAGGGAACCCAGCTGGCCACTTTCGCGAAGGAGGCGAGCAGCCGTTTCGGGATCCGCCCCGAGAACTACGCCGACCTGCACCGCTGGTCCATCGAGCACCCCGAGCAGTTCTGGGCCCTGGTGTGGGAGTTGGACGGCGTGGTCGCCGAGCGGCCCTTCGACGAGGTCCTCACCGCCGAGGAGATGCCCAACCACCGCTGGTTCGCCGGCGCGCGACTCAACTACGTCGACCAAGTACTGCGCCACCAGGGGTTGCCGGGCGCGGCCGTGGTCTCGATCAGCGAGGACGGGGAGCGGTCCGAGCTGTCGTGGGCGGAGCTCCGCGACCAGGTGCTCGCGTTCGCGGCGACCCTGCGTGACCTGGGCGTCGGCGAGGGCGACCGGGTCGTCGGTTACCTCCCCAACGGCCAGGAGACGATCGTCGCCTTCCTCGGTGCTGCCGCAGTGGGGGCGGTGTGGGCAGGCGTGGCCCCCGATCACGGACTCTCGACCGCAGCCGGCCGGTTGGCGCAGCTCGAACCCACCGTCCTCGTCGCCGTCGACGGATACACCTGGACCGAAACCTGGCACGATCGGCGAGACGTCGTCACCGACCTCGCCCGCGAACTCGGCGTCCGCGCCGTCGTCGAGGTGCCCCGCGGCGACGCCCGACTCGACCCGGCAACGTTCGGCGACGTCACCGTGCTCGGCTGGGCCGAGGCCGTGAGTGGCGCTCACGGTCGTCTCGACCGCCCGGTCCCCGTGGACGCGTCGCACCCGCTGTGGGTGCTGTTCTCGTCCGGGACGACCGGCATCCCCAAGGGAATCGTGCACAGCCACGCCGGAATCGTCGCCGCGCACACCGCGATGCTGCGCCTGCAGCACGACATCTCCGCCGGCACGACGCTGTTCTGGTACACGACGACCAACTGGATGATGTGGAACATCGTCGCCTCCGCCCTCATCACCGGCGCGACCACCGTCACGTACGACGGCAACCCGATTCACCCCACACCCGAACGGCTGTGGCAGATCGTCGCCGACGAGCGCGTGACCGCGTTCGGCACGAGCCCCGGTCACCTGCAGGGAAGCCGACTCGCCGGCCTCCACCCCGGCGCGACATTCGATCTGTCTGCGCTGCAGCAGATCCCCGTCACCGGCGCGCCCGTGCCTGCCGCCGCCTTCCAATGGGTCGAGGAGGAAGTGGCGCACGGTCTGCCCGTCATCTCGACCAGCGGCGGAACCGACGTGGCGGCAGCGTTCGTCGGCTCCGCGCCCGGCCTGCCGATCGTGCCAGGGGAGATCAGCTGCGGCGTCCTCGGCGTCGCCGTCGACACCTTCGACGCGGAGGGTCAGCCCGTCGTGGACGAGGTCGCCGAGCTCGTCATCACCAAGCCCTACCCCTCGATGCCCGTCTCCTTCTGGAACGACCCGGACGGCACGCGATACCGCGCAGCGTATTTCGAGACCTACCCCGGCATCTGGCGCCAGGGCGACTGGGCCACCCGCACCAGCCGCGGCACGTTCGTCCTCCATGGGCGCTCGGACTCCACCCTCAACCGCAACGGCGTCCGCATCGGATCCTCCGACCTGTACGCCATCGTCGAACGCGACCCCGCCGTCGCCGAAGCCCTCGTCCTCGGCGTCGAGATGCCCGACGGCGGCTACCGGATGCCGATGTTCCTCGTCCCCGCACCCGGGACGACCATCGACGACGACGTCATCACCCGCCTCAGGCAAGCGCTGCGCACCGAGGGCTCACCGCGCCACATCCCCGACGAATTCCACATCGTCGCCGCCATCCCCCACACCCGCACCGGCAAGAAACTCGAAGTGCCCCTCAAACGCATTCTTCAAGGCGCCGAGCCCACCGCCGTCTTCGACCCCGGCGCCATCGACCGCCCCGACCTCGTCGACGACTACATCGGGCTGGCACAGGAATGGGCTGACAAGGCCTGATCGGCGAAGACAAAAACGCCGGGCCACGAGGATTCACCTCGTGGCCCGGCGTTCGCGTGTTCACAGATTCATCACCCAGGCTGTATTTGATTGCCGGGCTTCCTCCGTCGCTCCGGGCCTCGCTTCGCTCGTTTCCTCACTCTGTCGTCAGCCCGGCGGTTAGCCCGGCTTCGGAGCACCCGGACGGGCGTACCTCATCCACGTGATCACGATGCACAGCAGCGCAAACGCGATTCCGATGCCGTAGAACACGGACGGGCCGAACATCGTGACACCCATACCGAAGAAGAACGGACCGAACGCCGCAATGGCCGCCGTCCACCCGATGACGCCACCGGCCTGACGCTTCTCGAAGATCATCGGCATCTGCTTGAACGTGCTCGCGTTACCGATACCCGAGAACAAGAAGATCGCCAGCATGCCCCACAGGAACTGGTTGAATCCGCCCTGCAGCGCAGCCGCAGAACTCGTGTCAGGCGTCAGCGCCGGAATCGTGAAGGCGATGGAGATGACGAGGCCAATACCCGAGATGAGGGTCCAGATCGCGCCACCCATCCGGTCGGTCAACGGCGAGAACGCGAACCGCGCCACGGCACCGATGAGCGGGCCGAGGAACACGAACGCCGCCGCCTCCGGGATGCTGTAACCCGGAACGAGAAGCTGGGCGTCGGCGCCGGCTCCCTGCATGATCGCCGCGTTGCCCGAGCCGTAGAGGTTCGTCATGAGCAGACCGAACTGCGCCGAGAGACCCGAGAACGTGCCGAACGTCATGATGTAGAGCAACGTCATGTACCAGGTGTCGACGTTGCCGAAGATGTCGAACTGCTGCTTGATGTTGGCCTTGATCGGCACCGACTTGAGCATCGTCCACGCGAGAACCGCACCGATGAGCATGAGCGGAATCCACACGAACGCCGCGTTCTGATACCAGACCGTCGCCACCGGCTTACCCGGCGTCTGCATCATCTGGCTGCCACCGAAGATGGCCAGGGCGCCCATGCCGATGAAGTACGGCGTGAGCAACTGCACCATCGAGACGCCCAGGTTGCCGATGCCGGCCTGCAGGCCCAGCGCCGTGCCCTGCTTGGACTTGGGGAAGAAGTACGACGTGCTCGGCATGAACCCCGAGAACGCACCACCGCCGATACCGGCGAGGAACGCCAGCACCATGAGCTCCCAGTACGGTGCCGTCGGCTGCTGCACCCGCACGCCCCAACCCAGGGTCGAGGCGATGAGCAGCAGGGTCGTGAACGTGACCATCTTGCGCGTACCCATGATGGGCGGCAGCACCATCCAGATAATGCGCAGCAACCCGGCGGCAAGACCGGGCATGGCCGCCATCCAGTAGAGCTGGTCCTTGGTGAAGCTGTAACCGAGCGCGTTGAGTTTGGGGATGATCGCGCTGGGCAGGAACCAGGCGATGAAGCAGAGCGTCAGGCAGAACGTGGTGACCCAGAGGGTCTTCCAGGCGCGGGCGGAATCCCAGTTGTTTTCGGGATCCCAGTCCTGCAGCCATTCGCCGCCAGTTCTTGAGTCCGCGGCGGGAGCCGAGGACGGGGTGCTGCTCATGATGTGACCTCGTTATTCGTGAGGGGAGTGGACGAGGCGGGTGTGGCCGCCGAAGTGATGCCTGCATGGTCGATATCGCGGGCCATGCCGGGCGAGTGCTTCTCGTGCATGCGCAGAATCGTGACGTGCATCCACACGGTGCAGAACGCGACGAGGATGAACAGGACGAAGAAGGTGCTCGTCGGGAATCCCGACCACGCCTTCGAGTAGGCGAACAGTGGCGGGAGGAAGAATCCACCCAGTCCGCCGAGCATGCCGACGAGTCCGCCGACAGAACCGACGTTGTCGGGAAAGTACTCGGGGATGTGCTTGTAGACCGCGGCCTTGCCGAAGCCCATGGCGCAGCCGAGGACGAAGACCAGGAAGACGACGGGCCACATGCCGATCGAGTAGGAGAGGTGCTCACTCGAATGGCCGTCGGCGTGGTTGATGACGATGTGACCGTTGGGCATCATCAGGATTCCGCTGGAGACGAGCATCATGGCGAACGTCAGGTACATCACCCGGCGGGCACCCCACTTGTCGGCCAACCAGCCACCCACAGGTCGCAGCAGCGAGGCCGGAAAGATGAACGTCGTCGTGAGAAGTCCGGCGGTGACGAGATCGACACCGAAGTTGTCGGCGTAATAGCCCGGCAAGGTGGACGACAACGCGACGTAGGCGCCGAACACGGCGACGTAGTAGAGGCTGAATCGCCACACCCGCGCCTCGCGCAACGGCAGCATCATCTCGCCGAGAGTCTTGCCGTGGCCGGGGGTGCGGTCCTGATGGGGGACGAGGAACCACGTGGCGGCTGCAAGCAGGATCAGCAGCACCCCGTACAGCACCGGGATCAGGCGCCACCCGCCCTGGACGACGCCGAAGTACGTGGCTCCGGCCGTGGCCGTGATGAAGGCCGGGCCGATGAGTTTGGTCACCGAGGCGCCGACGTTGCCGGCGCCGAACACGCCGAGTGCGAAGCCCTGCCGCCCGCGGGTGAACCACGCCGAGTTCCAAGCGGTTCCGACGGAGAAGGAGTTGCCGGCGAATCCGACGAGGAAGGCGAGGAACAACAACATTCCGTAGCTCTGCGCCTGGGAGACGAGGAAAGCGGGAACCGCGCTGGCGAGCAGCAGGAAGGTCATGACCTTTCGGCCGCCGATACGGTCGGTGATGATGCCCGCGGGCAGGCGCCACATCGACCCGTTGAGGATCGCCGCGGCGAGCACCCAGCTGTACTGCTGCTCTGAGAGGCCCAGTTCTGCGCGAATCGGCTTCGCGAGGATGCCGAACATCATCCACACGGCGAACATCATCGTAAAGCCGATGGTCGACATCGTCAGGACGCGGCTCGCGCCCGGTGGCTGCTTGGGTGGGGTCGCCACCTCGGCGCCGGAAAGGTTGGTACTCATCAGATCCTCCGGTCGGTCCAGGCCTGGGTATCGGAGACCGCCGAGAACGCGATCCCCTCGTCGAGTTTATGTCAGCCAGTGTCCTGCAAAATTGCCGGAATCCCGTATTCGCGCTACGGGACACATCACCGTCCGCGTACCATGAGAGGTGCCGGAGCGTAGAAGCTCGCCCGTGTCGGAGGCCTCCGGTACGCGAAGTAGGCACCCGGTACGGCTGCACCATTGCGGTAGGAGAGCACATGTCACTCCCTCTCTCGACGCCCGACGCCGATCCCGAATCCGGCGCCCCCCTTGGTGTCGCCGAGTCCCTGCGCCGCGTCGCGGCACTCTCCCTGGCGCAACGAACCATGTTGAGCGCCTTGGGTGCTGCCGGTGAACCGGTGACTGCCGCGGCGCTCGCCGACGAGGTGGGGGTCAGGTCCAGCTCGGCCCGCGAAACTCTCGACGCGCTCGTGGCCAGCGGCCTCGTCCGCCGGCAGCGCATGCCGGTGACCGGACCGGGGCGGCCTGCCTTCGGCTACGAGGCGGTCGCGCCCACCGACACGGACGGCCCTCTGGCGATGTTCGTCGACATCCTTGCCTCCACGGTCGAGGTGTTACGCACGACACATCCCACGCCTGCGCCCGCGGCCCAGGAGATCGGCCGCGCCTGGGCCGATTCGATGGTCGGCGCATCGCTGCCCGACCATGCCGCCCACGACGTCGCGGCCTACGCCGACCTGGCGCTCAAGGATCACGTCGACAAGATCGCCTTCTTCTTCTCCGCGCTGGGTTTCAGTGCGACGGTCGGCGCCGACCGGCTCCGGATCACCTGTCGTTCATGCCCGTTCATGCGTGACGGGGTGGTCGACGGGCTGGTGTGCGAGATGCACCGCGGCATGACGGAGCGCGTCATCGAGACCACCTCGCACGGGCGGGCGACGGCCGAGCTGCACCCCTGGGCCACCCGCGCGAGCTGCGATGTGATCCTGCGAGAGGCGACGAAGCCCTGATCGTCCACACGTCCTGATCGTCCACGCGGATATGGCGGGCAGTTTCCGGTATAAATGGACTGACCCGCCTCGGACGAAGGAGTCAGCGTTGAGCACCACCACCGGAACGCGCCCACCTGCCGGAATGGACGGCTCGGCCACCGACGCCCTCCTCAAGATGGGGCGCAGGTTCCACAAGAAGCACACGAACGTGGCCGACGACCTGCGCACGATCACGCACGAGGGCGGCCGCGACGCGGACACCTTCTACCGCGACCGGTGGAGCCACGACAAGGTCGTCCGCTCCACGCACGGCGTCAACTGCACCGGCTCCTGCTCGTGGAAGGTGTACGTCAAGGACGGCATCATCACGTGGGAGGCCCAGCAGACCGACTACCCCACGGTGGGTCCGGACAGCCCCGAGTACGAGCCGCGCGGATGCCCCCGTGGCGCGGCGTTCTCCTGGTACACCTACAGCCCCACGCGTGTTCGCTACCCGTACGCGCGCGGCGTGCTGCTCGAGATGTACCGCGAGGCCAAGGCGGCTCACGGCGGCGACCCCGTCGAGGCGTGGAAGTCCATCGTCGAAGACCCCGAGAAGGCCAAGCGCTACAAGCGCGCCCGCGGTAAGGGTGGCCTCGTCCGCGTGACGTGGGAGGAGGCCATCGAGATCGCGGCCGCCGCGCACGTGCACACGATCAAGGCATACGGGCCCGACCGTCTCGCCGGGTTCTCCCCGATCCCCGCGATGTCGATGGCGAGCTACGCCGCCGGATCCCGTTTCTACTCGCTCGTCGGCGGCACCGTCCTCTCGTTCTACGACTGGTACGCCGACCTCCCGCCGGCCTCGCCGCAGGTCTTCGGCGACCAGACCGACGTGCCCGAGTCGGGCGACTGGTGGAACTCCGCCTACCTGATGATGTGGGGCTCCAACGTCCCCGTCACGCGTACTCCCGACGCGCACTTCATGACCGAGGTCCGCTACCGCGGCACCAAGGTCGTCACGGTCAGCCCCGACTACGCCGACAACGCCAAGTTCGCCGACGAGTGGCTTTCCGTGCACCCCGGCACCGACGCCGCGCTGGCCATGGCGATGGGCCACGTCATCCTGAAGGAGTTCTTCGTCGAGAAGGACACCCCCGAGTTCTCCTCGTACGTGGCCACGTACACCGACCTGCCGTTCCTCGTGCGTCTCGAGACCCGCGTCATCGACGGTGTCGAGCGCTGGGTGCCGGGCAAGTTCCTCATGGCCTCCGACCTGGGCGACACCAGCGAGCACGCCGACTTCAAGACCGTGCTGCTCGACGGGTCGAAGAACCCCGCCGGTGAGCCGGTCGTGCCCAACGGCTCGATGGGCTTTCGCTACGGCGACGAGGGCAAGGGCAAGTGGAACCTCGACCTCGGCGACATCCGTCCGCTGCTCACCGCGGCCGGTGAGGGCAAGGCGGCCGAGGTCGATCTGCCCTCCTTCGACACCGTCGGTGGCGAGGGTACGACGATCCGCCGTGGCGTGCCGATCCGCGAGGTCGACGGTCACCTGGTGTGCACCGTGTTCGACCTGCTGCTCGCCCAGTACGGCGTCGGCCGTGAGGGAATGCCCGGCGAGTGGCCGGCCGGTTACGAGGACCCCGAGGGCGCCGGCACCCCGGAGTGGCAGGAGGGCATCACCGGTGTCCCCGCCGCCCAGTGCATCCGTATCGCTCGCGAGTTCGCCTCCACCGCACGTGATTCCGGTGGCCGCTGCATGATTCTCATGGGCGCCGGCACCAACCACTACTTCCACTCCGACACGATCTACCGCACCTTCCTCACCCTGCTCAACCTCACCGGGTGCCAGGGTAAGAACGGTGGCGGTTGGGCCCACTACGTCGGCCAGGAGAAGGTGCGCCCCCAGATGGGCTTCGCGCAGATGGCGTTCGCCCTCGACTGGCAGCGCCCGGCGCGGCAGAACATCTCGGCCGCGTTCTTCTACCTGCACACCGGCCAGTGGCGCTACGACGCGTTCGGCGCCGACGCCACGGCTGCGGCCACCGGCACCGGCATGTGGAAGGGCAAGTCGCCCGCCGACCTGCTCGCCGCCTCCGCGCGCATGGGCTG
>DAMDJY010000068.1:0-17878 GCA_032100225.1 Mobilicoccus sp.
CCCGCCGTCGTGTGCCCGCTGAATGACGACCAGAAGTCGCGGGCCGATCATCGACAACCGCAACACCCCTGGTCAGCGCCTCGCCGGCACAGGGTATGAAAGTTCTGGTCGTCATCCACGGCGTCGTGTCCGCAGTCGGACCGCGCCACCCTGCTGATCGAGGGGTGAGTCGCCAACCGCGGCGCAACCTCGCGGCCGGGGCCGGCCGCACCTCTAGACTCAGGGCATGACCAGCGGCGACGGAGCACGAGCAGGTGTCGACGGCACCACTCCCGTTGCGCAGAGCGACGAGGTCGACCGCATCGTCGAGGCATGGGCGGGAGTCGCGCCCGATCTCGACACCGCCCCCTTGCAGGTCCTCTCCCGGGTCTCCCGCCTGGCCCGGCACCTCGAACGTGCACGGGGCGAGGCGTTTTCGGCTCACGCGCTCGACGGATGGGAGTTCGACGTCCTCTCGGCACTACGCCGCGCGGGTGAGCCGTTCGAGCTCTCCCCCGGCGCTCTCGTGCAGCAGACATTGTCGACCAGCGGCACGATGACCAACCGCATCGATCGATTGGAGGCGCGCGGCATGGTCGAGCGCCGCCCCGACCCCGCCGACAAGCGCGGCGTCAAAGTACGGCTGCTCGCCCCGGGCGTGACGGCCGTCGACGGCGCCCTCGAGACGTTGATGGAGCGCGAGCGCGCCATGCTGGCCGACCTCGACCCCGCCGACCAGGCCGCGATGGCCGCCTCGTTGCGTCGCCTCCTCCTGCCGCTGGACTCACGCGTCTGAGCGCGAACGCCCCTGCAGGTCAGGCGTTCTCGGAGTCGTCATCGTCCGATCCGTCGCTCGACTCGTCGGCACGGGCGCCCGCGAGGGCCTCGGTCAAGCTGGCGCCCTCGGCGATGAGGCCCGAGCCGCGCTCGTAGTCGTCATCGGCGTTGTAGGTGAGCACACCGACCAACGTGTCGTCGGCGTCGGTGTACCAGACAGTGAATCCGCCTGCGCGCTCAACGAATTCGGCTCCCTCATGGCCGTCGCCCCAGGCGGCGTACTTGATGGTGTGCTCGCCGATGGTGCTGAAGAAGCCGGGTACGTCGGTCCAGGGCTGCGGCTCTTCCTGACCTGCGGCGTTGGTGCCGGCCAACTCGCCCATCGTCAGCGCATCACCCCAGTGCTCGACGGGGATCGGGCGACCCGCGGTGGCGTTGAGCGCACGAGAGGCGTCGCCGACGACCCAGACGTTCTCGGCTGCGGCGAGGTATTCGTCGGCGACGACGCGGCCTTCGTGGAGCTGCAGGCCGGTTCCCTCCAGGAAGTCCTTGGCCGCGGGCTCGACACCGACGGCGGCCAGAACGAGGTCAGGGGCCAGCGTGGTGCCGTCGTCGAGGTGCACGGTGCGGGGCGCGGCCACGCCCGTGACCTGCACACCCGTGCGCAGTTCGACGCCGAGATCCCCCAGCCACGAGGCGATCTGGTCGCTCACCTGCTGTCCGAGTCGCTTGAGCTGCGGCCCTTCTTCAGGCGTGACCAGCGTCGTCGCGACGCCGCGCATGGCCAAGGATGCGGCCGCCTCACAGCCGATGAAGCCGGAGCCGACCACCAGAGACGAGCGGGCGTGCGTGGCTGCGGCATCGAGTCGGCGCGCGTCGTCCAGCGAGCGGAGCTGGTGGATCTCGGCGTGATCGTCGGCACCGGACATCGCGACGTTGCGGGAGCCGGTCGCGAGAACGAGCCGCTCGAACGTCAGCTGCTCCCCCGCCGCGGTGAGGGCGCGCGCCTCAAGGTCGATCGCGGTCACGGTTGCGCCAGTGCGAAGTTCAACCTCGGCGGGGAGATCGTCGATCGGGGTCGGTTCCGGCGCCTTGCGTCCGGCGAGGACCTCCTTGGACAGCGGCGGGCGCATGTACGGCTCGTCGATGTCAGCGGTGACGATCGCGACGGGGCCGCGACCACCGGCCGTGAGGTAGCTCTTCGCCGCGCTGATACCGCCGGGGCCACTACCGATGACGAGAAGTCCATATGCGCTCATACCGGCAGTCTTACCCGCGCAGCGGAATTCATATCCGCAGCAGCCCTGTGTCAGGCCGCGCGGGGTCGCTGTGCAGGCGCCGCTCGGCGTCGGCGAATGCGTTCAGGCGTCGAGTCCCCCGCGAGCGAGGAGCTCGGTGAACGGCGTGACGTTCGCGAACTCATCCGCGCGGGAACGGGGGCGGGAAGCAGCGACTGTCGCCGTGGCCGTGGGAACGCCACGAGTGCTCGCAGGGCTGTCCGCTGTGTCGGCTGGGTCACCGATGCGGCCGAGGACGAGGTCGGCGAGGTCGTCGGCGGCGCGACGGACGCGTCCCTGCAGTGCCTGGCTGCCTTCGCCGAAGTCGGAGGTGGCGGCGTAGACCGCGGTCGCCACCGGCGTCGCGCGCAGGTAGGCGAACAGCGGACGCAGCGCGTGATCGACGACGAGAGAATGCCGTTCGGTGCCGCCGGTGGCCGCGAGGATCACGGGCATGCCGCGCAGGGTGCCCTCCTCGATGAGGTCCATGAACGACTTGAACAGACCGGAGTAGCTCGCCTGAAACGTGGGGATGACGACGACGAGCGCGTCGGCCGTGGTCACGTCGTCCAGCGCACGGGCGAGATCTCCGCTCGGAAAGCCGGTGAGCAGCGCGTCGACGATGGCGTGGGCGTGCTCTCGTACCTCGACGTGACGGACCTCGACCTCCTCACCGGTGCGGGCCAGCGTCGTGGTCGCAGCCTCGGCAAGCAGGTCGGCGAGCATGCGGGTCGAACTCGGCGAGCGGAGCCCGGCCGAGACGACGGTGAGTGTGCGACGCATGGAACCTCCAATTCCGTTGTTGGTCAAAGACGCCCGGCCGCAGAGGCGTTGGATTCCTCGGCGCGGGTGCCGGTCCACCGGTCGACGCTGGGAGCGCGGTCCTCGGCCGTGTCATCCGCAGTCCCTTCGCCGGACTCGCCGTCTGCCGCACGCTTGGCGGCGAGCAAAGAGGCGTGAGTGGGGCCGTCCGGCACGTGCGCCGGGCGCAGGGCGTCGAACTCCTTGCGGAGCACGGGAACGACCTGCTCGCCGAGGATCTCGATCTGGTCGAGGACGACATCGAGCGGCATCCCGGCGTGGTCGATGAGGAACAGCTGGCGCTGGTAATCGCCGACGTAGTCCCGGAATCCGAGGGTGCGTTCGATGACCTGCTCGGGGCTGCCGACCGTCAGCGGCGTCTGGCGGCTGAAATCCTCCAGGCTCGGGCCGCCGCCGTAGACGGGCGCATTGTCGAAGTACGGACGGAACTCGGCGATGGCGTCCTGGCTGTTCTTGCGCATGAACACCTGCCCGCCGAGACCGACGATGGCCTCGTCAGCGGTGCCGTGACCGTAGTGCTCGAAGCGTTGGCGGTAGAGCGCCACCATCTGCTGGGTGTGCTCCTTGGGCCAGAAGATGTGGTTGTGGAAGAACCCGTCGCCGTAGTAGGCGGCCTGCTCGGCGATCTCGGGGCTGCGGATCGAGCCGTGCCACACGAACGGCGCGACTCCGTCGAGCGGGCGCGGTGTCGACGTGAACGACTGCAGCGGGGTGCGGTGACGTCCGGCCCACGACACGTGCTCCTCGCGCCAGAGCTGGTGCAGCAGTGCGTAGTTCTCGACGGCGAGCTCGATGCCCTTGCGGATGTCCTTGCCGAACCACGGGTACACCGGGCCGGTGTTGCCGCGGCCCATCATGAGGTCGAGGCGGCCGTCGGCGAGGTGCTGCGCGTAGGCGTAGTCCTCGGCCAGGCGCACCGGGTCGTTGGTGGTGATCAGCGTGGTCGCGGTCGAGAGGATGAGCCGCTCGGTGACCGCCGCGAGGTGCGCGAGCAGGATCGGCGGGTTGGCCGGTGCGACGAACGGCGGGTTGTGATGCTCACCCGTGGCGAAGACGTCGAGACCGACCTCCTCGGCCTTCTTCGCGATGGCCACGGTCGCCTTGATGCGTTCGTGCTCGGTGGGAGTGCGGCCGGTCGTGGGATCGGTCGTCACATCACCGATGGTGAAGATGCCGAACTGCATGGTGGCCTCCTGCTCGTCGAGGTCGCGCCTGACGACGCGGTATCGGTAGTATCAACACCGTAGTCGCTACGATATTCCTAGCGGTAGTTGATTTGTCCATCACATTCTAGGGCGGAGGACGATGGACGTCGAGGGCACCCCCAGCGATACCGCCGCGACAGACAGAACGGGCGAGGTGGCCGACTGCACCGCCATCGAGGACGTGATGAGCGTGCTGGGCCGCGCCTGGGCCGGTGCCGTCATCGAGGCGATGCTCGCAGGGCACCTGCGGTTCAACGCGATTGCCCGAGCCGTGCCGGGCGCGACGCCAGGCGTGCTCTCGGCGCGCCTCAAGGAGTTGTGCTCCCGTGGCATCGCCGAACGCATCGTCGATCCGGGCCCACCGACGTCCGTCTCCTACCGCCTCACCGACGTCGGTCGCGATGTCGCCCCGATCCTCGAGGCCATCCGCGCCTTCGGCACCGCACACCCCGAGGTGGTCCGCGCACGCTGATGCGCCGGATCGCCCCGACGCGAGGCCGTGTGTCCGTCAGCTTTTGCCGACCGACCCACACCCTGGCACATTCTCGGGAATGATCCCCCAGATCGGACGCACGAGGTCATGGCTGCGCGACCACCCCGACACCTCGTCCGACCTCCTTCAGATGCTCAAGTCGGCGTTCGCTGCTGCCTTCGCCTGGTGGATCGCCACCCACCTACTCGGCTCACAACTGCCCTTCCTCGCGCCATGGACAGCGCTGATGACGGTGCACGCCACCGTCTACGCCACCGTGCGACGAGGACTGCAGATGATGGCGGCCACCGTCATCGGCGTGCTGCTGACCGGGATCGTCGCGGTGCCGTTGGGGGTGAACACCGTCAGCCTCACGATCGCCATGGTTCTGGGATTGCTGGTGACCCGGCTGCCTGCACTGCGCGAAGAGGGTGTGGCCGCGGCCACCACGGCACTGTTCATCATGGCGGGCCGAGAGCAGTCCAACGAGACCCTCATGATCGACCGCATCCAGGAGGTGTGCCTGGGTGCCGCCATCGGCATGATCGTCAACCTCCTCGTCATCCCGCCCCTCCGTCATCGGGAAGCGGAGTGGCGCACGACCGACATCCACCGCCGGATGGGTGAACTGCTCACCGGCATGGGCGCGGAGCTGCGCGAGTCGTGGTCGACGGATCGCTCTGCGGCGTGGGTGCAACGCACCGTGGAGATGGATTCCGTGTTGGAGGAGGCGTGGTCGCAGGTCCGACTGTCGCACGAGAGTGCCCGCCTGAATCCGCGGGCGAAGCACTGGAGCGAGAAGGATCACCCTTCGGTGACTCTGGGCAAACTGCACGAAGGCATCTCGCACCTGCGTCACCTCGTGCGCACCATCGACGACGCCACGACCGCGCAGAGCGAGTGGGACGACGAGTTTCGGCAGCGCTGGTCCTCCATCGCCGAGGACTGCGGGCGTCGCCTCATCGACCCCGCCGTCGACCTCACCACACCGACACGGGCACTCGATGACCTGGCCAGGGACATGTCTCGCGAGGACCTCCCCAACCTG
Source organism: Mobilicoccus sp. (assembly GCA_032100225.1). GTDB lineage: Bacteria > Actinomycetota > Actinomycetes > Actinomycetales > Dermatophilaceae > Mobilicoccus. The sequence goes on from DAMDJY010000068.1 coordinate 5,581, forward strand.
CACTGGCCCCAATACGGAACCCTGATCTCGGGCCTGCGCCAGATCGCCGTCATCGCCGACGACGTCGCCCCAGAGGGCACGACCGACAGCGCGCGGTGAGTGACTCCTCCCGTCCGAATCGCGCCTGGACCTGGATCTCCGCATGGACGTCTCTCGGCAGCCGGGACGACTTTCGGCGGACGGGGCTCTGTTCCCGAGACCTCCCGGACGCTACTGTGTGTGACACAGAGCACAATCGACGAGGAGGTCGACGTGACCGTCTATGCCCAGCCAGGCTCCCCCGACAGCGTTGTTCAGGTCGATGAGCAGTACGGACATTGGATCGGCGGTGAGTTCGTCCCGCCCCGTGGCGGTGAGTACTTCGACGACGTCTCGCCGCTGACCGGCAAGGTGTTCACGCGGATCGCGCGTGGCACGGCCGAGGACATCGAGGCCGCCCTCGACGCAGCGCACGGCGCGGCCGGGGCGTGGGGCCGCACCTCACCCACCGAGCGGGCCTCGGTGCTGCTCAAGATCGCCGACCGCATGGAGGCGAACCTCGAGGCACTGGCCGTGGCCGAGACGTGGGACAACGGCAAGGCGATCCGCGAATCCCTCGCTGCCGACGTGCCGCTCGCCATCGACCACTTCCGATACTTCGCGTCGTGCATCCGCACGCAGGAGGGTGGCATCAGTCAGCTCGACGAGATGACCGTCGCCTACCACTTCCACGAGCCGCTGGGCGTCGTCGGCCAGATCATCCCGTGGAACTTCCCGCTGCTCATGGCGGTGTGGAAGCTCGCCCCGGCGCTGGCTGCCGGCAACGCCGTCGTGCTCAAGCCGGCCGAGCAGACGCCGTGGTCGATCCTCAAGTTCGCCGAGATCATCGCGGACCTCGTGCCGCCGGGCGTCATCAATATCGTCAACGGGTTCGGCCCGGAGGCGGGCGCCGCGCTATCGGGCAGCACCCGCATCGCCAAGATCGCGTTCACCGGCGAGACGAACACGGGCCGCACGATCATGAAGGCCGCTGCAGAGAACCTCATTCCGGTGACGCTGGAGCTGGGCGGCAAGAGCCCGAACATCTTCTTCGAGGATGTCGCGGCCGCCAACGACGCGTTCTACGACAAGGCTCTCGAAGGCTTCACGATGTTCGCGCTCAACTCGGGCGAGGTGTGCACGTGCCCCTCGCGGGCGCTGGTGCAGGAGTCGATCGACACGACGTTCATCCCCGACGCGATCAAGCGGGTCGAGGCCATCCGCCTGGGCAATCCGCTCGACACCGAGACGATGATCGGCGCGCAGGCCAGCCGTGAGCAGTACGACAAGATCATGGGCTACCTCGACGTCGGCCGCGAGGAGGGCGCCGAGGTGCTCGTCGGCGGCAGCCACGTCGACCCGCAGATGTTGCCTGAGGATCTGCGTGAGGGCTTCTATGTGCAGCCGACCGTATTCCGCGGCGACAACTCGATGCGCGTGTTCCAGGAGGAGATCTTCGGCCCGGTCCTCGCACTCACGACATTCCACGACGAGGACGACGCCCTCAAGATCGCCAACGACACGGCCTATGGGCTCGGCGCCGGAGTGTGGACCCGTGACCAGCAGCGCGCCTACCGCGCCGGGCGCACGATCCAGGCCGGACGCGTGTGGACGAACTGCTACCACGCCTACCCGGCGCACGCTGCGTTCGGCGGGTACAAGCAGTCCGGCATCGGCCGCGAGAACCACAAAATGATGCTCGACCACTACCAGCAGACCAAGAACCTGCTGGTCAGCTACTCCGCCGACAAGCAGGGCTTCTTCTGATCGGACCCTCCCGGCCTCGGGAGCCCTGTCGAGGTCGCGTCCTCTCGACGCTTGGCGCTCAGTGCGCGTGTAGCCGTTGTGTTCGGCTACACGCGCACTGCTCTGTCAGGTCAGCGTGATGCCGCCTCGGTGGGTTCGCCGAACGGCCAGCCGGCGATCATGCAGGGCTCACGGCCGGGCTCGATGAAGAACTCGCGACCGAACGCGAGGGCGAAGGCGTCGGGCGGGATCGAGAGGAACGCGCCGATGTCGGTCTTCTGGCTGGCGTGGCAGGCCAGGGCCGCTCGCTTGACGTCGGTGACCTCGGAGATGTCGACGGCCCAATGCAATTCGGCCTCGGGAGTTCCGAAGGGGTTGCCGTCGTCGGCAGGGCCGTCGACATCGAGGTTGAAGTCGGTCTCGCCGAGCATCCCCGAGTCTTTGGCCTGGGCGAACACGGCGCGCATATGGTCGCGATTCATCGATGCCTCCAGCAGACGCGGGCGCCGGGCGGCGAGTTCGGCGGCCCGGTGGGCGACATGGTGGACCTTGACGTGGTCGGGGTGGCCGTAGCCGCCGTGCCAGTCGTAACCCACGAGGATGTCGGCGTTCTCCTCGTCGAGGATCGCCACCAGGCGACCGGCGGCCTCGTCGAGGTCGGCGGCGGCGAACGCCGCTTCGTGCGAGTTCTGGTCCCAGCCGGTCATGCCCGAGTCGGAGTAGTCGAGCCACGCAACGCGGGCAGCGCCGGTCACATCGGCTGACGCCTGCGCCTCGGAGCGACGGCGTTCGTTGAGGCTCTCCCCCGGCGCCAGATCGTCAGGGCTCTCGCCGTGATCGCCGTTGGTCCCGTAGACCACGACGACCCGATGTCCTTGGCGCGCAGCGAGAGTCATCGTCCCGGAGGTCTGCGAGGCCTCATCGTCGGGATGGGCATGAAGAAACACGATGGTCGACACCCGCACATGGTGCCAGGTCTTGCCGGGTGGACCCTGACCCGCTCAGACGCGGTCGACGCGCGCCAGGACTCCGCGGTCGAAGGTGCGAACCTCGCCGAGCACCAGGTGGCCACGGCTGTGCGCCCACTCGCCGAGCGCTGCGGCCTGATCGGCCGTGCCCAGCTGGATGATCCCGACGCCTCCGGACTCGAGGTGCGTCTCGAACACGGCGAGGCAACGCCGGGCGATGTCAAGACCGTCCTCGCCGCCGTCGATCGCCAGTTCGGGATCCTCGGGCAGGTCGGCGACGCCGTCGGAGGTCACCCACGGCGGGTCAGCGAGCGCCACTGGGAACGTCTCACCTTCGGCGAGGACGTCTTCGAGTTCGCCTCTGCGCAGGTCGATCTGGTCGCCCATCCCGGCACGTTCGGCATTGATGCCCGCGAGCTCGATGGCGCGCGGAGACACGTCGACCGCGACGAGGCGTCGACCGCTCTCGGCCACGGCGAGCAGACCGATGTGCCCGACTCCAGTGCACAACTCCAGCACCGGGCCCGCGGCTGCCTCGACGAGCAGCTCTGCCACCCACCGCGATTGGGCTTCGGTCCACGTGCGGGGACGCAGCACCGTGGGGTCGAAGTCGATGTCGAGATGACCGAGACGCATGGTCTCGATCTCGTGGTCAGCCACGCCGCACCACCTTGTGAGTGCCGTCGCACCAAGGCTTACGGCTGGATTTGTCGCATGCGCACACCGCGACGACCGGACGCGTCGCCGCATGCGAGACACCGTCTGCATCGAGCACTGAGTCGGCGCCGCGAACGAGCAACGGGCCACCCGGGCAGACTCGGACGCTGACCTCGCCTCGCTTGGCGCTCACGCCGCACCCTGCTCGTGGGGCAGCGCGCTCCACCGCTGCAGCAGGCGGGTGCCGGCCACGGCGTCGAGGTGGAGGCACGCGGCTGCACCGAAAACGACGTCGTCGCGCAGCTCGGGGTGCTGGGCGGCAAGACCGGCGCAGATGTCGCGCATCGCGACCTGCTCGTGCACCGAGTCGGCCTCGACGTGCTCGTGGTAGTACGCGGCGGTGGCCGTCGGCAGACCGACTCGCTCGATGCCCGCGGCGATCTTGCGGCAGGGCCCGGCACTAGTGGACTCGAACGTGGCGAAGTGCCCGACCGCGGCGCCGCGCAGCCGGTGTCGGAACCCGAAGAGGGAGTGCAGGTTGTTGACGGCGAGGGTCTCGACGTGAGCCTGCGGCAGGTAGGCGCCGTAGGTGGAGTCGAGGCCCGCGGCGTCGAGCGCTGCGGCGTAGAGCGTCGAGTGAAGGTTCTCGGGTCGACCGCTGCCGTACTCGTCGTACTGCACCTCGGCGAGAGCCGCCTTGACCGGTCCGTCGAGACGACCGAGGACGAAGGAGTGCGCATCCGACTCCTTGAGCGCGTACACGCTGCGCTCGGCAAGGAATTCGAGGATCTGCTCCTTGGTGGCGTGGCGGTGTAGGAAGGCCGCGGCAGAGGGGCTGTCATCGGCGGCGATGAGCGCGCACAGATCCTCCGCAAGATCGCCCGAGTCGGGCGCCGAATCCACGAGTTGCTCTGTGGCGTCGCGTAGTTCGGCCTCCATCTGCGCTTCGAGCTCGCCGCGCAGGCAGATGAGGTCGGGGTCCCATTCGCGGTCGCCGACGAGGTCGTCGAAGCCGCGGTAGTGCAGTTCGAAGAGGATCCACAGCGTGAGCTGGGCGTCGAGGTCGTCGAGGACCGCGCTGGGCAGGTCGTCGGCCGGTCGGTCAAGCGCTGAGCCGGTGCGCAGCGCCTCCACCACGCTCGAGCTCCACGGTCCTCGCGGGTCGGGGATGTTCACCTCGCCGTGCTCCGTTCGGGTCGGAAATCTTCGCAGATCGTACATCGCCCATCATGCTGCACCCCGCCTCGTGGCGCCTGCCGGCCCCGCGAACCACGAAGAGGCGGAAACCTCACCACCGCTGGTGGGTGGTGAGATTCCCGCCCTCCGTTCATCACTCGGAGGATCTCCAGGTCACCCCTGTGAGGCGGCCCACTCCTGCACGCGACGGTCGGACTCCTCGTCGCTGATGTCCTCGACCCGGGTCATCACCGACCACCTGATGCCGAAGGGGTCGCGGATGCTGCCGTACCGGTCGCCGGAGACGAAGGTCACGACCTCTTCGCGCAGAACCGCGCCCGCTCCCACAGCGCGCTCGACGGTCGCATCGACGTCAGGGCAGTAGATCCCGAACGAGCCGGTGACGGTGTCGTCGTTCGGGTCAGGGGCGCGCAGGCCGTAGTCGGGCGTCGCCGCGCCGAGTTGGAGCCGACCGTTCGCGAATCCCAGTTCGGCGTGGACGATCTGGCCACCTATCCGGGTGCAGCCGAGCACCCGCGCACCGAAGATCGAGGTGTAGAACTCCACGGCGGAGTCGGGGTCCCCGACCGCAATGAAGGGTGTGATGGTCGAGAAGCTGTGGGGCGTTCCGTTGTCCGTGTACTGCCCGGTTGCCGGGCTCGTCTGCTGGCTCATGGCTCGACTCTAGGAACGCCTCGACGGGGGCGGCTTGTACATTTCTGCCATGCGCGCGGCCGTGGACACCAGTCAGCGAGGGGTCCTCTTTCCGGAGGCACTCCCCACCCGTTTCCGCCGCGTTCCGCCGCGCGCGGAGGTATCGTCGCTCGTCGCGTGGTGGTGGCTCAGCGAGTGGTCGCTCCCACCCGGCGAGGTCTCCGAGCAGCACCTCATCGCCTTTCCGTCGTGCAACCTCGCGGTCGAGGACTCGATGGTGGGTCTGGCCGGACCGACGACGCGAGCCTCGACGCGGCGCCTGGAAGGTCAAGGGTGGGTGGTCGGCGCGCTGTTGAAACCGGCGGCCGTCCCCGCGCTATGCGCCGACCCCACCTCGGTGCGAGAGGACTACGTCACACTTGACGAGCCGTCTCTGCTCGCCGACGTCCGCGACGCCGTCCGTGACGGACTGGAGGCGGGGATTCCCGTCGTCGAGCGGTGGTTGCTGGATGTCGTCGGCGAGCTTACTGAGACAAGACTTCTCGCCAATTGCGTCGCCGACCTGGCCGCGACCGAGTCGGCCATCACCGGAGTCGCCGAGCTCGCCGCCGCCTTCGACCTTTCGGAGCGGAGCCTGTACCGCCTCACCGCGAGTCACCTCGGCCTGACGCCGTACGACCTGATCCGTCGCCGACGTATTCAGGCTGCTGCCGAAGCCGTCCGAACCAGTGGCGAGGACCTTGCACGAGTCGCTGCCGACCACGGCTTCAGCGATCAGGCCCACCTCGCCCGCGAGTTTCGTCAGGTTCTCGGCCGCACACCAACGCACTATCGAACTCAGGCAGCCGACAGGGCGTGACCCGGCTACGCCTCTGATCTCGTTCCAAGGCCAGACATCCGCGGTGACACTCCAGCGCACGTTCGACCGCATGGGTGACACGCGCGCTTGAGCCGTCACACGGCATCACCGAGCAAGGAGCCGCCCTCATGTCCGACGACGCGCCGCACGCGACACCCCGACCCGTCGGCATCGACGCGTTGCTGGCCGAGGCACGTTCCGGCCTGACGCGGGTCCTCCCCGTCGACCTGCCGCGGCTCCAGCGTGAGGGGGCGTTCGTCGTCGACACGCGAACCGCTGCCACGCGGGATCCCGAGGGTCACATTCCGGGGGCGGTGGTCATCGACCGTCTCGTCCTCGAATGGCGTCTCGATCCGACCAGTGGCGCGACCATGACCGACGGTCCGAGCTACGACGACGTCGTTGTCGTGGTCTGCAACGAGGGCTACTCGTCGTCCCTCGCGGCCCGAGACCTTCAGCGGCTCGGCTTCACTCGAGCGACCGACCTCGTCGGCGGCTTCCGCAACTATGCCGCCGCGGGTCTCCCTGTCGTCGGCACCCCCACCCGCGAGGTGCGGTGACCGGGTGGGCACAGACCGCATGCCAGGCGTGACCTGCCGAAATCCCTTGCTGAACGGCCCGTTCACCACCACGATGAAGCGGGGCGGACGGGCCGCCCAGCAGAGGAGCACAACATGCGTGGAACGATCGTGGCTCGGGGCGGTGGCGGCTTCTCGATGTCCGAGGACGGAGCATCAGCGATCGACGACTACATCCTCGACCTGACTGGCAAGACCAGCCCCAAGGTGTGCTTCGTCCCGACCGCAAGCGGCGACGCCCCCGACTACGGCAAACGCTTCGAAGCGGCGTTCCAAGGACGTGCCCGCACGAGCCTGCTGTCGCTGTTCGGCGGCGGCGCCTACGACTACACTGACCCGCACGTGCTGCTCGACCAGGACGTCGTCTACGTCGGCGGCGGATCCACGGCCAATCTGCTCACTCTGTGGCGCCTGCACGGCGTGCCCGACCTGCTTGCTCAAGCAGCGGAGAACGGAACAGTGCTGGCTGGAATCAGCGCCGGTGCGAACTGCTGGTTCGAGGCCTGCTCGACCGACTCTTTCAGTCCCCTCGCCCCGTTGGCCGACGGCCTGGGATTCGCGAAGGGCAGCATCTGCCCGCACTACCTCGGCGAAGAGCACCGACGCGCGACCTACCAACGCTGGGTTGCGAGCGGCGAGTTGCCGCCCGGATACGCCGTCGACGACTACGCGGCGGTCGTGCTGCGCGATGGTGCACTCGTCGACGTCATCAGCGAGCGCAGCGGCACCGTCGCCTATCGGGTCGACGCGGACTGCGAGCATCCCCTGGAGGTCCGGCGGCTCTGAACCCGCCGAGCACTCAAGGCGTGTACGAATATCCGCACAGATGCTAATGTGCAGATATCTACACATGGGGGCCGCATGTTCAACGACCAAGGCGATAGCCACAACCAGGCCGGCTACCGGTGGGGTAAGGCCGTGACGCCCGGGCAACTCGGCGACGTTCTAGCGGCTCTGCGCGCAGGGGACGGTTTGACGCAGGCCCAATTGGCCGAGGCCGCAGGCGTGCCGCGCCGTTTCGTCAACGAGATCGAGGGCGGCCACGCCACGATGTACCTCACTCGACTGTTCGCCGTGCTCGACGCACTCGACTGCCACGTGCGCATCGAAACCCGCCCACCGTCGCAGGACGACTCCGGCTTGGTGGACCTGGGGTGGTGATTCACGAGGACGAGCTGCTCGTCATCCTGTACGGAACACCAGTGGCGCACGTGCGCCGGGGACGCGCGCCCCACCGCCTGCGCTGGACCTGGACACCAGAGGCGTCAGCGCGGTGGGGCGTCGGATCACGCGTCGTCTCACACGGGTTGGCCATCTCCCAACCAGGCAGTGAGGCCGCTGACCTGCGCGCCGGAGTCTTCGCCAATGGCCTCCTGCCGGAGGGTGACGCGCGACTGCACTACGCGGTGAATGCGGGGATCGATCCCGACGACACCTTCGGCCTCCTGCGCCGATACGCCCGCGACACGGCCGGCGCCTTGGAGTTCCTCCCCCGTGATTCCGATGACTCCTCTGCGCCCACACTCGGCCCCCTATCTCCGCCCGAGCTGCGCCGCCTGCTCGAAGATGCCGGGTCGAGCAGCCGTCACGGCGGCCTGACCTCGGTCTCCCTGGCCGGGCTCGTCCCCAAGATCGCGCTTGTCCGCGACGGCGACGCGTGGCGACAACCGGCGGCAGGCGAGCCGTCGACGTGGATTCTCAAGGTCGCGCACCCGCCGTCCTCCCAGGCCGCCGACGTCGTGGACACCGAAGTCGCCTGTCTCGACCTGGGGCGCAGGGTGGGCATCACGACGGTGGACGCCGAGATCGTCGACACGGATGGACAGCGCGCTATCGCAGTCTCCCGCTACGACCGGCGCCGCGGTGAGGACGGGAACATCGAGCGGCTCCACCAAGAAGATATCGCCCAGGCACTGGGGCTCAACACTGCTCAACCCGACCGCAAGTTTCAGCATGGTCGCGCGATTCCGTCATGGTCAGCCGCCGCTGACGTCCTCGGCGCCGGCAGTGGTTCGCTGTCACTGCTCGCCCGCCTCGTGACCTTCTCCTACCTCGTCGGCAACACCGACCATCACGCGAAGAACACCTCGTTCTTGCGACGCGCAGACGGGACGGTCTCCCTCGCCCCGGGGTACGACATCGCGGCACACCTTCACCATCCCGGCGCACATCGCACCGCGCTCGACCTTGCCGGGGAGTCCGACTTCGCCGTGCTGAGCATCGAGCACGTCGTGGAGGAGATCGAGTCCTGGGGAATTCCAGGGCAACTCGCGCGAAACGTCGTGATCGACACCACGACTCGGCTCGCCGACGCCCTCGCTTCCATCGACCGAGCCCGACACCCCGGCGTCACCGCTGCGGTGTGGAACCTCATCGACGATCGGGTCGCGGAGGCGGCAGAGACCCTCTACCGGTGACTGCCACCACCCTCGACTCGTCCCAGGAGGCGCTGACTACTCGACGCCCTCGGACAGCTCCAGCCACTGCTCTTCGAGGGCGGCGAGTTCGGCCTCTTGAGCGCGGAGGTCGTCCGAGTGCTTGCGGAGCCCGTCGAAGTCGCTCTGGTCGTGGTCGGCCATCTTCTGATGCACCTTGTCGATGGCGGCCGAGATCTTGCTCATCCGGCGTTCGAGGGCATTGATCTCCTTCTGCGCCGCACGACGATCGGCGGCTGAGACCTCCGACTTCGGCGCAGCAGACGAAGCCGAGTTACCGGCAGCGGCAGGGGAACCCCCCCAGCCCGCCGATGATGCTGCCGCTCTTGGCCTTCTGCGCCGCACGCAGCGCCAGATACTCCTCGACACCGCCGGGCACATGGCGCAGCCGACCGTGGAGGATCGCGTACTGATTGTCGGTGACACGCTCCAACAGGTAACGGTCGTGGCTGACGACGATGAGCGTCGCAGGCCATGAGTCGAGCAGATCCTCCATCGCGGCGAGCATGTCGGCGTCGACGTCGTTGGTCGGCTCGTCGAGCACGATGACATTGGGCTCACTGAGCAGCAGCATGAGCAACTGCAGCCGCCGCTTCTGCCCACCGGAGAGCTCACCGACGCGCGTCGAGAGTTGCTCACGGGCAAACCCGAGCCGCTCCAAGAGCTGCGCCGGCGTGTGCTCCTTACCCTCGATCGTGAACGTCGTGCGCGTACGCCCGAGCACCTCACGCACGCGGTCGCCTTCGATGTCGGCGAGCTGGCTGAAGTGCTGATCGAGCATGCCGATCTTGACCGTCTTGCCCGTCTTGACCCGGCCACTCGTCGGCTGGAGCGTGCCACACACGAGCCCGAGCAGCGTCGATTTGCCCGCACCGTTCGCGCCGAGGATTCCGGTGCGCTCACCCGGCCCGATGCGCCACGTCACGTCGCGCAGGACCTCGGTGTCGCCATAGCTGACCGACGCCCCCTCGACGTCGACGACGTCCTTGCCGAGACGTGCGACAGCGAGGCGCTGCAGCTCGATCGGGTTACGCACCGGAGGCACGTCGGCGATGAGTTCGTTCGCCGCCTCGATGCGGAACTTGGGCTTGCTCGTGCGCGCCGGGGCGCCACGACGCAACCACGCCAACTCCTTACGCATGAGGTTCTGGCGCTTGGATTCCGTTGCGGCAGCGATCTTGTCGCGCTCGACGCGCTGCAACACGTACGCCGCGTAACCACCCTCGAACGGCTCGACGATGCCGTCGTGGACCTCCCACGTCTCGGTGCACACCTCGTCGAGGAACCACCGATCGTGGGTGATGACCAGCAGCCCGCCGGAGTTGCGCGGCCACCGCTTCTTGACGTGCTCCGCGAGCCACGAAATGCCCTCGACGTCGAGGTGGTTGGTCGGCTCGTCGAGCGCGATGACGTCCCAGTCCTGCACCAGCAGGTTCGCGAGCGCGACGCGTCGTCGCTGCCCACCGCTGAGCTCACCGACGCGCGCCTCCCACGGCACATCGGAGACGAGCCCGTCGATGACGTCGCGAATCCGCGCGTCACCGGCCCATTCGTGCTCGGCAAGGTCGCCGACGATGACGTGCGCGACCGTGTGGTCGGGGTCGAGGTCGTCGCGCTGGTCGAGGACTCCGAACCGCACACCGTTGCGTCGCGTCACGCGTCCCGCCTGCGGCTCGATGCGGCCCGACAGCATGCCGAGCAGGCTCGTCTTGCCGTCACCGTTGCGCCCGACGATGCCGATCCGGTCGCCCTCCTCGAGCCCGAGGGTCAGCGATTCGAACACGACCTTCGTCGGATACTCCAGGTGCAGGCCCTCGGCCCCCAGCAGATGCGCCGCCATCGAAACCTTCCTCGTCGCGCACTCGCGTGCGCCGTGAATCCTGCCGTGAGCAGCCATGTTCCAGAACGTCGAAGTTCAGAACGTCGAGATCCGTGAACGTCGCCGTTCGCGGCAGGCTGCCGATCAACAACCGATCCTCCCACCCGCTCCCCCGTGCGCGCGAACCCGTCCGCCGTCAGCCTGAACTCCTGCGGCAGCCCCGCAGAAGTCCCCGGCCGTGCAGCCTGTTGGATACCGAGCCGACCGGGGAATGTCGGGTTTGCTTGACACCAGATGTCGGGTTTGCTTGACTTGAGGTGTCAAGTAATCCTGACTTCGAACGGAGTCTCCATGCCGACCGACGGCCTCGTCACGGTGCGCGAACAGCGCCGCGACCGCCGCATCACCCAGGCAGAACTCGCTGCAGCAGTCGGCGTCTCGCGGCAGACGATCATCTCGATCGAACGGGGCGAGCACGCACCCAGCGTCTATCTCGCACTGCGCATCGCCCGCGAGCTCGCGACCACAGTCGAAATCCTGTTTCCCCTGTCCCCCGAGGAGGACCGATGAACGCCCAGTCACCCGAGCACGGCTCACACCAGTCGCACACCCCTGGATCCGGAACTCCCTCCAGTGGCACGTCAGCCCGCGCATCCCAGGCGGGCACCTCGCGCCTGGACCGCCTCGCCGACCGGATCCTCAGCCTCGACTCGGTGGTCTACGGCGATGAGCGGCAGCGTCGAATCACGTTGGAGGGGTGCGCGTTTGCGTGGACCCTCAGCGTGTACCTGATGCAGATCTGCGGTGTCATCGCCGCCGCGCTCGGCGATATCGGTACGTCGCTCGCGTTCATGCTGCTGGCGCCCGCCATCGCATTATCTGCCTCCTGGTACGCCAAGCGACGCACGGTCGACTTCGAAGATCTCGCGCGGCGCGATACCCGCCTGCTGCACCGCACTCAGGCGCTCATGATGTTCGTCGTGGCGCTGTGGTGCGCGGCCCTCGCTTATTACGCCTACGCCGGGCACGGACTGATTCAGATGCCGGATTTCTTCGCAATCCGCGAGGGTGACACCTCTGTTGTCGGCGGCATGGCTGTCGGTGGCGTGATCGGCGCGGTCATCGGCGGCATCATGCAAGCCGTCAAGTCTCGCCGCGCACCCAAGTCCGAGCCTGAGCTGGAACCCGACGACGAGTTCTGATCCGCGAACCCTGCAAGGCCGCGGATAAGGATGTGACGGGAAGGCCGCTATCGCAGCCGCCTGGCCACACTCTTGGACTCGGTCTTGGCTACGACCGCCCGACGACGAGCCCTGAGACCGGACCGCGCTGGTCAGTCGACGACGTGGGCGCCGGGGACGGGGCCGCGGGCGGTGTGGACGCGGCGG
>DAMDJY010000069.1:0-17568 GCA_032100225.1 Mobilicoccus sp.
TGGCGTGGGCGCGGCGCTTGGCCTGGGTGCCCTCGCCGGGGTCGTTGACGAGGAACGGGTAGATCAGCGGCAGGTTGCCGAGGACGGCGTCGGGCCCGCAGGTGGCGGACATGGCCGTGGACTTGCCGGGCAGCCATTCGAGGTTGCCGTGCTTGCCGAGGTGGACGACGGCGTGCGCGCCGAATCCGCCCTCCTCGACAGGAGCTTCGAGCCAGCGGTAGGCGGCGAGGTAGTGGTGGCTGGGCGCCATGTCGGGGTCGTGGTAGATCGCGATGGGGTTCTCGCCGAACCCGCGCGGCGGCTGGATCATGACGACGACGTTGCCGGCCTGAACGCCCGCCATGATCAGGGACTTCGCGGCCTTCTCGCCGCGGCGGGCGGCGCTGGTCTCGTCGATGTAGAGCTTGCCGGGCGCGGGGCCCCAGGCCTCTTCGACGAGCTCGCGCAGCTCGGGTTCGAGGCGGGAGTACCACTGCTCGTAGAGGTCCGCGGGCACGCGCAGGGGGTTGGAGGCGAGTTGCTCCTCGGTGAGCCAGGCCTGGTCGTAGCCGCCCGTGGCGACGAGGGCGTGGATGAGGTCGTCGCCGTTGCCCGATTCGACGCCGGGCAGGGAGCCCTCGCCGGTCAGGGGGCCGATGTCGTACCCGGCGTCGGCGAGTTCGCGCAGCAGGTGGATGGCGCTGGCGGGGGTGTCGAGGCCGACGGCGTTGCCGATGCGGGCGTGCTTGGTGGGGTAGGCCGAGAGCACGATCGCGAGGCGGCGCTGCTGCGGGGGTGTGGCGCGCAGGCGGCCGTAGGAGACGGCGATGCCGGCGACGCGTGCGGCGCGCTCGGGGTCAGGCACGTAGCGGGGCAGCCCGTCGGCGTCGACCTCCTTGAACGAGAACGGCACCGAGATGATGCGGCCGTCGAACTCGGGCACGGCGACCTGGGTGGCGCAGTCCAGCGGAGTCACGCCGTCGTCGCTGTCGAGCCACTCCTGGCGGGAGGAGCCGAGGACCAGGCCCTGGATGACCGGCACGTCGAGGGAGGCGAGTGCGCCTGCGTCCCAAGCGTCCTCGCTGCCACCGGCCTGCGCGGCCGAGGGAACCGTTCCGCCGGCGGCGAGAACGGTGGTGATGACGGCGTCGGCCTGCTTGAGGGTGTCCATCAGCTCGGGCTCGGGCTCACGCAGTGACGTGATGTAGAGCGGCATGGCGCGTCCACCTGCAGCCTCGATCGCGTCGGAGAGGGTGTGGACGAAGGCGGTGTTCCCGCTCATGTGGTGCGCGCGGTAGAAGAGGACCGCGATGGTCGGGCGCCCGTCGCCGGGGTTGCCGAGCCAGGCGCGGCACGAGGGGACGCCGCACTGGCTGCGCTGGTCGGCGGGGATGTCGAGGCAGGCGCCGGTGCAGCCGAGGGATCCCCAGGAGCTTGCGGCCTGCGGGGGCGCGAAGCCGTGGCCGGTGAGGAGCACGGTGTCGGAGAGGAACGCCGCGAGTTGGGCGAGGTTGGTGGCTCCGCCGTGGGCGAGGTAGGCGTGGGCCTGGGTGGCAACGCCGACGGGGACGGTGGACTGGGTCATCAGTTCGGCGTCGGGGGCCTGCTCGCCGGTGAGGACGACGACGGGGCGGCGCTGCTCGGGGGCGAGGAGGAGGTCGAGTCCTTCTTCCCACGCACGGCGGCCACCGAGGAGGCGGATGACGACGAGATCGATGCCCTCCAGGAGCGCGTCGAGTTGTGCGGTCAGGTGGGCGCGCTGCGATGCGACCTGCTCGGAGTCGTCGGCGTCGGTGAGGCGCAGCCGGTCGAGTTTGACGGGGTTGGCGTACCGCCACGTGACGGGCGCGTCGCTCGCTTCGCCGGCTGTCGCGCTGCTCGTCGACGCGTCGTCCGCGCTGGTGGCGGCGGTGGCGAGGTCGTTGGCGGCACGTGCGGAGAGCAGGTCGGTGTCGGAGGTCGACAGCAGCAGGAACACGAGGTGGCCTCTCTCGGGGTCCGCGCCCCGGGGTGGTGCTCGGATGACCGGAGTTCCTGACTCCCCCACCCCGCCGACCCGCGGGCCGAAGGTGCTGGTGAGGACACAGTGGCGGGACCGCGCCGGGATCTCACCGGCTTCCTCCTCTGCGTCATCCGAAAGGATGTCGCGACCGGCACGAACCGGCCTCGTGAGACCCGATCTCGGGCCTCACCGGGAGACTAACAGCGCCGACCGACACCCCTCTGCGCGTCGCCGGAGACACCATGCGGGGCCCTCGTAGGTCCCAGGCGGCATGTCCCCTTTCGCATCAGAGGTTGACAGAGCTCCAGCACCCTCCGCCCTGAGCCGGCAAACCCGGGAGCGGGTGATCGCCACGCTTGGGGGACCTCGGGCTACAAGTTCTATTTCCCTCCGGACCCCGGCCAGCCCATCCCGTCCGAACTCATCTACATGGCTCAAGCGAGGGGCGCCGAGAATCGGGAGGGCTAGGGCTTCTCCGACCTCAGCTCACTCGTGGGTCAAGCGCAGCGGACTTACCGGATGACCTCGGGCCAGAACGTGATTTCCCCAGAGTTCATCGCCTACATCGGCGACCACACGCGCACAGGCGGCGACTCTTGGGCTGGATATCACTCCTAAGGCCTGCCTCGAGGGTCCGCACCCGCAGCTGAGCCGCCTCTCTTGGTCCGGCTGGCCAACTCCTGACGTGGGGTGATGGCCATGGGCGTCGTTGTGGGCATGACACTTCCAATGGAAATAGATGAACAGTCTATTGACGATCAAAACCTCAGATTGGGGATGACTCCGTCGGAGCGATTGAATTGGCGTAGAAGGGAATCGCCTGTCACCAAGTCATATCAGGAATAGGCTGCCTGGGGGATGCCCGCACGACCTCAAGGCCTAAATTGGAAGAAATCTCGGTCAAGTCTTCAGTGGCCGATAGGATTACGGAGTCAGCATAGCGTGGCGCGTCAATCATGACTTCGTCAGCAAGTCTCAGAGTTCCTGGCATCGGGGCATCGCGCCACATATCAAAAAATTCGTCGCGTCCAATATTGACGTCCTGACACACGCCGCCTCTCTCATCGAACGAACCGAAGGCATTAAATTGCCAGCGATTGTCGTCCGCGGGGTGAATGTACATCAGTAACGCCTTAATGGCTCCGATGACATCTGTAGTAGCACGACCCTGGCTCGGCAGGAAGGAGGGCTCCCGCCCGTTTCCTCGCCCCCATCCGACGACTGCAGCGCACTCGACACGAGCGTCTAGGATCAGGCCAGCTTCTTGAGCTAGGGGACCCCAGGGAGACGTCGACAAGTCATCCTCGCAGCCCTCTGCTTCAACCGCTGCAATCAGAGGAAGAAACAGGCGATGGACGAACGAGCCAGGGATGGAGTAGTCAGAGTAGGTGGCGAACCCCTCCCCTTTGCGCCCCCTCATGAGCGGATCTCCAGCACCCACGAAATTGAGTAGACATCGACCCCAGCTCGCCTGTCTGAATCTTCGAATGTAGGGTAATCCACTTGCATGACAAGAACTCCTCCTGGCTGCAAATCTCTAGTAATTTGGACCTCGTATCCAATCTTTTTTCTTGTGACATGACATTCAACATCAAGGCCACACTCGATCGTGTGAGCGTCTTCGATCCGAGGCGGGCCACTACCTACCATCGGCTCGTAGTATATCAAACGCGTCCTTCCAAGAGGTTTGTCAGTATTCAATTCAAGGGGGAATCCGTTGGTGAGGGAAACCGGATTCTTCCCCACATCTTCGTCCGATCCAGGTATACGACGTACAATTTCGGATCCTGATTTCCAGATAAGAATAGAGGGACTAGCAGGCTCTCCCTCTACCATTAGTACGGGTGGCTCCGTTGGGGGTGCGACATATCCAGCCTCCAGTCGGCCGGACATTGATTCTTCGTTCCCGGAACCGCCAATTTCACTGACGTTAGAACCGGGGGAGGCGGGCTTTGGCTGCACAGGAGGATTGCTCCCCCCGCATGCAACGAGCGCAGAGGCGACGCATGACACCACCGTCAAAGACACAACGTGCGAGCGAATCAACAGTAGAACCGCTCACTGTTGGCCGTGTAGGCGGTCCCCACCTTGCCGGCAATCACGGCTCGGTGGAACGTAGTCGCCTGGTACGTACTATCTCCTACACCTGCGCAGTACCACTTAGCGACCGAGTCCGCGTTCCCAGTGGAACCTCCGTTGGCCAGTTGCTGCCATCCCCACCAACGCAGACGCGAGAGATTGGTGGACGTGGCCTTGGACGCATACGCGCACCGGGTCCGGGCATGAACTGACGCGAACGGGAAAGACTGGTGAGGATCGTCGGTTTGGCCATAGCAACCTGCGAAGGCCCCCGTTGTGGGGAATGCTTGAACAAGCGAACTCTGGTCGACGCTGACCGTGCCCTCCGCGAGTGGCGTCAGATCCGAGAAATTGTCAGCGATCTCAGCAACCGACTCGATAGGCGGCGCAGGAATGCTCTTCACCTGATTTCCAGACTCATTGGTAAACTCTGCAGCTGCCGCAGTTTCCCCCCTGGGCGACGACGAGCAGAGCAATGACAGCAGTTGCTACCAAGGGCGTGCGGTTCATGCTGGCCGCCGAGGCGGTGTAGTGGTAGGCAGAACACTTGTCCACCCAGATGCAGAAGTCAATAGCCGCGGACAGCTACTCCTCGACCAGCCTGTGGGGCGAGCGGGATCACGCGCGTAAGAGGGATCCTCCTCGGCCTCGCATCCATCGCCGCGACGGCCGGGTTAGCTGCGAGTGCTGGCGCGAACGTCGTGGCGACGTTCGATCAGTACGCGGCGACGTCGGTCACTTTGCGCACTCGCGGTGAATCCCTCCCCGACGTGCCGCCCGAGGCTCGCAATCGGCTCGCGGCGCTGCCCGGCGTCACCGGTCTGGGCGTGTTCTGCTCTGTGCCCGGGCACCCGACCACTGCCGCCGCCCGAGGACCAGCTGGCGCGCCCACCGGCGTTGTCGTCACGGGCGTCTCCCCCGGCGGCCTCTCGGTGCTGCGCCCGCACCTCTCTGCGGGTCGCGACGTCACTGCCGTCGGCGCCTTCGAGGCGGGAAAAGTAGCGGTGCTCGGCCGGGGCGCTGCGGAGTCGCTGCACAGTGCTCCGCCCGGCGCTGGTGGGGCTGTCCGCGTCGACGGACTCGAGTTCGCTGTGGGCGGCGTGATCGACGAGGTCAAACGCCGACCGGGAGCGCTGCTAGAGGTGTTCGTGCCGATGCGCACGGCCCGCACCCTGTGGCCCAAGCCGTGCACCACGTGGGAGATCGTGCTGGAAACAGCTCCGGGCGCAGCAGGAACGGTCGGTTCGCAGGCGGCGCTGGCCGCGACCCCGACGTTGCCGGACGTGTGGACCGTGGTCGTCCCGCCCGCGCCCGACGCGCTCAAAGCCCAGGTGTCGACCGACCTCGCGGGCCTCTACCTCGTCCTCGCGGGGATGTCGGTAGCGATCGGTGTGCTGTCGGGAGTGCGATCTACTCGGGCAGGTCCAAGCCAGGATGGGCCTCAATCACCTCGACCGGGAGGTGATTGACCGCCTCGCCGATGATTTGAGGATTCCGCTCTACGGCATCCTGTGCCATCTCGACGAAAGCGTCGCCGTCCAGCCCATCAAGGGTGCGGGGATATCACTGACACCGTTCGATAGCGTGCAGGATGTCCGCGACTCGTTGTGATGACTCACGGGTCACAGCGGGACCGCATCCGCAAGCGCCGACTCCGAGATGGGTCGCTTGAGGAGCTGAACCGGTCGACGCGGGCCGGGACAGGTGAGCAAGGAGTGCATCCTCTAGGGCCTGGCCAGGAGGCTGCGCGAGGCCCCTCGAGGTCGGATACTGGACGTCATGCGGGCCCCCGACGAGCGCCGTCACGCGGAACTCCCCCAGACGGATGCCGTGCTACCCCATAACCTCGTCAATATTCACCGTGACAGCATCATCACGATCCTGGCCAGACACGGGATGACGAATCCGCGCCTCTTCGGATCGGTCGCACGGCTTGAGGACAGCCCGGGCAGCGACGTCGATCTGCTCGTCGACGCGGCGGATGACCTCGATCTGCTGGACCTCGTCGAGGCTGCCGAGGCACTGGTGCCCTTGGGTGTCCACGTCGGCATCGTCACATCCCGCCCACTGCATCAGGGTCACGAGATCACCGAGGCTGCCGTCCCGCTATAGACGTCATCTGAGCGGGGGTGTCACGCGGGCCGATTCACGAGCCGACGCGGGCCGCGCTGCGTGACGACGACGACAGCCGCGATCTGCATGTTCGCGCCGAACCACAGGGTGAACTGGCTCCGCGGCGTGCCGGTGCGCTCCGCAGCGGGAACGACGTCGATGCTGCGCCGCTCGACCGTCCGCAACGAGGGCGGAGCCGAGGACTCGGGGAAAGAGGGGTGGATGACATGGACCCGCTCCTGCACACCTGACGAGCGCGGGACGCTGTCCGACGCCCTGAACAGCGTCAACCCAGACCCGCCGCCCCGGATCTAGTTGGTTTGGCCACCTGTCAGATCGCCTCGGCGCCGCCGCCGTGGGGCATTATCGAGCGAACGGACGAACGGCCGAGTCCGCGTGACGATCTGGAGGGCACCATGCACATCGAGGGCGATCTGAATCGGGACGGCGCCTGCTGCGTCCGCGGCGTCACCACGGCGGAGTACGTCGACCTGGCCCGCGAAGCCATCGACGCCAACCTCGCCGACCTCTCCCCCGGCGCCAAGCGCGCTAGCGGCGACGACGACGGCGCGTTCATCGAGGACTTCTGCTCCTGGCAGCGCATCCCCGCCATCGAACGGTTCGCGCGCGAGTCCGGCGTCGCCGCCGTCGCGGGAGAACTCATGGGCGCCAAAGAAGTTCGCCTCTACCACGATCACGTTCTCGTCAAGGAGCCCGGCACCCGCCAGCGCACCCCCTGGCACCAGGACCAGCCGTACTACAACGTCGCCGGCTCCCAGAACGTCTCGATGTGGTTTCCCGTCGACCCCGTCGCCCGCGAATCCACGCTCGAATTCGTCGCCGGATCTCACATCGGTCCGTGGTTCATGCCCCGCACGTTCCTCGACGACCAGGCCAAATGGTTTCCCGAGGGCAGCCTCGCCGAACTCCCCCAGATCGACGGCAATCCCGACTACCGCATCCTTGGCTGGGAGTTGGAGCCCGGAGACGCCGTCTTCTTCAACATGGCGACCCTCCACGCAGCCGGAGGCGTCTCGAGCGACCGTCGCCGCCGCGTTCTGTCACTCCGGTTCCTCGGCGAACAGATGCGCCACGCACCCCGCCCGTGGACGACCTCACCGCCCTTCCCCGGCCTGGCCGACGAACTCCCCGACGGCGCACCCCTGGACCACCCGCTCTTCCCCGTCCTGTGGAGCAAGCAGGCCTGAGCAGCGGCGCGCCCAACGACAACGACTCGGCCCGACAAGGGCGCATGGCGAGTACGTGACACAACCAAGGGCCCGGTTGGCCGGTGAGACCGACTACGACAGCGGTTCCGGCAGGTCCTCACCAGATTCGCTCATCTCGGCCACGACATCACCGACCAGCGGGCACAGGCCACCCAGCGCTTCCTCGGGAGTCGTGGCGAGCCACGACAACGACGGAAACTCGACGCACGTCGCCACGAACTGGTCATCCTGCGCCGACCAGGAGACGCGATAGGTGTACCGGGCAGCATCCACGCTCATGGAACCCATTCAACCGATCTCGCGGATCATGAGTCGGACGGTTCCGCGGCTGAGATCGTCGGGATCGAGCGGTTCGGGTTCGCCGGTGACGGCCCATCCCATCGACTCGTAGAGCCGGGTGGCGCGGTCGTTGCCCACCGTGACGTGCAGGCCCAGGGTCGTGATGCCGAGCTCACGCGCCCGCTCGACCGCCGCCTCGACCAGGGCGCGACCGATACCGAAGCCACGCGCCGCGGGGTCGACCCACATCTGCATGAGGACACCCTGCCCGAACTCGGCGGGGTGCACCCACACGCTGATGATCCCGACGTCCTTACCGCTGGGCGTGCTCGCGACCAGCACGTTCCGGGCCGCGCGCTCCCGCCACCCCGCCTCGTCCAGAGACAGGACCGAGGCGAGCGTCGATCCGAACGCGTACGGGGCGTCGGCCAGCGATGCCAGGCGAATCTCGCGGTAGCGGCGCCAGTCGTCCGCCGTGAGCAGCGTGAAGTCGAGTGCAGAACCCATGCCCGCGAGTCTCGCAGAGCACGTCGAACCGGCCGGTCGATCACGGGCGAGCGGAGAGCAACCCCTCGATCTCCTCGTCCAACGTCGTGAGGGCCTCGGTGGCAGTGAGATCGCCGATGAGCACGCGGACCGCAAGTCCGTCGGCCGTCGCGAGTAGGCCCCGGGCACTGACCCGGCGGGCCTCCTCGTCTCGGTCGCCCCGCGCCGTCAACAACCGGACGACCTCGTCCTCCTGACCGCGTTTGCCCTCGACGAGGATGGCCGCCAGCTCGGGATCCCCCACCGATGCAGCGACGTACGACAGCCAGATGGCCGTCCCCACCCGTTGTTGCTCCGTGGTCGGCACGACGTGTCGGATCGCGAACCGCAGTGCCTCGTCTGGGTGGGTGACCTGCTCGTAGATCCCCTCCGCGCCCTCCAGCATGACCCTAGCGCTCGCACGCACGAGATCCCCGCGTCCCTCGAAGTAGTGCTGGATCCGCCCCACGGAGACCCCTGCGGCAGCAGCAACGCGGCGCATCGTGACGGCCTCGATCCCGCCCGAGGCCATGAGCTGCCACACCCCAAGAATGATCTGCGTTCGTCGCTCGTCGTGGTCGACCTGCCTCGGCATATGGCCACAGTAGCAATACGAGCGTATCGTCTTGTTGCAACACGACCGTATTGCGACAGGAGCGTGGCATGCCTTCTCACTCGATGTCCGGCAAGCCTCGGCGACCCAGACGATCACGACTGCGTCGCGCACTGAAGATCACAGCCTTCGCGGTTCTCCTGACCATCGCCGCGGCGGCCGTGGCACGCATCGTCGCTCCCGAGCCGCAGGTCGGGCGGTGGCGATCGGCGCAGGGTCGTCAGGCGTACCTCACCGAGTACAACCGGGCGATGAAGCTGCTGCCCACACCGTCGCTCACCAAGGACGTGGCTACCTCGTACGGCACGGTGCGCGCGTACGGCTGGACGTCTCCCGAGCACGCCGAGAAGACGCCCGTCGTCCTGCTGCCGGGGATCAGTTCGGGGACGCCGCAATGGTCCGAGCAGGTAGAGGAGTTGGCTGCGCAACGGGACGTCTACACGTTCGACGCGCTGGGCGACACCGGACTCTCCGCGCAGACCGTGCCCCTGACCTCCTACGACG
Source organism: Mobilicoccus sp. (assembly GCA_032100225.1). Taxonomy (GTDB): domain Bacteria; phylum Actinomycetota; class Actinomycetes; order Actinomycetales; family Dermatophilaceae; genus Mobilicoccus. Next base: position 9,323 of record DAMDJY010000069.1, read on the forward strand.
ACCAGGCGGTCTGGATCGAGGAGACCCTGGCCGGGCTCGACCTCGACCGGGTGCACATGGTCGGGCACTCGTTCGGCGCGGCGAGCGGGATCGTCCACACGCAGCACCACCCCGAGCGAGTCTCGAGCCTCACTCTCCTCGAACCCGCGTTCACGCTCGCCTACCCGCCGCCGGCGATCTTCGTGTGGGCCACCGTCGCGATCCTTCCGGTGCCGGCCTCGTGGCGGGACAAGGCGCTCGCCGAGATCGGCGGTACGACGGTCGAGGAGGTCCGCAGCGACGACCCCGTGGGGCGCATGATCTCGGCCGGCTCGGAACACTTCTCGAACTCGTTGCCCACTCCCTCGCCGCGCGACGACGCCACCCTGGCCGCCATCACAGTGCCGGTCTACGTCGCGATCGCCGAGCGCAGTTCCCTCGCCGGCGGGCAGAAGGCATCGGATCGCGTTCACCTCATGCCGAATTCGACGGTCGAGACCTGGCCCGGCACGACCCACTCCCTGCCTTTCCAGACCGGCCCCGCCCTCACCCAGCGGCTGGCGAAATGGTGGGACGGCCTCGGAGGGTGACGTACCCCGTTCGGGCCCTTGGCCAGGCCCGATCGGATCTCGCGATGGCTTGTCGGAGGTGCCGACTAGGCTCCGCCCTATGTCGACGACACGTCCGGCTCCGTCCCCACGAGCGACCGGCGACCGGTGCCCCGGAGCCCTCCGCCTGCACGAGGCGGACGACGGGTTTCTCGCACGCGTCCGTCTGCCCGGCGGATTGCTCGACGCCGCGCAGGTTCTCGCACTCGCCGACGCCGCCGAGGCCCTCGGCGACGGGTACTTGCACCTGACCGCTCGGGGAAACGTCGAGATCCGCGGTCTGGGCGAGGACGCGGGGCTCCGCCTCTCCGCGGTGCTCAGCGCGTCAGGACTGCTGCCGTCCGCCACGCACGAGCGGGTCCGCAACATCGTGGCGACTCCCGCAGCGGGGCTGGACGGCCACAGCCACAGTCACAGCGGTTCGCTGGTCGACGTGGTCCGACGCACCGATCGTCTCCTGTGCGAGACGCCGCGGGCAGCCGACCTCTCCGGTCGGTTCCTCCTCGGTCTCGACGACGGACGCGGCGACGTCCTCGCACTTCAGCCCGACGTGGCCGCCCGATGGATCGACGACGACCTCGTCGAAATCGTGCTCGGCGGCACGCCAGTGCTCCTGTTCCCCGCCGCCCAGGCCCACCAGGGCGTAGTGGCGGCGGCCGTGGCTTTTCTCGACGCCCGCGACGAGGCCGGTGAAACGGGCTGGCGCCTGGCCGAACTCGCCTCCCCCGCCCGAGTGATCGCGCACGTCGTCGACGCCCTGTTCCGCGCGTTCCCCAAGGCCGAACCCACGACCGAATCCACAGAGATGCCGGCGTCCACACACCCCAGGGCATCCGATCCTTCCAACGAACACGCCTCCCACGACCCGAGCGAGCCCCTCGCACCCGGCCCGCTGGGTGAGAGTTCCCTCAACGTCGTCCTCCGCCTGGGCAGCGCACCGGCCGCCACCTGGCGGGCGCTCGCGGCGGCCGCACAGGACGGTGACGGGCTCGTCCGCACCACTCCCGCGCGGAGCGTCGTCCTCGGCGGACTATCGGCCTCTGCTCGCGAGAACGTGTTGTCGCGTGCCGCCTCCCTCGGGTTGATCGTGGATCCGCGTGATCCTGCCTTCGGTGTGAGCGCCTGCACCGGGTTACCTGGCTGCGCGTCCTCGGCTCGTGACGTGCGTGCCGACGTCGAGGCCGCGCTGGCCCCGCTGGGCCCCGACTCAGTACGGCAGGCGACGGAGCCCCGACTCCCCCTCCACGTCAGCGGATGTGACCGACGTTGCGGCCATCCTCGCCGTCCTCACCACGAAGCCGTGGCACGATCGACGCCCGGGAGTGATGTGGCGCCGTACGCCACGGCGCTCGCCGACGGTCGCCCCGCCACCGGGGCCCCACTCGGAGACGGCCGCGATGACCTCGCGCAGCTCATCGCCCCCACCGGCACACCAGCCCCAGCCGCCCACGCACCCGAGGACGCACGTTGACGTACGACTACATCACCGACGGCGCCGAGATCTATCGGCGTTCGTTCGCCATGATCCGGGCCGAATCCGACCTCGCGCGGTTCTCACCCGACGAAGAGCGTGTGGCGGTGCGGATGATCCATTCGGCCGGGTCCGTGGACCTCGCCGCCGACATCGACTTCTCCCCCAACGCCGTGGGCAACGCGATCGCGGCCCTGCAGGCCGGAGCGCCGATCTTCACCGAAGTCACCATGGTCGCCACGGGCGTCACCCGCCGCCGGCTGCCCGCCGACAACGAGGTCATCTGCCTCCTCAACGACCCGGCCGTGGCCGACCTGGCCCGCCGCATCGGCAACACCCGCACGGCTGCCGCCGTCGAGCTGTGGGGCGAGCGCATCGACGGGGCCGTCATCGCCATCGGCAATGCCCCGACCGCCCTGTTCCACCTGCTCGAACTCCTCGCCGACAAGCCGTGGCGCCCCGCAGCGGTCCTCGGCATGCCCGTGGGGTTCATCGGCGCGGCCGAATCCAAGGATGCCCTCGCCGCCAACGAGCTCGGCATCGAGTACCTCGTCGTCCGGGGCCGCCGCGGCGGCTCGGCCATCACCTGCGGCGCCCTCAACGCCCTCGCCTCCCCCACCGAATGAACGGCCCCGACGACATGACGACGAACCACATGACGACCACCCCCGCCACCACCGGACGCCTGATCGGAGTCGGCGTCGGCCCGGGCGACCCCAAGCTGCTCACGATCGCGGCCGTCGAAGCCATCCGTGACGCCGACGTCGTCGCCTACCACCAGAAGCCGAACGGCTCCTCCGTCGCCCGCGGGATCGCCGCCGAGCACTTTCGCGACGGCCACATCGAGGAGGTCCTCGAATACCCGGTGACCACGGGCGAGACCACCCACCCCGGCGGTTACCGCGGCGCGATCGACGAGTTCTACGACGAGGCCGCGGCACGCCTCGCCGCGCACCTGGACGCCGGACTGCACGTCGCCGTCCTCGCCGAGGGCGACCCGTTCATGTACAGCTCGTTCCAGCACATGCACGAGCGCCTCGCGCACCGCTACCCCACCACCGTCATCCCCGGCATCAGCTCGATCACGGCCTGTTCCACCGCGCTGGGGCGTCCCCTGGTCGAGGCCGAGGAGACGCTGACGATCCTGCCCGGCACGCTCGACGAGGACACCCTGGCCGAGCGCCTCGTGCACACCGAGTCGGCCGTCATCATGAAGCTCGGCCGCACCTTCGGCAAGGTCCGCAGCGCCCTCGAACGCGCCGGGCGTCTCGACGAGGCCTGGTACGCCGAGCGCGTCAGCCAGGACTCCCGCGAGGTCGTCGCGCCGCTGCACGAGGTCGACCCCGACTCCGTGCCGTATTTCTCTGTCGCCGTGGTGCCCAGCCGGGTCGGCTCGGCCGACTGGATGCCGAGCGCAGCCCGTCCCGAAACCGACGAGGGCGGCTACGTCGAGGTCGTCGGGCTGGGCCCGGCCGGATCCCAGTGGCGCACACCGCAGGTGGAGGCCTCACTGCGCCGCGCCACCGACATCGTCGGCTACACCACGTACGTGCGTCGCGTCGCCGACCGTGACGGCCTGGTCAAGCACGACAGCGACAACAAGGTCGAGTCCGAGCGCGCCGAGTTCGCCCTCGACCTCGCCCTGCGCGGACGCCGCGTCGTCGTCGTCAGCTCCGGAGACCCGGGCGTGTTCGCCATGGCCACCGCCGTTCTCGAGGTGGCCGGCGAAGAGCGCTATGCGGGTGTGCCCGTGCGCGTCATGCCGGGCATGACCGCCTCTCACGCCGTGGCCTCGATCGTCGGTGCGCCCCTGGGCCACGACTTCGCGACGATCTCCCTCTCCGATCGGCTCAAGCCGTTCGAGGTCGTCCGCGACCGCGTCCGCGCTGCGGCCCAGGCCGACCTCGTCATCGCCATGTACAACCCCGCCAGCAAGGAGCGCCGCACCCAGGTCGCCGCCATCCGCGACGAACTGCTGACGATCCAGGCGCCGACCACCCCCGTCGTCGTGGCCCGCGCTGTCGGCGACCCCGAAGGCGAACAGGTCACCGTCACCACCCTGGCCGACCTCGACCCCGACCTCGTCGACATGCGCACGATGCTCGTCGTCGGCTCCAGCCAGACGCGCATCGTGCGCCGCCACGGCGGACCGGGCTCGGTCGGCGCCCACATTCACGACGACCAGGGCGACGGCGAACTCGTCGTCTGGACCCCGCGTCGCTACCCCGAGAACTGAGGAGCACCCATGCTGCGCAACATCCCCCCGGCGTTGTCGCCGGAGCTGGTCAAGGCCCTGATGGAGATGGGTGAGGGCGACGAGATCGTGCTCGCCGAGGCCAACCTGCCGGCGCACAGCATCCACCACCAGGTCATCCGCGCCGACGGCGTCCCCCTGACCACGCTGTTGGAGGCAGTCCTGCAGGTCATGCCGCTGGACCACAACTCCGATGAGCAGGTCGTGCTCGTCGCCCCCGAAGACGGCGCCGCACCCGCCTGCTGGGCCGAGTACGAACGCATCTGGGGCAGCGACGTCGCCGCCGAGGCCCTGCCCCGCCCCGCGTTCTACGAGAATCTCGTGGGCGCGGCAGTGGTCGTCGTCACCGGCACCACCACACGCGACTCCAGCGTCGTCCTGCGCAAGGGCACTCTCGACTGACCGCGGAGGACCCGCACGGGGGAGAGCTTTCGCGCCCAGCGGGCTGGGGCTGGGCGCTGGGCGAAAGAGAGACACAACACAGACGCAGCTCCCCGCCCGGGTTCGAACGATGCCTGAGAGGATGGAGCATGGCTGCGCTCACCGACTTCGAGGCGACGACCCTCACCGGTGACCGCTGTCTTCTGTCCTCGTTCGCGGGGCAGGTCGTCCTCGTGGTCAACACGGCGAGCAAATGCGGGTTCACGCCGCAGTACGTCGCCCTCGAAGACCTCTGGCAGCGCCGACAGCATCAGGGTTTCGCCGTGCTCGGCTTTCCCTGCAACCAGTTCGGCCGTCAGGAGCCCGGCTCCGCCGACGAGATCCAACGCTTCTGCGTCGGCGCCTACGACGTGACCTTTCCGATGTTCGCCAAGGTAGACGTCAACGGTCGCAACGCCGACCCCCTCTGGCAGTGGCTCCGACGCAGCAAGGGCGGGGTGTTCGGCAACCGCATCAAATGGAACTTCACCAAGTTTTTGGTGGGCCGAGACGGCCAGGTCATCGAGCGGTACGCCCCCCGCATCCGGCCCGGCGCCATCGAGGACGACATCGTCACCGCGCTCCAGGCCTGACGTAACCGAGGGAGCGCACCGACCGCCGGTGCGTCCCTGCGGATCAGGCCTCGGGCAGGATCAGCGGCGGCGGAAGCGGATCGTCGCGGCGTGCTGCAGCGCAGGCCGTCGAGTACAGGTGTGAGTCGGCGAAGTCGCCCGCCTGCAGAGACCGGCCGACGAACAGCAACGCCGTGCGGCGGATGCCACGTTCACGCACCGTGGTGGCGAGATCGGGCAGGGCACACCGCGCCACGATCTCGTCGTCACGGCTGGCCATGGCGACCACCGCGGCGGGGCAGTCCGCACCGTAGTGCGGGACGAGGGTCTCGACGACGTCCTCGACGAGGTTGGTCGCCAGGTGCAGCACGAGCAGCGCTCCGGTGCGGGCCAGTTCGTGCAGCTCCTCCCCCGGCGGCATGGCCGTGGCGTTGCGGGAGGCGCGCGTCAGGATGACGGTCTGACCCACGGTGGGCACCGTGAGCTCCTGCCCCAACGCCGCCGCAGCAGCAGCGAACGCCGGCACCCCGGGGGTGAGCGAATACGGCACGCCCGCCGCCTCGAGGCGGCGGATCTGCTCCGAGACGGCCGAGAAGACCGACAGGTCACCGGACTGCAGCCGCGCCACGTCCTCCCCGCGCTCGTGGGCAGCGACGAGTTCGGCGGTGATGGCGTCGAGGTCGAGGTCCGCCGTGTCGACGAGGCGGGCACCCTGCGGGCAGTGCTCGAGGATCTCGTCCGGCACCAGCGCCCCGGCATACAGACACACCGGGCTCGACTCGATGATCCGCAGCGCGCGCACCGTGATGAGGTCCGGGGCTCCGGGGCCCGCGCCGATGAAGTGGACGGTCACGTTTCCTCCTGGGTACTGCGGTCCTGGCCAGTACTGCTCCGGCCGGAAGGGCGCTGCTGGGATCCGGGTCGACCGAGAGGTCGGTCGGGTCCGGGCCGGTTTGGTCCGGGTAGATCGGTGATCGACCCGTCGGCGAGGGCGGCGACGATCTGGTCGCGGACGACCTGAGAGCGGTGGGGACGCCGGTCCGACATGACGGCGACCGTGACGTGCTCATGGTGACCGATCGCGGGAGTCCAGGCAGTGGCCTGGCTGCCGTCGTCGGCACGGACGCAGAAGACACGGCGCTCCTCGGCCGCAGCGGAGACGGCTTCGTTGACGGAGGTGTCGGCGGTGGCGGCCACGACGTACCAGGCTCCGTCGAGATCCGACGGCTCGAAGCGCCGTTGCTCCCAGTGCACCTCACGCGCATCGACGAGGGATCGCACGCGGTCGCCGATCTCGGGCGACACCACGGTCACACACGCGCCGGCCGTGTACAGACCAGCAGCCTTGCGCCCGGCCACTCGGCCTCCGCCGACGACGACCACGCGGCGGCCCGTCAGCCGGAGCCCACTCGGGTACGGCACGAACGGCGCATCGACGTTGCGGGTGCCGAACACATCGGCATGGTCATCGTCATCGACGGGCTTCGCAGCGTCATCGCCCACGGCCGGTTCGCCGACGGAGCGTGACGGCTCTGACGCGGTCGGCTGCTGGGCCGCCTCGCGAAAGCGCCGGACGGCCAGCTCGACGAGGGCGTCGTCCTCGCCCAACACATCGGCCACCTGCACCTGCGTCAACGCGCCCGGGTGAGCCTCCTGCCAGGCGCGGACACGGCCGGTGATGTCGCCGACCATCAGGCCGCGAAAGAGCAGGTAGGGCGCCACGACGACGGGCTCGTCGGCCTCGACGAGCCGCGCGACGCGATCCAGCCCCTCCTCGACGCCCGGCTTCGCGACGGCGATGAAGGCGATCTCGACGCTGCGATATCCGCCCGCGTGCATGACCCGCCGCGCGGTCGTCGCGGTGTTGGCCGTCGAGTCGCCGTCGCTCGACCCGCGCCCGACGAGCAGCACCGTCGTGGCGGCGGCGTCGCGGCTGGCGTTGGCCACGTCGATGCGGGAGACGAGTCCGTCGACGAGTCCCTGGTCCGGACCGAGCACGTCGGCGTACCGCCACTCGACCTCGGAGTTGGCTGCTGCCCCCGCGGCGATCGCCCCGGGAATGTCGCGCTTGGCATGTCCCCCGGCCGCGAGCATGAGCGGCAGCACGACCACCGGGGTGTGCTCGCCTTCGTGGGCGACCTCGCGCATGACGTCCTCCAGCGGAGGCATGGAGAGTTCGACGAACCCGACGCGGACGTCGACCTCGGGCAATGCGGCTCGGACCCGCTCGACGAAGCGACGCGCGTCGGCATCACCGTCGGCGTCGCGGCTCCCGTGCGCAGCGATGACCAGCCTCATCGCGCCCCCGACGTGCCGTCCGCCGCTGAGCCATCGGACGACGAGTCATCCGACGACCCTGCACCCGACGTCGGCTGCGGCAGCCGTCCGACGGCGACGGTGGACAGCGACGCCACGTGCTTGGGCACGATGAGTTCGGCCCCGGCTGCAACAACGGCGGCTTCGGCCACGCTGGGAGTGCCGGTGACCTCGGCGACGACATCGCTGGGCGTGGGAACGTTCTGGTCAGCCAACGCCTCCGACGGGTAGGTCAGCAGCGGGAGGCCCATCTCGGAAGCGAGGGCGAGCAGCCCGGGTTCGTCGGCCTTGGTGTCGAGGGAAGCGATCGCCGCCACGGACCCGCGGGTCAGGAGTTGCTCGGCCAGCACCCGGTCGAGGTGGGTACGGAGCTCATCGACCTCGACACCCGCATTGCACCCCATCCCGACGATGAGCGTGGGCGGGGAGAGCACGACCGTGGGCACGCTGGCGTGCGACAGGACAAGTTGCGGCTCCATCTCGGTGACGACGACCCGCCCCGTGGCGTCCTCGCTGCCGTCGGTGACGGTGTCGGGGAACGCGGGCAGCGGTACCCCACGGGGGTTGTCGAGATCGACGGGCCGTCCCTCGGCGATCGACCGGGCCACACCCGCCGCGTCGCCGGC
>DAMDJY010000069.1:17578-17784 GCA_032100225.1 Mobilicoccus sp.
TGCTGGATGCCAACGGTCAGCAGATCATGGACCCGGCGACCGGCCAGCCGATGGCGTCGAAGGTCTCGAACTCGGGCGAGGGGGAGTTCGGTGTCGGTGCCGCTGTCATGACTCGGTGTCCTGTCGATCGGCGATGAGGAGGTACTGCTCCGGAGCTCGGGGGGTGCGTGATGGGGCGCAGCGCAGGTCGACCACGTCGGGCACGG
>DAMDJY010000070.1:0-765 GCA_032100225.1 Mobilicoccus sp.
TGAGGTCCACGATCACTGGCTGGACGCTCTTGTAGACGTAGAAGTCCTTGCCGTCCGAGGTCGAGCCGACGCTCATCGTGTAGGTGTGCCCCGTGGGCAGGTCCACGTGGGCGTCGAACTCCGTGGTGTACAGGGCGACGCCACCGGCGTCGACGCCTGTCTGCTCGGTGAAGATGCGTTGCACAACGGCACCGGTTTCGTCGCGGATCTCAGCGAAACCCTGGTACATGCGACGCGACGAGTTGGTCACGGCGACGTGCACGGTGTCGCAGTCGTCACGCACGGCGGTGATCGCCAGGCCCGTGACGACGATGCAGGAAGCAGCCTGCTCCTTCAGCGGAGTGCGGTAGTTGCCCGCTGCGTCGACGATGCGGAACGAAAAGCCACGGACCTTGGTGGGGTCCACCGTCTGGCTCCACGGCTGACCGGCGGGGACGTAGGTCTCGCCATCGATACCAGGCGTGGCCTTGGTGGCCGAGCCGTACCAGCGCACGTGGACCTGGTCACCTGCGGCCCAGCCGCCGGAGTTCACGGTGATCGTCTCGCAGCCCGAACCCCAGCTACCGCTGATGGCGCCTACCGGCGACGTCGTGGCGGGCGGGTCAGCGGCGAAGGCGGTCGGCGCGAGGCCGATGCTCGTCATGGTGATGGCAGCAACGGCGGCCGCGCAACGCAGGCTGAGTGTGTTCTTCATGGTGATTCCCCCCGTTTGCTGCGGCGAGTCACTCTCACCGCGGCGCTTCAACGCCCCCCCCCCCCCCCCCC
>DAMDJY010000070.1:775-17682 GCA_032100225.1 Mobilicoccus sp.
CCTTGTTGGCTCCATCCCTGGACCCGCGACACCCCCCGACCCTCGTGGCCACCTTCGCCCCGATGTTCTTGCGCTGTCTCCTTCACGATCGGCCGTCTTGGTCGGTTGGTGAAGACACCCGTCCAAGACGAGTGCCGATCTCAGATGCAACGGGCACATGTGGGCAGACGACTGAGGGCCGCCTGATCGCGTGGATCGGGCGGGCCTCAGTGTCGCAGTGGTGGATTCGCGTCAGAAGCGCGCGGGCTCGCGGTAGATGCCCCACTCTTCGCGGAGCACGTTGCAGATCTCCCCGAGGGTGCACTCGGCGCGAACAGCATCGAGCATCGCGGGGATCATGTTGTCCTTCGTGCGGGAGACCTCGACCATACGGGCGAGGGCGTCGGCGGCAATGTCCTCGTTGCGGCCGGCGCGACGGCTGCTGAGTTCACGCACCTGGTCCTTCTCGACCTCGTGGCTGACACGGAGGATCTCGAGCTGGTTGGCGACGGACTCGGTGTGGCAGTTGACGCCGACGATCCGCTTCTCGCCCTTCTCCAGGCTGATCTGGTGCTGGAAGGCGGCGTCGGCGATCTCGGCGGAGAACCAGCCTTCTTCGATGCCGCGAAGAATGCCCGAGGTCATCGGCCAGACGGCGTCCTCGCCACGGTTGCCCGTGTTGGCGCGCACGACGACGGCCAGCTTGTCCTTCTCGGCGGAGCCGATGCCGCTCGTACCCATGCGCAGGATCGAGTCGAAGATGCGCTCGGCCTCCGCCTCGATCTTGTCGGTGAGGGCCTCGACGTACCAGGAGCCACCGAGCGGGTCGGCGACGTTGGCGACACCGGTCTCCTCCATGATGACCTGCTGCGTGCGCAGCGCGACCTCCGCGGACTGCTCGGTGGGCAGCGCGAGGGTCTCGTCGAGGGCGTTGGTGTGCAGGGAGTTGGTGCCGCCGAGCACGGCCGCGAGCGCCTCGGTGGCGGTGCGGACGACGTTGTTCAGCGGCTGCTGCGCCGTCAGGGAGACACCGGCGGTCTGCGTGTGGAACCGCAGCTGCAGGGCCTTCTCGCTCGTGGCGCCGTAGACGTCACGCAGCCACTTGGCCCAGATGCGGCGGGCGGCGCGGAACTTCGCGATCTCCTCGAAGAAGTCGACATGGGAGTCGAAGAAGAAGCTCAGGCCGGGCGCGAAGGAGTTGACGTCGAGGCCGCGGGAGAGGCCAAGCTCGACGTAACCGAAACCGTCGGCGAGGGTGAACGCGAGCTCCTGCGCGGCCGTGGAGCCGGCCTCACGGATGTGGTAACCCGAGACCGACAGCGGCTTGTACGCCGGGATCGTCGTGTTGCAGTACTCCATGAGGTCGCCGATGAGGCGCAGGTGCGGCTCCGGGGAGAACAGCCACTCCTTCTGGGCGATGTACTCCTTGAAGATGTCGGTCTGCAGCGTGCCGTTGAGGGCCGTGATGTCGCAGCCCTGACGCTCGGCGGCCACGAGGTACATGCAGAACACGGGGACGGCCGGGCCCGAGATCGTCATCGACGTGGTGACGTCGTCGAGCTTGATGTCGGAGAACAGAATGTCCATGTCGGTGGCCGAGTCGATGGCCACACCACAGTGGCCGACCTCGCCGAGGCTCATGGCGTCGTCGGAGTCGCGCCCCATGAGGGTGGGCATGTCGAACGCGACCGACAGTCCGCCGCCGCCGCGGTTCAGGATCATCTTGTAGCGCTCGTTGGTCTGCTTGGCGTTGCCGAAGCCGGCGAACTGACGGATGGTCCACGTGCGCCCGCGATACCCGGAGGCGTGCAGGCCTCGGGTGTACGGGAATTCGCCCGGCCAGCCGATGCGGTCGAAGTTGGGGTCGGCGCTCTCCTGCTCGGGTGTGGGCCCGTACAGGGGCTCGACCTCCATGCCCGAAAGCGTGGTGAAGTCCGCGTCGCGAACTCGGGAAGCGTCGAAGCGCTGCTGCCAGCGCTCACGACCGGACGTCTGCTGCTGCGGCTCCGTCATCGTCATGAGTTCAAAGTACTAGGACTTCCTAGTACTTTCCAGAGTTTGACCGACCGCTCGCCGCACAGGAGTGGCATTTCGGCGGGCGGAGCAGCCCCGACCGCGGCACGACTCCCCCTCGCCTCGCCCGTTTCAGCTCGTGATGTCTTTGGTCCGGAATCGCAAAGCAGCCAGGGCGAGCGCCGCAGCCGTGTAGATGGCGAAGACGACGAGCCCGGTGGTCATGTTGTCGAGGAACATCGGCTCGCGGAACACGTCGGTGAACGCCGTCCAGTGCGTGGTGACGAGGTACGGGTGCACGGGCGCGAACTGCGGCAGGGAGCCGATGATCTGCATGGTCATCGTGACGATCACGACGGCGATCATCGCCGCGATGGGCTGCTCGGTCAGCGTCGAGATGAGGATGCCGATGGCGAGCACCGCGGCCAGCGCTGCGGTGGCGTACAGCGCGGCGATCAGAACGCGCCCGAGGCCTGCCGCATAGCTCAGCTCGAACCCCGAGAGTGTGATCACCGGTCCTGCGCCGAAGAGGATCAGGCCGATGAGTACCCCGGTGGTGACGACGACGAGCACGGCGAACAGCACGCCGGCCAGCGCGGCGAGATACTTGGCGATCACGAGACGGACGCGGGCGACCGGCACCGTGAGGACGTACCGCAGCGTGCCGCCACCCGCCTCCCCCGCGATCGCGTCGCCGCTGACCGCCGCGACGGCCAGCGGGAGGAACAGGGGCATCTCGACCGTCAGAGCAGTGAGGGCCACGAACATGCCGTTGGTCGTGATGTCGGAGAAGAACGCGGGGCCGTCGCCGGGCTCGGGGGCGCTGTACCAGACCGCGATTCCGAGCAGGAGCGGCACCGCGGCAAGGATGAGGAGGCCGATCTGATTGCGGCGACGACCGGCGATGAGCGACATCTCAGAGCGCACGAGTCGTCCGAACGATCCCGCACGGGGCTGACGGACGGCAGGCGCGTCGGGGCCGCCCTCGGTGACGGCTGTCGTGGCGGTGACAGTCGTGGCTGCGGCGCTGGTGCTACCGGCTGACATCGAAGCCCTCCCCGGTGAGTGAGACGAACAGGTCCTCGAGCCGAGGCGGACGAATCTCGAAGCCGCGCACACCGATTCCGGCGCCGACCAGAGCAGCGACGACGGCCTCCGGCTCGACGCGGCCGGAGGTGGCGACGACGATCTGCTCCCCCGTCGGCAGCTCGGTCGTGGTGGCGTCGACCAACCCCAGATCGGTGAGGACCGCGGCTGCGGCGTCGGGGTGGTGTGTGGTCACGCGGATCTGGGTGGGTGCGAGTGAACGGATCTCGTCCACCGTGCCCTGGGCGACGAGCTTGCCCTCGCGCATCACACCCAGGTGGGTGCAGACCTGTTCGATCTCCGAGAGCAGATGGCTCGAGACGAGAACGGTGACGCCCTCGGAGGCGAGCGCCGCGATGAGGTGGCGGATCTCGCGGGTGCCCTGCGGGTCGAGGCCGTTGGTGGGCTCGTCGAGGATGAGGAGGTCACGCTCGGCGAGCAGCGCTGCCGCGATGGCGAGGCGCTGCTTCATGCCGAGGGAGTAGGCGCGGAACCGCTTGTCGGCGGCGGCGAGCAGTCCGACGCGGGTGAGTGCGGCGTCGATGCGAGCGCGACTGGTCTTGGGGTCGGCATAGGCGTCGACCGCGTCGAGTCGCCGCAGGTTGGCGCGGCCAGTGAGGTGGGGGTGGAACGCGGGGCCTTCGACGAGCGAGCCGACGCGGGTGAGCACCTGCGTGGCCTGCGCGGGCACCGATCGCCCGAGCACCTCGATCTCGCCCGAGGCCGGACGGATCAGGCCGAGCAGCATGCGAATCGTCGTCGTCTTGCCCGAGCCGTTGGGGCCGAGAAAGCCGAACACCGAACCCCGCGGCACGACCAGGTCGATGCCGTTGACGGCATGGTGGCTGCCGTACGTCTTGACGAGGTCGCGAGTGCGCACCGCTGCTGCACCGTCCGACTCGAACCTCGAGCTCGTGGCACGGGGCACCGATCCTATTGATGCGTGCGACACAGCGGAGGTGATTCCCCCGGTCACCGGGCCGACTTCGCCAGCGAGGCCGTCAGGTCAGCGGCGGGCACCGCGCCCATGGCGATGCGGCCGTCGTCGGTGATGACGGCGGAGAACAGGGTGCCGTCGAGCACACGTCCCGAGCCCCATGCGCCGGAGGTCTGCGGCAGAGCGGCCAGCATGTCGGCGGGGTTCGCCGAGGCCCGGTGGCCATGGCCCTCACCGGCATCGGTGTCAGCCCCACTCATCGCCGCGTCGAGTGCGCCCTGGCCTGCGTCCATGACGTACACGCGTGCCCAGCCGTCACCGGTGGTCGTCAGGCCATGGGCGTCCGCACCCTTCGCGTGCGCGCCCTTCTTGTCGCCCTTCGCGTGCATGCCCTTGCCCTGAGCGCCCTTGGCGTGGGAGTCCGCGGCGCCGCCCTTCGCGTCGTCACCCTCCGTGACGGTGGTGCCCGCGGGTGGGGTGAAGGTGAAGAGGCGGTCTTCGACGTCGCCGAGGTCGAGGCTGGTGAAGCCGACCTCGTAGGCGGGCGAGCTGAGCTTGGTGGAGTTGACCTGCACGCGCAGCGGCATCATCGTCTCGCCGTCGACGGCCAGGCGCACATCCTTGACCAGCGTGTTCTTCTGCTTGGGCGTGATGACGAGCTCATAGGCATCGCGGCCGGCGACCCGGGAGACGGAGTTCGTCGTCAGGGTCGAATCTTCGCCGAGGCGTTCGAGGATCTGCTGCGAGGCCTCCTGCGGTGTCGCGGGCATGGACGGCGCGTCGCTCGGGCGGGTGTGCCCCTTCGGTGTGTCCGCCGGGAGGGTGTGGTGTGTGGCGGTCTTGTCGGTGCTCGACCAGATCCACGCGTCGCTGCCGTTGCGGACGACGTCGGTCTCGCCTGCGTCACCGAGCTTGGCCAGGCGCACGCGCTCGGGCCCGTCGTACCAGACGCGCAGGGTGTGCGAACCGCTGACGAGCGACGTCAGCTCAGGCGAGTCGCTCATGCCCGGCATGTCCGGCAGGCCGAGATCGGCCTTGGCCACCACCGTGCCGGAGAGGGCCGGCACGTCGGCCTGCTGCATGCCGGTGAGGATCTCCTGCGCGCTCTTGGGCGGCAGACCACCAGCAGCGCCGGCGCCGAGGACGCCGTACCCGATGCCACCGGCAGCGACCAACGCGGCGACGGTGGGCACCGCCCACATGGCATTGCGACGGACTCGGGACCCCTGCGATTCGCTCATACCTCCATCGTGACGGGGGCTCCTGACGTCTGCCTGAAACGCGCCGTGCCGTTGTCGGCAAGAACACTATCGGGCCAGGCTTTCGTTGTGCTGCGGCGCAATTGGGGCGCAGATCGGCTCGCGTCGGTCGGCGAGGAGGTCTGCGGCGCCTGCTCTGACGTGCCAGCCTGGGGTCATGCGTGTACTCGTGGTCGACGACGAACCGGGGATGGCCCGCGCCCTGGAGCGGGGGCTCTCTGCGGAGGGCTTCGTCGTCACAGTCGCCGGCGACGGCCCGAGCGGCCTGGACGCAGCCCGGTACGGGGAGTTCGACGCGGTGCTGCTCGACGTGATGCTGCCGCGCATGTCGGGGTATGACGTCGTGCGCACTCTTCGGAGTGAAGACAATTGGGTGCCGGTGCTGATGATCTCGGCCAAGGACGGCGAGTACGACGAGGCCGACGGACTCGACTGCGGTGCAGACGATTACCTCGTCAAGCCGTTCTCGTTCGTCGTGTTACTGGCCCGATTGCGGTCGTTGTTGCGCCGCGCACCTGCCCCACGGCCGGTGCTGCTCGAGGCTGCGGGGGTCTCGATCGATCCCGCGACGCGCGAGGCGAGCGTCGACGGTCAGCCGGTGTCGTTGTCGACCCGTGAGGCGCTGCTGCTCGAACATCTGGCACGTGCCTTTCCCCGCCCGGTCGGCAAGGAACGGCTCCTCGACGACATCTGGGGCAGCGACAGCCGCGACGCCAACGTCGTCGAGGCCTTCGTCGGGCACCTGCGCCGCAAGATTGGTCGCGAACGCATCGTCACCGTCAGGGGATTCGGCTATCAGCTCGCCGCACCCGCGGGTGGAGACAGCGCTTGTCGTGGCGGCAGCAGTTCCGGCGACAGACGCACTCCGTCGCGGCCGGAGCCAGGCGCGTCGGCGTGAGGCAACCAGTCACGAGGCGGCTCGGGATCCGCGCGCGGATCGTCGCGGTGACGACAGCGGTCACGGCTGTCGTGCTCGTCCTCGCCGCGCTCACTCTGGCCGCTGGGGTGTGGCGCGCTGAGCGCGCAGCGCTGGATGACCGAATGCGAGCCGTTGCCGCGGAGATCGGCACACTGGTCGAGGAGAACCGTCTGCCGTCGACGCTGCCGATCTCGGGCGCGGGTTTCGTGCAGGTCGTCGACGCCTCGGGCGCCGTCGTGTCGGCCTCGACTGCCGCCGACCGCCTCAACGCCCTGCTGACGGTCGATGAGATCGCCGCTGCTCGTGAGGATCCCGTCGAAGTCCCCGCGTCACGCGTCGCGGCCTCCGGGCAACTTCGGGCGGTCGCGCTCGATGGCGGTCCGGAGTCCCGGCGCCTGACCGTGCTGGTGGCCTCCCCCGCCGAGTCACCGGCGACGAGTCAGCGGGGGCTCTGGCTGGGACTGCTCATCTGGGTCCCGTTGCTGGTGCTGCTGGTTGCGTGGTTGTTGTGGCGTGCCGTGGGCGCCGCCCTTGCCCCGGTCGATCGACTGCGCGCCGGGGCCGAGCGCATCGGCGTGGATTCCAGCGCGGACACCAGGGGCGGCGCGGCGCCTGCGCGTCTCCCTGTCCCCGGACCCGATGATGAGATCCGGGCTCTGGCGACCACCCTCAACGGCATGTTGGACCGGCTCGACGCGGCGTCGACGGCGCAGCAGCGCTTCATCGCCGATGCGGCGCACGAATTGCGCAGCCCGGTGGCGAGCCTGCGGATGCAGATCGAGGTCGCCGAACACATCGGCGAGGGTGACGAATTGGCGGGCGAGCTGCGTCCGGACGTCGAACGCCTCAGCCGCCTCGTCGACGACCTGTTGCTCCTGGCGCGCGCCGGGTCACCTCGGTCGGCGCATCGCCCCGAGGCTGTCGATGTGGCGGAGCTGGTCACCGACGTGGCCGCGCGCTACACCACCACACGCGTGCCCATCGAGGTCACGACGAGCGGGTCGACCTGGGCGGAGGCCGATCGCACCGGTCTGGAGCGGTGCGTCACCAACCTGATCGACAACGCCCTGCGGCACGCTCGTACCCGCGTCGAGATCGATGTCCGACAGGGGGATTCACTGATCATCGACGTGGCCGACGACGGCGCCGGCATCGCCGAGCAGGACCGCGAGCGCGTATTCGACCGCTTCACGCGGCTGGATGAAGCGCGTGCTCAGGACGCCGGCGGGAGCGGGCTGGGGCTGTCGATCGTGCGCGAACTCCTACGTCGTGATGGTGGCGATGTGCGCCTCCTCGATCCTCCCGACGGTTCACCTGGACTGGTCGCGCGCATCGGCCTCCCGCGCTCAGCCGCGGCGGACTCCGCGTAGTAGCAGGCACGTGAGGCACCACCACCTCGTCGACTCGGTGTCCCAACGACGTACTGACTCAATCCGGTTCGCCGAAATCTCCGTTGGCGTGGCGGATCTTTTCGAGGAGGCGAAAGAGTTCGACGCGTTCGGGGCCGGTGAGGGCGGAGACGCCGAAGCCCGCGTCGACGAGGCGCTGCATGCCCTGTTCGGCGACGGCGCGGCCTGTCGGTGTGATGACGGCGAGGGTGCCGCGGCCGTCGGCGGGGTTGGGGATGCGTTCGACGAACCCTTGACCTTCGAGGCGTTGGATGACGCTGGTGGCGCTGGTGGGGTGGACCATGAGCCGCTCCCCCACTCGGGTCATGGGCAGGCGCCCTTCACGGCTGAACGTCAGCAGCACCAACGCTTCGAAGCGGGGAAAGGTGAGGTCGAGATCGGCCAGGTGCCCGTCGAATTCGGCGAGGAGAAGTTGTTGGACCCGCATCACAGATGTCGCCGTGGCCATCGACTGCGGCGCCGAGGCGCGCCCCCACGTCCGCTCCCAGAGCACGGCGGCCCGCCGGATGGGATCGAAGGTCAGGGCTCGGGACTTCACGCAGGTCAGAGTACCGAGCCGCCCAGGCCTGCCACTGCCCGCTGTTCAGGGGCGGGCGGCGTCGTAGGCGATGAGGCCGGTCATGACGAGTCCGGCGAGGACTGCGGCGGACGCGGCCCAGGTCACCCCGACCACAAACGCCAGCACGAATCCGCCCCCGCCGATCACCGTCATCGCCAGCCCCAGGAGGGTGAAGAACGGCGCCCGGAATGCCTGCGCGAAGGGGAGGAAGTGCAGGCCGACTGCCGCCGCGACCAGTGCGGGGATGGCACCGGCCATGTCCCACAGACGCAGGGCGTTGCTCCCCGCGACGATAAGCAACACCATTCCAGCGCAGGCCGATCCATAGGCGAGGCCCGCTCGCGGACGGGGCGGCAGCGGGTCGGCCGACTGCGGCGAGCGCCGGATCCACACGGCCCAGATCGCGCCCATGAGCAGCACGATCCAGCAGACGAGCGCTGCGGTCGAGGCCAACGGCGGGAGTGCCGTCCTGTTGACGAGGACGAACACGGCTCCACCTATCAGCCCGATGGTGGAACCGAGCCGGTAGATCGCTCTCTCGGGTGTCATGGGCGTCATCCTGCCCGGCAGAAACACTGAAGAACGACTCGACGCACCTGCCGCGTCACACCGTGCGGTCGGTTGGCGCCGGAGTCAGAGGCCGAGGAACTCGCGGATAGCGGGGAGTTCTCGGTCGGCCTGGTCGCGGCCCGCGTCGTAGGAGGCGCGGAGTTTGGCGATGTCGCGTTCGCCGTTGCCGATGAGCATCTTCTCGGGCGCAAACACGTAGGCGCGGCCCTGCTTTTCGAGGTCGAAGATGCGCTCGCGGGTGGCGTTGTAGCGGGCGGGGCGGTCGCGCAGGGCGTCGGCGACGGCGGGCAGTTTGCGAAAGTGGCGGCGGTAGAACCACTCGGCGCCTTGCGGGCCCTTGACGTAGTCGCGCTGCTGGGTGAGGACGACGAGGAATTTGTCGTAGCCGTCGGCCTCGGCCGCGTCGAGGGGGATGCCGCCGGATTCGCCGAGGGCGCCGTCCACGAACACGTGGTCGCCGACGTGCACGGGCGGCATCACGACGGGCATCGTCGAGGAGGCGCGCACCTTGACCATGAGGTCCTCGAAGGACGTGAGTTCGTCGCGGCGCCAGTAGACTCCCTCGCCCGTCACGGCGTCGAAACCGCCGATGCAGACTTGAGCAGGGTTGGCCTCGAAGGTGGCCCAGTCGAACGGCAGTGCCTCGTCCGGCAGGCCGGACTGCTCGTAGATGTACTGCGCGTTGAACAGGCCCTTGCCGCGGACGAACGTTCTCCAGTTGCCGAATTGGGGGTCGAGGGCGAAGTCGGTGAAGGAGTGCCGCACCCGCCACGCGTCTCGCGATACGTAGTTGGCGGTGTGTGACGCCCCGGCGGAGATCCCACCGACCCAGTCGAGGTGGATCCCCGCCTCGAGCAGCGCGACGATCAGCGCGGACGTGTAACTCGCTCGCATCCCGCCGCCCTCGAGGACGAGCGCCGTATCCGTGATGGTGGAGGTGATCGAAGGCACCGACGCAGCCTAGTTCTCACGTGTACGGACGATGTCGTCGGATCTGCACCCGGTGCGGCGCTCCCGATCCGACGCGACCTCCCCCGCGCGAGTCGTCTCCGTTTCAAGGCCGAGCGCGACGATGTGGCGGGAAGGCCGCGATAGCAGCCACATTCACACATCCTCACCGTCGATCTTGCCCACGTCGCGAGGTGACCCCGGCCATGGTGTGCTGTGCCCATGACTGATCGCATCGAGGTCGAGCGCCTCATCGCTGCTGCCCCTGCCGACGTATTCGCCGTCCTGTGTGACCCGCAGGGGCATGTGGCGATCGACTCTTCGGGCATGTTGCAGGACGCGACGGGCTCCCCCGTGTCGGCGGCAGGGGATGAGTTCGTCGTGCACATGGACCGGGACGCCCTGAACGACTTTCCTGAGATGGGGCGCTACGACGTCACCGTCACCATCCGCGATTTCGTTGCCGACGAGCACATTTCCTGGACCATCCTTGGGCAGATCCGGCCGCAGATCGGCCACGTCTACGGCTACCGCCTGACACCCGTCGAGCAGGACGGCGCCACCGCGACGCGAGTCACCTCGTACTACGACTGGTCCGACATCCACCCCAAGTGGCGCGAGGCCGGGATCTTTCCCGTCATCTCCGAAGCCCACCTGCGTGGCACCCTCGGGATCCTCGACCGCACCGTCCGCCGCGGGTACTCACGCGGCTGATCGGACAATCCGCCGCGGCGCCACGTCCTGAGAAGGCCCACGGCGGGGCGCTTCGCGCCAAGTTCGCGTCGCTGCAGGGTTCGGTCACATGCGGGCGAGGCGGCGTCCGGTCCTGGAGCGGGCTCGATATTCGGCCAGGTCGATCACCTGTCCCCCGTTTTGCGGAGCGACTCTTGCTGCCATGAGTCGGCGGCGATCGTCTTGGCTATGCACGGAGACGACGCGCCACCCCGCGCGGCGTCGCAACTCGCGGGTAAGGCGGGCGTGCACCTCGTCGGCGGTGGCCGTGGGTCGCCAGACGGTGCTCAACAGGCCGAACGCGCCTTCGGTCCAGGAGGCACCGTGGGTGCGCCAACCGTCGGTGACCTGCTTCTTCTCGAAGTCCGAGACCGACGCGTCGACGGCCACGAGGGATGACGTCATGACACCTGCCTGGTCCAGACCCACGACGGTAAGTCGCTGGCCGTGCGACGTGGCCTCGACGATGTCACCCACCGCGAGTGGCATAAAGAACGACGAGTTGAGCAGCGCGTACCGCCCTGCTGCCCGCGCTTGGGCCCACAGGCTCTCCTGCTTCACGGGCGCGTTCGGGTCGTCGAGCTGAAGAATGACACGGCATTTCGGGTTCATCCCGCGACCATCTCCCCACCCTGCCCGGATGTGGGTTCGTCACGAACGTGCCCTGTGGACAAACGCGAGACCCCACCGACCAGGCGCCGGATCCGCTGCCTCACCACCCCGTTGGCATCACTCAATGGCTAAGTGATGCCATGGGCCAGCGTTGGCATCACTTAGCAGGTATCCGGTGACCGACGTCAGCCGCCTGCGGTAAGTCGACGCGCGACCTCGCGGATGAAGACCGGCAGAGATCCGGAGAGGGTGTTCCAGACGATGCGGTCGTCGATGTCGTCGATGTCGTCGTAGCCGTGGGCGAGGCGGTGGCGCATCCCGGGGACCAGATCGAAGGGCAGATCAGGGTTGTCCTCGACAAAGCTGGCGGGGAGATCGTCAAGCACTGCCTGCAGCGTGATGACGAGCCGTTCTCCGGCGAGTCGGCGCAGCCCGGCATCGAGATCCTCAGCGAGATAGGCGCCCTGACCAGGCGCGGTCAGATGCTCGCAGAGGGCCAGGACCTGCGCCAACGCCTCGACGAGCTCGCCGGTTTCACGGTTCCGCGTCATGGGAGCGGCACAGCATCGCGCTCAGCGTGACGCACGGCCCGCCCACGCGAGGATGACGAGACGACATCGACGGGACGGCCGAGGAGCTCCGTGAGTACTCGCTGCAGAGCGACCACATCGAACAGGTCGGCGTCCTCGGTGAAGTCGACGAGCAGGTCGATATCTGAGGTCGGCTTCTCCTCACCTCTCGCGACCGACCCGAACACACGAATTCGCCCTGTCCCACGCGCAGCACGTGCCGCGGCCACGATGGCATCGCGATGGTCACGAAGAACGTCCATAGCCGCCGGTCTGGCTGCGGTCAGCAGTCGATCGACGGTGTCCGACGTCGGCGCCACGCCACCCGCCTCGATACGGGCGATGTGCGGCTGCGCGACTCCCGAGCGCGCAGCAAGAGCACGCTGGGTCAACCCCGCCGCCACCCAGGCCTCACGAATCGCATCCGCACTCACACCATCACGATAACTCGATGCATCACGCCATCACCGGGTCGATGAATGCCAGCTCTTCCCCTGCGTTTGTCATCATGGCGGGATGACCGACATCACCGCCTACCGCACGATCGCGGGTGCCGTGGAGGCGGAGATCGAGGTCAGACGGTCCCGATTCCTCGCCCGGCTGGAGCGGGTGCCGGACGAGGAGGCTGCTCGTGCGGTGGTCGAGGCCGCACGAAAGCACCATTGGGATGCGCGGCACCACTGTTCGGCGTTCGTGCTCGGCCCGGGTCCTGAGGTGCAGCGGTCGAGCGATGACGGCGAGCCGTCCGGAACCGCTGGGGCCCCGATGCTCGAAGTCCTGCGCGGGCGTGAGTTGTCCGACGTCGTCGTGGTCGTGACGCGATGGTTCGGTGGGACATTGCTCGGGACGGGCGGTCTGATCCGGGCCTATTCGGACGCGGTGCGGGCGGCCTGCGATGCGGCGACCGTCGTCGAGCGGCGAATTCTCCGGCGCGCGAGCATCAACGCACCGGTCGCGACGGCCGGTCGCCTCGAGAACGACCTTCGGTCGCGGGGACTCCACGTCGACGGCGTCGACTACGCAGCCACCGCGACCGTGCATCTCGACGTCACTCCCGAGCAGCGAACGTCCCTCGACGACCTCGTCGCTTCCATGACCGCAGGCGACGGCATCGTCGTCGATGGCGAGGAACACTGGGTCGACCTCACCTGACCACCCAATCGCGGCGACAACCCCGAGGGGCTGCCGCCGCGACCAGGCGTTCGTTCAGTGACCGTCGGCCATGTGTCGCGGCTCGGGGAGACCGCGTTCACGACGGACGGACGTCGAGAACCCCTCGATGGACCGCAGGGCCGCGGCGAGGTCGTCGACCGTGACCTCGAACGGCATGTTGTGGATGGTCTCGCCCTCGGCCGTCGCCGCCTCGGCAACGGCCGTCAGCACGGAGTCGTCCGCGTCGACGAGTCCGACCTCGGTCAGGGTGTTGGGGAGCCCGACCCGCGTCGTGAAGTCGATGAAGTCCGCGATCTCGTCTGCGGGCCGTCCTTCGAGGACGAACTGGGTGAGGGTGCCGATGTTGACCTTCTCGCCATGCGTGAGGCCGTGGGTGTGCGGCACTGCAGTGAGGCCGTCGTGAATGGCGTGGGCCGCTGCGAGACCGCCTGACTCGAAGCCGAGGCCCGAGAGCAGGGTGTTCGCCTCGATGACCTTGTCGAGGGCGGGAGTAACAACGTGTTGTCGCACGGCCTCGATGGCCTGGAGTGCGTACTCGTGCAGCACATCCCAGGAGAGCTTGGCGAGTGCGGTGCCTGAAGTCGTCGGCATCCCGCCGGCCATCGTGCTCGAGCCGGCCATGGCCACTGCGTGGGCCTCGGGCCAGGTGGCGAGAGCGTCGCCGACGCCTGCGGTGAGGAACCGCGCCGGCGCATTGGCGACGATCTGGGAGTCGACGAGCACGAGGTCAGGGTTGTGTGGGAAGAAGCGGTACTCCTCGAAGGAGCCGTCGGGCGTATAGATGACCGAGAGCGCCGAGCACGGGGCGTCCGTGGAGGCGACGGTCGGGACGGACGCCCAGCGGACATCGGCGATGTGGCCCGCCGCCTTGACCGCGTCGATGGTCGATCCGCCACCGAGCCCGACGGCCATGTCGAACCCGCCGTCCTGGATCTTCGTGACGATCTCGTCGACGATCCGCGCGGTCGCGTACCCCTGGAACGGCATCCGCGTCACCTCCAGCGACGCCTTCCGGAGGGAGCCCGTGACGATGTCACCAGTAAACCCCCAGACCACGTCGTCGGCGACAACCAGCGGGCGTTCCCCGATGCGTGCGAGGTTCTCACCCAGCTCCGCGAGCGCATTCTTGCCCTGAACATAACGGGACGGTGCGATGAGAGTACGGATGGCCATATCGATCTCCTTCGAACGATGCTGTGGCACTTCCGACCCTATGCCTGCCCCTCGCCTTCTGGGGCCGGGACAGAGGCGCCTACTCGAGCCACGAGGTGACCTGGCTCGTCAGTAGCCCAACCGCACATGGAAGAGCCCCTGGTATGAACGTGCCGTTCTGTGAGATCAACGGCACGTCCACGCCAGGGGCGTAACCCCGACGATGGCGATGTCTCTATGTAAAGGACATTGAGACATCATTGCGCAGGGCGCCGTGTCGCCCAGCTACAGCCGCTACTTCACAGGTCGGCGCTGGTGCGGGCGCGGACCTTGGAACGGACGACGAACGCAAGAACCACCAGCAGTACCGCGTAGATCGCGACGGGGATGGGGTGGGAGACGAAGGTGGAGTAGTCGCCGTCGGAGGAGAGCAGCCCGTCGCGCAGGCTCGTCTCGAAGAGGGGCCCGAGGACGAGACCGATCATGAGGGGCGCGAGCGGTACGTCGTGGCGGCGCATGGCGAACCCGACGAGTGCGATGCCGAGCAGCAGGAACAGGTCGAAGGTCTGGCCGCTCGTGGCGTACACGCCCAGGCCGCAGAACACCATGATCCCCGCGTACAAGTACGGGCGCGGGATGAGCAGCAGCTTGCTCCACACCGACGCGAACGGCAGGTTGAGCAGCAACAACACGACCATCGCCACGAAGAAGCTCGCGAGCAGCGACCACACCAACTCGGGCGCCCGCGTGAACAGCAACGGCCCCGGCTGCAGCCCGTACTGCTGGAACGCGGCCAGCATGATGGCGGCCGTGCTCGACACCGGCAGACCCAACGCCAGCAGCGCACCCATGGCCATACCGGTCGTCGCGTTGCCGGCAGCCTCTGGTGCGGCGAGGCCGCGGATGGCACCCTGACCGAACTCGGGGTTCTCGCGGCGGCGGTCGAGACGACGCTCGACGTCGTAGGCCATGAACGTCGGGACCTCGGAGCCACCGACCGGGAGGATGCCGAACGCCAGACCGAGCGCGGTACCGCGCAACCAGGCCGGCATCGCCTCACGGAACTCCGCACGCGACAGGAACGGACGACCCGACGGACGGACGTCGTGCGCGGCCGGGTCGCGCCGAATGCGCGAGGCCACGTAGAAGACCTCGCCCAGTGCCAGCACCGCGACGGTGACCGTCACGATCGAGATGCCGTCAAACATCTGCGGCACGTGCGCGGTGAATCGTTCTGTACCCGTGAAGGAATCGATGCCCACCACCGCGATCGACAGGCCGATCACGAGGGATGCCAGGCCCTTGACGACAGAATCCGCCACGATCGAACTCGTCGCGACAAACGCGAACAGGGCGAGTGCCAGGTACTCCGCGGGCCCGAACGCCGACGACAGATCGGCCAGCTTGGGCGCGAGGAACACGACGACGGTGGAGGCGATCATGCCGCCGATGAAGGCGCCGATCGCGGCCGTCGCGAGCGCCTGCGCTGCCCGCCCTTTCTTCGCCATCTGATACCCCTCGAAGGTCGACGCGATCGCCGACCCCTGCCCGGGGGTGTTCATGAGAATGGCCATCGTCGAGTCACCGAAGAGGCCCCCGAAATACACGCCGGCGAACATGATGAACGCGGCCGTGGGGTCGAGCGCGAACGTCAGCGGCAGCAGCAGCGCCACAGCCATCGACGACCCGAGTCCAGGCACGACGCCGACCGCCGTACCGAGCAGACACCCGACGACGACCCACAGCATGTTCATGGGCGTCAGCGCGCCACCGAACCCGCCGATGAGGTTGATCAACTGATCCACGACTCACCACCCCCCGCCGATGACGCCCGACGGCAGGGTCAAGCCCAGGCCGACGGAGAACGCCAGATACACGACACTCGACATCACGAGCGCCAACGTCACGTCGAACAGAGGCCGCTTGCTGCCGACTCCCCTTGCGACACACCAGAACAGCAGCGCCGCCGCAAGAATCCAGCCGAGCAGCTCCAGCGTGAGCGCGAAAAGCACGAACCCGCCGACGCACCACGCGACGGCGCTCCAGTCGGAATGCGTCGCGTAGGTGCGACCGCTCGTCTCCTCAGGCACCACCGGGTGACGGATGACGTCGACCACCAGCAGCGCCGCCAGCACGTACCCGGCAACCGCGAGGATCCACGGCACGAACGTCGGCCCCGGAAAGTCCGCCTTCTTGGGCAGTTGCATCGTCAGGTTGCCCCACACGAGCCACGTCGCGACGGCCGCCAGGATCAACGGGATGACCAGTCCACTGCGTCCGGTCAGCCACCCGTGACGACGCCGTGAATCGACCTCAGCCTCGGTCTCCGAAACGCGACGATCCCCAACGGCGTTCGGCGGCAGCGGCGCGCTCGAACCCTGCGTGGAGCTACTCATGAGATCTCCTTGACGAGCTCACCGATACGGGCTTGTTCCTGCTGCAGCCACGTGTCCAGTTCCGGCCCCGCGGGAAGGAACACCGGAGCCCAGTGGTTGCGCTCCGACGCCTGCTTCCACTGCGGGGTCTGCGCGACCTCCGAGATGAGCTGCACGAGTTCGTTCTTCTCCTCGGGCGTGATGCCCGCGGGTGCGACGACCATGCGCCAGTTGGCGAGGGTCACGTCGATGCCCTGCTCCTTGAGCGTGGGAATGTCGCTGCCGGGCAGGCGTTCCGGCGCGGCGAGGGCGAGCGCCCGCAGGCGCCCCGCCTCAATCTGGTCGGACAGGTCCGCATACCCGGAGGTCGCTGCAATCGCGGTGCCGTTGAGCAGCGCCGTCGTCGCCTCGCCACCACCAGACTTGGGGATGTACGACACGTCTGCCGGGTCCAGCCCGCTCTTGGTCGCGATGTCGGCGCCCACCAGCTGGTCGAACGTGCCACCACCGGTCCACGGCATCTTGGCCGGGTCCTTCTTCCACGCCGCTGTGAGGTCGTCCGGGACTGCTGCACGGATAGGTGACAACTGACCTGGCTTGCCCGATGGGCAGGCT
>DAMDJY010000071.1:0-17385 GCA_032100225.1 Mobilicoccus sp.
CGCCAGCCACTCAGGCTGCGTGACCCAACCTGTCACCCGAACGTGCAGCAGTCCCCCGCGCAGCGCAAGGCCGACCAGCTCGGCGCGGTCATCGTCGCGGAGTTCATCGAGCCTGGCGAGTCCGGCAAGACCGCCCGCCGCAAAGCCCTCCAGGAGATGCTGGACTACCTCGCCGAGCATCCCGTCAGGTACTGCATCATCAACAAGGTCGATCGGATCGCCCGGAACCGGCTCGATGACGCGATCATCCACGCCACGCTCCGCCAGGCCGGGGTCACGCTCGTGTCTGTCATGGAGAACATTGATGAGACCCCCTCCGGGATGCTCATGCACGGCATCATGGCCTCGATCGCGGAGTTCTACTCCCTGAACCTCGCTCAGGAGGTCACCAAGGGGCTCGTGCAGAAAGCGTCCATCGGCGGCACCCCGCACAAGGCGCCCATCGGCTACCTCAACGTCCGCCTCACCGATGCGAACGGGCACGAGGTGCGCGACGTGCAGTGCGATCCCGACCGGGCCGACCTGATCCGGTTCGCGTTCACCGCCTACGCCACCGGCGACTGGTCCGTATCGAAGCTCGCCCGGGAGCTAGAGACCCGCGGCCTTGTCACCCGGCCCACGCCGACGTTCCCCGCGAAGCCGGTCACGACCACGGGGCTGCACAAGATCCTCACGAACCCCTACTACCAAGGCATCGTCACGTTCCGCGAGGTCACCTACCCCGGCACCCATCAGCCACTCGTGACCCCGGAGACGTTCGAGCAGGTACAGACGATCCTCCAGCAGAACCACGTCACCGGCGACAAGCCGCAGAAGTACGACCACTACCTCAAAGGCTCGATCTACTGCGGCTGCGGGAAGAAGCTCATGTTCGAACGGCCCCGCAACCACCAGGGCGTCGCCTACGACTACTTCACCTGCACCGGCCGCCGATTCAAGCGCAACGACTGCCAGCGCACCGCCGCCCTCGTCCACCGCGTCGAGCAGAGCATCGAGACCCGCTACCAGCACGTCTCCGTCACCGAGGACGAAGCTGGAAAGATCCAGGCCGTCCTCGGGCAGGTGTTCGACGCCCTCGCCGAGTCAACCAGCGATGAACGGACCCTCCTCGAAGGACAGAAGGCCAAGCTCGAAGCCGAGCAGGTCAAGCTCCTCCAAGCCCACTACGCCGACGCGATCCCCATCGACCTCCTCAAAACCGAACAGGACCGCATCCGCGCGAGCCTCCACGCCATCACCGGCCGACTCGACACCCTCACATCGACCTACGACAACGCGAAGGTCGGGCTCGACGCGATCCTCGGCCTGCTCACCGACATCGGCGACGTGTACGCGAAGGCCGAACCCGCCGAACGTCGGATGCTCAACCGGGCACTGTTCGACCGCATCACCATCGATGACGACGACCAAGCCGCCCTCGAACCAACCCAGACGATCGCGACGATCCTCGCCGCCATCCCCAGGCCACACAACGAAAGAACCTTGCCCCGCGATCAAGCGGGGCAAGGTTCGAACGTTCAACTTTACGTGGAGCTGAGGGGATTCGAACCCCTGACCCCCTCCATGCCATGGAGGTGCGCTACCAACTGCGCTACAGCCCCGTTCTCGCCGGTCCTTATCGGCCCGTGAGCACTTGGATACTCTAACCAACCGCCGCCGTTCGACCAAATCCGGCCCTGAGGTTCCAGCCGTGCAGGCGCCACACGTCGCCGTACTGGCCCAACTCGGCCCAGTGACAGTTGCCCAAACCGGACAGCATCGTCCACGACGCGACCCGATCTAGACCCAGCAGGTCGCCGGTCACGACCCGCGTCGTCACCCCGTGCGTGACCACGAGCGCCGTGCCGCCGTCGGGCAGATCCTCCAGGAGGTCGCGCACAGCAGCACCAGCACGATCGCCGAGCTCGCCGTACGTCTCACCGTCACCGCCGCGCCTGAAGTCTTCGCCGCGCGCCATGAGGTCCGTAGCCTCGGGAAAGAGCTCCAGCATCTGCTCGGGCGACAACCCCTGCCACTGCCCCACGTGCACCTCCCGCAGCCGCGGATCGATGCGCAACTCACGGCCGGGCATCGAACGCACCACGGTCTCGGCCGTCACCCGGGCACGCTGCAGGTCGCTCGAGACCACCAGATCGGGCTCGTACGCGGCAATCGCCTCGGCGGCAGCCTCTGCCTGGGCCAGACCCGCGGCATTGAGCTCACTGTCGAGGTGGCCCTGCCAGATGCCAGCAGCGTTGTGGTCGGTGAGACCGTGCCGCAGGATCACCAGGCGTCGACGTGTACCGGGTCGATCCACGGGCGGTGTCACAGCTGGACCTTTGCGGCGTCCTCCTGCGGGTCCAGCTCCAGCGGCTCGTCCTGGTCGATCGGTTCCACCGACGCGTCTGCGTCACCGTGGGCGGCCGGCGCGTTCTCTTCGCCGATGCCGGGCAGCGGAACGACCTGACCGTCCTTCCACAGCCGTTCGAGCTGGTAGAAGACCCGGTCCTCGGCCTGCATGACGTGCACGATGATGTCGCCGAAGTCGAGCAGGACCCAGTGGCCCGACCGCTCGCCCTCGCGGCGCAGCGGCTTGTAGCCGGCCTCACGCATCTCGTCCTCGACGTTGTCGACGATGGCTGCCACCTGACGCTCCGTCGGGGCCGAGGCCACGACGAAGATGTCGGTGAGGGCAAGGTGTTCACTGACGTCGATCGCGACGATCTCCGTCGCGAGCTTGTCATCGGCCGCTGCGGCAGCGATCTGCGCCTGAGCGACGGCCTCGGGGGATGCGGGCACGCGAAATCTCCTCGTTGAACTGCTGGTGGAGCGCTGCCTCAGGTGAGGACGGAGCGCAGTGTGGGCGGGACCTCGCCGGGGGCGCCGGTCGGGCTGTAGAGGCCGTACTTGGTGATGTACTGCACGACGCCGTCGGGCACGAGGTACCAGACCGGGACGGACTCCTCGACGCGCGTGCGGCAATCGGTCGAGCTGATCGCCATGGCCGGCACCTCGGTGAGAGTGACGCCCTTCTTGGGAAGGCCCTCGTCGCTGAGGACATGACCCGGCCGCGTGACCCCGACGAAGTGCGCCAGGTCGAACAGCTCATCGGCATCCTTCCACGACAGGATCTGCGTCAGGGCATCGGCGCCGGTGATGAAGAACAGATCCGCATCGGGATGCAGACCGCGCAGGTCACGCAAGGTGTCGATCGTGTACGTGGGGCCAGGTCGGTCGATGTCCACGCGGCTGACCGAGAACCGCGGGTTGGACGCGGTCGCAATGACCGTCATCAGATAGCGGTGCTCGGCCGGGGAGACCGGACGCCCGCTCTTCTGCCACGGCTGACCGGTCGGAACGAAGATCACCTCGTCGAGCTCGAGGAGGTGTTGAGCCTCACTGGCTGCGACGAGGTGACCGTGGTGGATGGGGTCGAAGGTGCCGCCCATCACGCCCAAGCGGCGGCTCAGCGGGCACGCCCTTCGGCTGCGGGCGAGGCTCCCGGGCCCGACATGCGGTGCGAGGCCTGCGTGGGCGCACCCTGCGCCGTGGCGTGGCCGGCGGCACCGTGCGCACCGTGGCCGCTGTGCTGGACGGGACCGTGACCGCCTTCGATCATCGTCTGCGCCGTGTGACGGAACATCCACACGAACAACAGCAGACCGAGGAAGACGAGGAGGGCCAGCAGGCCGAAGGCCCATGCGGGCATGGGCAGGTGGTGCCCCCCGGCCTCAGAGGCGGCCGCGAACAGGAGAGAGGTCGACATGGGACCAAGACTACCGCCATACCCCACTCCAAGGCCGGTCACCTACCCTGTGCACATGCATCCAGAGTTGTCGGTCGTCGTCCCCGTCTACAACGAGGAAGAAGTTCTGCCCATCCTCGTCGAGAGGTTGAGGCCGGTCCTGGACTCCCTCGAGATCCCGTACGAGGTCGTGACCGTCGACGACGGAAGTACCGACGACTCCGCCGTCATCCTGCAGCGCCTGCGCCGCGAGTGGCCCGAGGTGCGCGTCATCCGCCTGCGCGCCAACGCCGGTCACCAGGCCGCGATCTCCGCCGGGCTTGCCCGTGCCCGCGGCGACTACATGGTGACGATCGACGCCGACCTGCAGGATCCGCCCGAGGTCGTCGCCGAGATGCTGCAGCTCGCCAAGAGCGAGAACGTCGACGTCGTCTACGGGGTGCGCAACGACCGCAGCACCGACACCGCGTTCAAGCGCGGCACCGCCCGGGCGTTCTACGCGACGATGAAGGCCGTCTCCAAGACCGATGCCCCGCCGGATGCGGGTGACTTCCGTCTCATGTCCAGGGCCACGGTCGATGCCGTCAACGCCCTGCCGGAGCACCACCGGGTGCTGCGCCTCGTCGTGCCGGCCCTCGGCTTTCCCTCGGCGCAGGTGGCTTACCGCCGCGAGGAGCGCGCTGCCGGGCACAGCAAGTACCCGCTCACCAAGATGATCAAGCTGTCCATCGACTCGCTCACGTCGCATTCGATGGCGCCGCTGCGCCTCGCGACCTGGTGCGGTCTGCTCGGCGGCGTGTTCTCCATCCTCATCCTCATCTACGCGCTGATCTCGCGCTGGAGCGGTCACGCCGTCTCCGGATGGGCCTCCACTGTGGTCACCGTCGCTGCGGTGGGTGCGGTGCAGCTCCTCTGCCTCGGCCTACTCGGCGAATACGTCGGCCGGATGTACACGATGATGCAGGGCATCCCCACGTACTTCGTCGCCTACGACTCCAACGAGATTC
This sequence comes from Mobilicoccus sp., assembly GCA_032100225.1. Taxonomy (GTDB): domain Bacteria; phylum Actinomycetota; class Actinomycetes; order Actinomycetales; family Dermatophilaceae; genus Mobilicoccus. Next base: position 4,732 of record DAMDJY010000071.1, read on the forward strand.
GCCGCGAGGCCCGCACGCGCCGAGACGCCGCCGGATACCCGACGGAATCGTCCTCCACCACGCTCTCCGGCGGTTCGACCCAGGTCGGTCTCACCCATACGCCTCCCCCGGCACCCGTGGTCACCCAGGCACTTCCGGTTCTCCCCGGCGTCGACACGACGACCGAGGCGACCGAGTACGTGGCGGCCGCGGATGCAGACGCACCGGTCGAGTCGCCCGCCGCGCGCGGCACGTTCTCGGGCGGATCACACGCTGCCGGATCGCACGTCGCAACGGCGCCCGCGGGAGTGTCGGTGTCGGCCGAAGAACGCGTCATCCGGCGTAGCCGCGGCTGACCCGCACCACTCAGACAGACGACGAACCCTCGAGCGCATCGCGCGCCCGAGGGTTCGTGGTGTTTCAGACGTCCTGTTTCAGACGCGGCGCAGGTCTGCGAAGAGCGTGACGCCGGGAAGGCTCTTGACCGGCAGGTAGCGCTCGACGGTGACGATGGAGCACAGGCCGAAGTTGACGATCGGGTTGATGTCGTCGAGGTCGCTGCCGCTGCTGGTCTTGCGGCGCATGGCGACGACGGGGCGCAGGAGCACGTTCCACGACGTCATGGAGCGCAGCTCGAAGCCGGGCCGGTCGAGCAGAGCCGTCAGGGTCTCGCGGGTGTAGCGGCGCACGTGGTCGACCGCGACGTCGTGGTCGCTCCACAGCTTGGGGTCGCACGGCACAGCCACGAGGAACCGACCGTGGGGGCGCAGCACGCGCATGACCTCGCTGACGCAGGCCTCGTCGTCGACGAGGTGCTCGAGCAGGTCGTAGGCCACGACGAGGTCGAGGGCCTGATCGGCGATGGGCAGACGCGTCGCGTCGGCGCGGATCACCGAGAGACCACGCTCGGCGGCGACCTCCGCACCAGGGGCGCCGTACTCGAGCGGGATGGCGTTCCAGCCCAGGTCGCGCAGCACGCGGGAGTTACCGCCACCCGCCGCGCCGATGTCGAGGGCCGTGCCGGGCGTCATGCCCTGCAGCGACTTGGCGAGGATGTGGCGCCGCTCGCGGTACCACCAGTGGTCGTCCTCGAGCGCCGCGAGCTTACGGACCTCGGTGTCTTCCATCGCTACGTACTTCCTGACTGCCGGGTGCGGGTGACGTCCGACTCTAACGCGTCGAGCTCATCGCCCGTCTCAGGCCCGCACGTGACCGTCGCCCTCGACGATCCAGGTGGTGGTCGTGAGCTCCGGGAGGGCCATCGGGCCGCGGGCGTGGAGCTTCTGCGTGCTGATGCCGATCTCGGCGCCGAACCCGAACTCGCCTCCGTCGGTGAACCGGGTGGAGGCGTTGACCATGACCACGGCCGCGTCGACGCCACTCGTCCAGCGCCGGGCTGCCGCACGGTCGTTGGTGACGATCGCCTCGGTGTGCCCGGTGGAGTAGCGGCGCACGTGATCCATGGCGGCGTCGATGCTGTCGACGACCGCGACGGTCATCTCCAGGCCGTGGAACTCGGTGTCGTACAGCTCCTCGGTGGCCTCCCCCACGGGCACGTCGCCGGCCAGCGCGCGGGTGGCGGCGTCGCCGTGCAGCACGACCCCGGCCTCGTGCAGGTCGCGGAGGATCAGCGGGAGCTGCGCGTCGGCGGCATCGCGGTGGATGAGCAGAGTCTCGGCGGCGTTGCAGACGCTCGGGCGGTGGGTCTTGGAGTTGAGCACGATGCTGCGCGCCATCTCGGGGTCGGCCGCGGCGTCGACGTACACGTGCACGTTGCCGCTTCCTGTCTCGATGACGGGCACGATCGACTCGCGGACCACCGTGGCAATGAGCCCGGCGCCGCCGCGAGGAATGATCGCGTCGACCAGCCCGTGCGCCCGCATGAGAGCCCGTGCCGCTTCGCGACCACCGTCATCGACGGAGGCCACCGCATCGGCCGGGAGTCCCTGCTCGGTGAGCGTGGTGCGGATGACGTCGACGAGCGCCTGGTTGCTCGCGGCCGCAGCCGAACCGCCCCGCAGGAGAACGGCATTGCCGCTCTTGAGGGCGAGCGCCGCGGCGTCGACCGTGACATTGGGCCGCGCCTCGTAGATCATGCCGAGCACGCCCAGCGGAACGCGCACCTGCGTGATCTGCAGCCCGTTGGGCAGCGTCGACCCGCGCACGACCTCGCCCACCGGGTCGGGCAGCGCAGCCACCTGACGCACCGCGGCTGCGATGCCCGCCAGCCGTGCCTCGTCCAGGCGTAGCCGGTCGAGCAGGGAGTCGGCGATCCCCGACTCCCGCCCAGCTGCCAGATCGACCTCGTTGGCGGGCAGCACGGTCGCGGCAGCGCCGTCGAGGGCATCGGCGAGCGTGAGCAGCACGGCGTCCTTGCGCGCACGCGGCAGGCTTGCCAACACCCGCCCGGCCTCACGGGCCCGGGCGGCCTTGTCACGCACATCCGCCTCGATGCGGGGGTCGATGTCGGCCATCTCGCGGTCCTCTGCTCGGTAGTCGGGTGGGTCGGTCGGCTCGCGTCAGTCGCCGTCGATGCGGCGGATCAGGCGCGTCATGTACGGCCGAAAACCGTTGCTCTCCACCATGGCCATGGCCTCGGTGTTGCTGGTGAGCGTCTCGATGCAGCAGAACGAGATCTCACGCCGCTCCAACTCGCGGCGGCAGGCGGCCATCAGCTGGTTGCCGATGCCGCGGCCGCGGTGCGCCGGGTCGACGACGACGGTCTCGATGATGCCGACGGCCTCACCGAGGTTCATGGCTGCGCCGGAGTCGACGAAGCGCAGCGCGGCATACCCGACCAGCGGGGATTCGGCACCCGGCTGGGCGCCCTCGACCGCGTCGTCCGTGGCGACGTAGATGACGCCGACGCCGTCGTTGATCCAGGACAGGTACTCCTGGTGACGCCGCTGCCAGGCGTCCTTGGGGTCGCGCACCGGCCAGTCGCCTGCGGCGTAGTCCTGGTAACGCTGGAGGAGGAGCTTCCACAACGCTTTGACGCGGTTGACGTCCCTGGCGTGGGCACGCTCGATACGAACGGTCATGAGACGACCGTAGCCACTTCGATGGCGGCGGAGCGAACTGGTTGCACCCGAGCTGAACTCAGACGAGCACGAGATGGTCGCGGTGGATGATCTCCCTGCTGTACGCGGGGCCGAACACGTCGGCAATCCACGCAGTGCTGCGCCCGAGCAGTCGCGGCAGCTCATCACTGCCGTAGGCAACGAGGCCGCGCGCGATCTGCGTGCCCTTGCGATCGACGACCTGCACGGGCGCTCCGTCGTCGAAGGTGCCCTCGACGCGCACGATGCCGGCCGGGAGCAGAGAGGCATTGCGGCTGCGCAGGGCACGCACGGCACCGTCGTCGACGACGAGCTTGCCTGCGGGTTCACTCGCGTGGGCGAGCCACAGCATGCGGGACGTCGGCCGCGGCGCGGTGGGCAGGAAGACCGTTCCCACGTCGCCACCGGTGAGGGCCTCGGTGATGCGATCGGCGCTGGTCAACATCGTCGTGATGCCTGCGCCCGTCGCAATCCGCGCCGCCTCGACCTTGGTGACCATGCCACCCGTCCCGACCCGCGAGCCTGTCCCACCGAGGCGCACATCCGCGAGGTCTTCCTGACCGCGCACCAGGGGAATCGGCGCCGATTCAGGCAGATGCGGCGGCCCGTCGTAGAGGCTGTCGACGTCGGTGAGCAGCAGCAGCGCGTCGGCACCGGTCAAGTGGGCCACGAGGGCCGCGAGACGGTCGTTGTCGCCGAAGCGGATCTCGTCGGTCGCCACGGCATCGTTCTCGTTGACCACGGGCACGACTCCGAGGTGCAGCAGCCGCGCGACGGCACGGCGGGCGTTGCCGTAGTGCTGACGCCGGATGAGGTCGTCGACGGTGAGGAGCACGAGCCCGACGGTGAGCCCGTGGGCCCCGAACGCCTGCGTGTAGGCCGCCACCAGCGCCCCCTGGCCGACGCTCGCCGCGGCCTGCTGGGTCGCGAGATCCCGTGGGCGCGTGCTGTATCCGAGCGGAACGATGCCTGCCGCGATCGCACCCGACGAGACAAGCACGACCTTCGACCCGGCGAGTCGGCGCGCAGCGAGCGCATCGGAGAGAGCGGTCAACCGCGCCACGTCGAGCACGCCGTCAGGGGTCGTCAGTGAGCTCGACCCGACCTTGACGACGAGCGTCTCCGCATCACGGACGACGGCGCGTGCCTGCGCAAGTGCTGGCGAGGCCGGGGTTTGAGACGTCTGTAGGGGCGCTGAACTCACTCGGTGAGCGTAGCGCGCACCTCAGAGCGCGACGTCGAGCCGACCGCTGGCGCGGCTCTCGACGAACTGCACGGCGCGACGCAATTGGGCTCCCGAGAACGGGTTGGCCTCCCCCAGCCCCAGCAGGCGCCGGTGGGTGCGGGCCAGGTAGTCGAGGTCGATCTCGCGCCCGGCGGGCAGGCGGCCGTTATGGCGGTCGGTGAGGATCTGGAACGCGAACGCCGAGAGGTCCGGCGGAGTGATGATTTCGACGTCTTCACCGGTGACGGCGCGGATCAGCGAGCGGTCGAGCGGGCTGAACCCGACGTAGCGGCCTCGTTTGTTCGAGCCACCCCACACGAGGCGGGGGTCTTCTTTGGCCTTCTCGGTGTTGGTCGCGGTGGCCCCCGACGACAGGGCTTGCACGACCGGCACTGCGGGCTGTACTGGCATCCGCACGTCCTGAACGAACATGTCGCCCTCCTTCGGGCATACCACTGGTGGTCAGCTCGAGTGGAGGGCCGCGGAGCTGCGGGTCCCCTCAGGCTAGGGGCCTGGGGGCCCGCAGGCCACGATCGTTGAGCACAACACGTTGCGCACAGGGCTGCACGGTGACTGCTGTGCTGCCGATTGCTGTTCTTCTGGCCACTGCGGTTCTCAATGACCGCGCTGACCTGAGTGACCGACCTGCGTCACTCGGCGGCGTCGGTCCAGACTCCGGCCTTGCGCTCCTGAGCCAGTTCGTCGCGCGCAGCCTGCTTGGCGGCCTTGCGCATGTCGTAGTCCTCGCGCTTCTCGTTGCGCGTCGGGCGGTAGGACTCCGCGAGGCGGATGTCGGTTCCGCGCGGGCCGACGGTGCCGAGGATCTCGGCGCCGGAGGACAGAGTGGGCTCCCAGTCGAAGACGACGGAGTTCTCGGCGGTGCCGATGACGACCGTGTCACCGGCGACAGCACCAGCCTTGACGAGTTCGTCCTCGACGCCTGCGCGGGCCAGACGGTCGGCGAGGTAGCCGACGGCCTCGTCGTTGGTGAAGTCGGTCTGACGCACCCACCGCACCTGACGTGCACCGATGACGCGGAAGACCTCCCCGTCGGGGGTGTTCTCCTTGCGCACGGTGAAGCCCTGGTCGTCGACGCTCGCGGGTCGCAGGACGACGCGGGTGCGCTGCACCTCGCCGACCTCCTTGCGGGATTCGGCGACGTGACGGGCCAGGGAGAACGTGAGCTCCTTGAGGCCGGTGCGAGCCACGGCGGAGACGATGTGGACCTCGAGACCGCGCGCCTCCAGGTCGGGCTTGACGAACTCGGCCAGCTCGCGCGCCTCGGGAACGTCGGCCTTGTTGAGCACGACGATGCGGGTGCGCTCCCCCAACGGGCGGCCACCGAGGGCCTCGTCGGGCACGTACTGGCGGAGTTCGTCCTCGATGGTGTCGAGGTCGCTCATCGGGTCGCGGTCGGGTTCGAGCGTCGCGCAGTCGACGACGTGCACGAGCACCGAGCAGCGTTCGACGTGCCGCAGGAACTCCAGGCCGAGTCCTCGGCCCTCGTGTGCGCCGGGGATGAGGCCGGGGACGTCGGCGACGGTGTAGCGCGTGTCGCCGGCGGTGACGACGCCGAGGTTGGGCACCAGGGTCGTGAAGGGATAGTCGGCGATCTTGGGCTTGGCCGCAGAGATCACCGACACGAGGCTGGACTTGCCTGCCGAGGGGAACCCGATGAGGGCGACGTCGGCGAGGGTCTTGAGTTCGAGGACGAGGTCGGCCTCGTCACCGGGCTCCCCGAGGAGGGCGAAGCCGGGGGCCTTGCGGCGCGGGGAGGCGAGGGCGCGGTTGCCCAGGCCTCCACGTCCGCCGCGGGCGGCGATGTATTCGGCGCCTTCGCCGACGAGGTCGGCCAGCACCTCACCGCGGGTGTTCTTGATGACGGTGCCGTCGGGGACGGAGAGGACGAGGTCGTCGCCGTGGGCGCCGCTACGCTCGTCGCCTTCGCCGGGTCGGCCGTTGGCGGCGATGCGGTGGGGGCGGTGGTGGTAGTCGAGCAGGGTGGTGACCTGCATGTCGACGCGCACGATGATGTCGCCGCCGTTGCCGCCGTTACCGCCGTCGGGTCCGCCGAGGGGCTTGAACTTCTCGCGACGCACGGAGGCACAACCGTGCCCCCCGTTGCCCGCGACAACGTGCAGGGTGACGCGGTCGACGAAGGTGGGTGATGCCATGTGTGTCTCCTTGAGCGCCCGATCGGGCAGGTGTCGAAATACCGAATCCCGGGTTCACAGCGAACTGTGCCACCCGGGATTCGGTGAGTGTCGAGTTGCGCGGCGTGGTGACGCCGCGTCTCGTCAGGCGGAAGCGGAGATGTTGACCGTCTTGCGTCCGCGCTTGGTGCCGAAGACGACCTGGCCCGCCGAGAGGGCGAACAGGGTGTCGTCCTTGCCACGGCCGACGTTGATGCCGGGGTGGAAGTGGGTGCCACGCTGACGAACGAGGATCTCGCCCGCGTTGACGAGCTGACCGCCGAAGCGCTTGACGCCGAGGTACTGGGCGTTCGAGTCGCGGCCGTTCTTGGAGCTGGATGCGCCCTTTTTGTGTGCCATGTCTGTGTCTGCCTCTCGCTATCCGGTCGACGCTCAGGCGTCGATCGCGGTGACCTTGATCTGCGTCGAGTGCTGACGGTGACCCTGACGCTTCCTGTACCCGGTCTTGTTCTTGTACTTCATGATCGTGATCTTGGGGCCCTTGGTGGCCTTGACGATCTCGGCCGAGACCTTGACCTTCGCGAGAGCGGAGGCATCGCTCGTGATCTTTTCGCCGTCGACGAGAAGCAGGGGGGCGAGCTCGAGGCTGTCGCCGGGGTTGCCCTTCACCTTGTCGATGATGAGCAGGTCACCCACCGACACCTTCTCTTGACGGCCGCCTGCGCGGACGATCGCATACATGTTGGTTACTCCTGTTTGGTTGCACGAAGCACCTCTTGAACCGGCCCATCGCGACGGACTCGTCAACGCCACCCGTGAGGGCGGCAGCTGTGCGACAAGTTCTCGAAGCACGGATCTCGGTGGGCGCACCGACTCTCCAGGGTACGGGACGAGGGGTCCTGCTCCAAACCCCCTACCCTCGGTGCATGCACCGGATCTTCACGACGCCTGTGGCCGACGTCTACCCCCTGTATGTGGCCAAGGCCGAGCGCAAGGGCCGGACGCAGGCCGAGGTCGACGAGATCATCGTGTGGCTCACCGGCCATGACGCCGCTGAGCTGGCACGACACCTCGAGGAGCGCACGACTTTCGCGGATTTCTTCGCTGCCGCCCCGATGAACCCCAACACTGCGCTCATCACCGGATCGGTCTGCCGGGTGCGCGTGCAGGACGTCGAAGATCCCCTGATGCAACAGATCCGGTGGCTCGACAAACTCGTCGACGAACTAGCCAAAGGCAAGGCGATGGAGAAGATCCTCCGCGCCTGAGAGGCCCCCACACAACGCCGAGAAGCCGCTGTCACATGGACAGCGGCTTCTCGCGTTCGTTCTGCGTCAGTTGGCCGACGACGGCGGACCGGCAGGTGCACCGGATGCACGACGTGCGGCACGGCGAGGCTTGCGCACCGGAGCAGGAGTCTCGGTCGACGCACTCGGCGACTCGCCCGACTCCGCAGCGACCTCGGCAGCCACGCGGGTGATCGGCGTCTTGGGTGCAGGAGCCTCGTCGGCCGTGAACACCCCGACACCCAAACCCGACGGAGCCGCCACCGGCGCACTCGCCGCACGACGACCCGCGCGACGACGCTTCGGCTCGGCAGCAGCCGCCACGGGGGCAGCAACCGGAGCAGCAGCCTCACGCTCGGCCACCGGCTTGACCACCACAGGCTCGAGGCCCTCTGCTGCATCGGTGTCGGGGTCGGTCAGGGCGATCACGAGACCACCCGCACGACCGGTGATCCGCGGACGCGCCGGCTCGGTGACCTCGGCGTCGGCATCGGACGCCGTCAGCACCGGCGCCTCGACCTCCTCGTCACGCTCCTGCACCAGGGCGTCGACAGCAGCCTCGACGGCCTCCATGCCAGTCGACACATCGGTGGTGTCGTCCTCGTCCATGTCGTGCGCGTCGTGGTCGCCGTGCTCACTCTCGTGCTGCTGGAGCGCGGCAGCGTAGGCAGCCGCCGCGATCTGCGCCGGAGTCGGACCGGTGGGCGTCGGCGGCGCAGGCTGCGTCTCCTGACGCTCCCCGCGAGTGTTCTGCGCTCCACCCTTGGCCCGCTTGCCACCACGACGACCACGGTCGTTGCCCGAGTCGTGAACGTCGCCACCCTTGTCGAGCGGCTCCGAACTGATGACGACACCGCGACCGGCGCAGTGCTCACATTGCTCCGAGAAGACCTCGATGAGGCCGGCACCGACGCGCTTACGGGTCATCTGAACCAACCCGAGCGAGGTGACCTCGGCGACCTGGTGCTTGGTGCGGTCCCGGCCGAGGCACTCGACGAGTCGACGCACGACCAGCTCACGGTTGGACTCGAGCACCATGTCGATGAAGTCGACGACGATTATGCCGCCGATGTCACGCAGGCGCAGCTGGCGGACGATCTCCTCGGCCGCCTCGATGTTGTTCTTGGTCACCGTCTCCTCGAGGTTGCCCCCGGAACCGGTGAACTTGCCCGTGTTGACGTCGATGACCGTCATCGCCTCGGTGCGGTCGATGACGAGGGAGCCGCCCGAGGGCAGGTTGACCTTGCGATCGAGCGCCTTCTCGATCTGCTCGGCCACCCGGTAGTGCTCGAAGATGTCGCCGTCCGCCTCGTACCGGCTCACCCGGTCGAGGAGGTCGGGCGCGACGGCCTCGACGTACTCGCGGATGGTCTCCCACACCTTGTCGCCGTCGACGACGAGGGCGGAGAAGTCCTCGTTGAACACGTCGCGGATGATCCGGACGGTCATGTCGGGCTCGCTGTAGAGCAGCTGCGGGGCCTGCACCTTGGTCGACTTCGACTTCTTCTCGATCGACTCCCAGCGCTTCGACAGCCGTTCGACGTCGCGCCCGAGCTCCGACTCCGAGGCGCCCTCGGCGGCGGTGCGGACGATGACGCCGGACGAGCCGGGCACGAGCTCCTTGAGCACCTTCTTGAGCCGTTGGCGCTCGGTATCGGGCAGCTTGCGCGAGATCCCGGTCATCGAATTGCCGGGCACGTAGACGAGGAAGCGACCGGGCAGCGAGACCTGGCTGGTGAGCCGGGCGCCCTTGTGGCCGATCGGGTCCTTGGTGACCTGGACGAGCACGGGATCCCCGGGGTTGAGCGCGACCTCGATGCGGCGCGGCTTGCCCTCCATCCCGAGGACGTCCCAGTTGACCTCCCCGGCGTAGAGGACCGCGTTGCGGCCCTTGCCGATGTCGACGAACGCGGCCTCCATGCTCGGGAGCACGTTCTGCACCCGGCCGAGGTAGACGTTGCCCGCCATCGACGCACCGGGCGCACCCGCTGCACCGGCCGCGCTGGATCCACCGGAGATGTAGTGCTCGACGAGAACGCCGTCTTCGAGGACGCCGATCTGCGTGTGCTCGCCGCGGTCGCGCACGACCATGACGCGCTCGACGCTCTCACGGCGGGCGAGGAACTCGGCCTCGGTGATGATCGTGCGACGACGCCCGGCCTCACGGCCTTCACGACGACGCTGACGCTTGGCCTCAAGGCGCGTCGAGCCCTTGATGCCCGTGGCGGAGTCACGATCTCCACGATCCCGGTCACGATCGCGGTCGCGGTCACGCGGCTCGCGGACCCGGGTGACGGTGCCGGGCGGGTCCTCCGACTCGCCCCCGCTGCCACTACGGCGACGGCGACGGCGACGGCGGCCGGTGCCCGAGGTCTCCTCGTCGGAGGAGTCGTCGTTGTCGTTCGAGTCCTGGTCGTCGGACTCGGTGCGCTCGTCGTTCTCGTCGCCATCACCGGTACCGGCACGGCGACGACCACGGCCCCCGCGACGACGACGGCGACGGCCGCCCTCGCTGGAGTCGTCGTCATTGCGGTCATTGTCGTTGTCGTTGTCGTTGTCGTTGTCGTTGTCGTTGTCGTTGTCCGTGTCGGCAGCGTCGCTGTCGGTGTCGTCGCGCTCGTCGTCGGCCGGGCTGTCGTCGGCGTCGCGGGTGTCGCTCTGTGCGCCGCCACGGGAACGCGAACGGCCACGGGAGCGACGCGAGCGGGTGGGCGCCTCCTCCTGCGCGACCTCGAGGACCTCGGAGTCGGTGTCGCTGTCGATGCCTGCGTCGATGCCCAGCTCGTCGTCGGTCTCGTCGACGTCGTCGATCGGGCTCATCGCCGGAGCGGCGCTCGGTGCGGAGGCGCGTCGAGGCGCCTTGCGCTCCTTCGGCTCTTGCACGACGCTCGGTGCCTGGAACAGCAGACCGAAACCGGGTGCGACGGCAGCGGGTGCCGAGGCGGCCTGCTGCGCGGCGATGACGACGGGGTCACTCAGCGGATCGGTCAGGGGGTCGCCTGCGGGCTCTGCGTCTTCGACCACGTCGATCGCGCTCTCGATCGGAGCGGCCGTGTCGGTGACCAGAAGGTCCTCGGGCAGGGCGTCTTCGACGAGAGGCTGAGCGTCGGCGGCATGCTCGGCGGCAAGAGCGGCAGCCGCGGCCTTGTTGCGGGCTCGGGTGGCAGCAGCCTTCTTGGCCGCCTCCGCCCGTGCCTCGGGGCTGCGAACAGCCCTCTTACGGGCCGGTTTCGCCTCAGGCGTACCGCCCGCGGTGGTGTTGTCGGTCGACGTGTCGTCGGTGTTGGAAGCCATCAGGCGTCCTCTCGTCAGCCTCGCGACGAGACCCACACCGGCCTTGATCGGCCGTCCCGCCGCGCGGTGCGCGAAGCGGTCGTCACGCCGGGTTCGGCGCGACGGAAGTCCTGTCGCTACGTCTACTCGGCTCGCGTGTCGCGCGCCACCGGGCGGACGCCGAGGCCGTCCTGATCAGCGGCCAGTGGATCGGCCACCCGTGCCGGCGCTTCGAGCAGCGGCCCCTGAGCAAGGCGCGTCACCAGTGGCGGCAACGGCGGTGTCAAGGCGGCGGCGGTGCGCAGCGCGGTCAGTACGTCATCGGGGCGTACGGCCGGTGTGGTGTGCCGTACGACCATCTGCAGTATCGCACAGGGGGCAGGATCTGCCCCGGTGGCAGCGAGGTCTGCAGAGACATCAGCAGCGGAGACGTCGACATCGAGCACGGCTTCGCGGACATCGAAGGTGCGCGGTCCGTTCTTGAAGGTGCGGGTGACCAGCACCTCCGGCAGAGCCTGGAACGTCGTCATGGCCTGCTGAACCTCGTCGACGCTCATGCCCCGGAGTTCGATGCGCCAGAGGCTCCCCTGCAGAGAATCTGCCAACGCACCCGGAGCCGCCTCGACGACCGCGAGGACGTCGTACCCGTGCGGGAGGGCCGCATCGAGCGACTCGCGTACCCGCTCGGGGTCGAGCCGTTCGACCACGCCGATCTCCACGTACTCGGCCTCACTGGCCGTGCCCGTGGGGGCCGCGTTGGCGTAACTGATCTTGGGGTGGGGGTGAAACCCGGACGAGTAGGCCATGGGCACACCCGCCCGACGCACGGCGCGCTCCAACGCCCGCTGAAAGTCGCGGGTGGAGCTGAAACGGAGCCGCCCACGCTTGGCGTACCGGATGCGGAGTTTCTGCACTGCCGGGACTGCGGGCGGACCTTCGGGAACACGCTGACGGACCATTCCGTGAAGGGTACCGGGAGGATGCCCTCCACCCTGGGGAGGACCCTGGACCTACTCCGGGATGACCCGGAATGAGCCCGCGGACTGATGTGCGCGATGCCCACGGTGGGCGAGGGTGGAGCCGTGAACGCCACCGGACTCATCTCCTCGAGCAGCGCCGTCGTCGCCCAGGACCTGCGGTACCTCCGCGACGGGGTTCCTCTTCTCGACGGCGTGGACCTCACGGTGGCTCCCGGTGAGCGTGTCGCGATCGTCGACCCCGACGGGCTGGAGGCACCGACCGCCCTGCTGCAGATCATCTCCGGACTGACGATCCCCCAGGCCGGCTGGGTCCACTGGGGTGGCCGCGACCTGCTCGGACTGCGCGACTCTGCTCGCAGCATGCTGCGGCGCCGGGACGTCGGGATCGCGCTCGACTCCTCGGGTCTTCTGCCCGAGCTGCCCGTGCTGGAGAACATCGCGTTGCCGCTCATGCTCGACGGGCTCGGACACCGCGCCGCTGTCGGGCGCGCCGCGGACCTCCTCGACGACATCGGCCTCACCGGCAAGGGCGCCCGCCGACTCAAGGAGCTCGACTGCACCGGCCGAATGCTCGTCGTCCTCGGTCGCGCACTCGTCATCGAACCGGCGCTCGTCGTCGCACGCGACGCGACCTCTCAGAGTGACGGTGCCTCGCCGGAGGCGATCGACGTTCTGCTGCAGGGATGCTCGCGCGTGGGC
>DAMDJY010000072.1:0-17236 GCA_032100225.1 Mobilicoccus sp.
CAAGCTCGGCCTGCAGAAGCTCCCCGCGGGGCGCGAGATCACGGTCAGCATCGGCTTCGAGGACTCCGACGGCGCGCGCAGCCAGCTCGTCAAGGGCCGCTTCCGCGCCGCAGGCGGCAAGGGCGAGACGACCTTCGTGTGGACCGGTGACACGGCGGGCCAGGGCTGGGGCATCAACCCCGACATCGGCGGCATGCCTGGCTACGCCACGATGCTCGAGACCGACCCCGACTTCCTCATCCACTCCGGCGACAACATCTACGCCGACGGCCCGATCCACCCCACCGTCACCGAGAAGGACGGGCAGATCTGGCGCAACGTGACGACCGAAGAGGTCACCAAGGTCGCCGAGAGCCTCACCGAGTTCCGTGGCCGCTATCGCTACAACCAGATGGACCACAACGTGCGCGCCATGTACGCCCGCGTGCCGGTCATCGGCCAGTGGGACGACCACGAGACGACGAACAACTGGTACCCCGGCGAGATCCTCACCGACCCGGCCTACGCCAACGAGAAGCGGGTCGACGTGCTCGCCGCCCGCGCCCGCCGTGCCTTCGGTGAGAACATGCCGATCGCCGACGGGTACCTCTCCACCCGGAGCGGCTGGTACACGTGGGACCGCCCGCGTCGCAACCTCGGCGGCAAGAAGGGGCAGGTGCCGGACCCTGTTCGCATCTACCGCAAGGTTTCTCGCGGCGCCCACCTCGATGTGTTCTGCCTCGACATGCGCACCTACCGCGGTGACAACCCGAGCGCGGCCAGGGCCAATCCTGTCGCCTTGCTCGGCGAGGAGCAGCTCGCCTGGCTCATGCGTGAACTGCGCGCCTCGAAGGCGACGTGGAAGGTCATCGCCTCCGACATGCCGCTGGGTCTCATCGTTACCGACGGCACCGCTCAGGAAGGCGTGTCCGACGGTGTCGGTGAACGTCTCGGTGGCCGCGAGCACGAGATCGCGCAGGTCCTCTCGGGCATCAAGAAGCACCGCGTGCGCAACGTCGTGTGGCTCACCGCCGACGTCCACTACACGGCCGCGCACCACTACGACCCGTCCCGCGCGGTCTTCACCGACTTCGACCCGTTCTACGAGTTCGTCTCCGGCGCCATCCACGCCGGCTCGTTCGGCCCCAACAAGCTGGAGGGCACCTTCGGCCCCAAGGCGCTGTTCGAGAAGTCGGGCGACTACGTCTCGCAGTCGCCGCGCACCGGCAGCAACCAGTTCTTCGGACACGTGACGATCTCCGGCGACGGCCTGTTCCACGTCAGCCTGCGCGACGCCACCGGCGCCGAGCTCTACACCAAGACCCTCGAGCCCGCCGTTGACTGATCTCGCTCGGCACAGTCGTCAACGCCACGGCCGCCGCGTTCCCGGCTCGACAGCGGGAAGGCGGCGGCCGCGTTGTGCCCCAACGACCCGCTGCACGAGGGAGATTCGTAGAGTCGGGCGCAACGGTCGACGACGACGATGACCTGAACACGCAGGCAGCACAGACGCAGCGACACAGGGGAGGCGCGGATGACGGGCAGCACCAGCGACCCCATGGCGCCCTGCGACGCGATTCACCCCACTGACCCACGTGACGAGCGTCTGGACGAGGCCGCCCTGGACGACGGACTGCGGGACGAGCCGCGTCAGGCCGTCGTCGTCATCCACGGCATCGGTGATCAGCCGCCGATGCGGACGCTGCGCGACTTCACCCACGGCATCGGTCTGCGCCGGCTGTTCAGCAGCCCCGATCGGATGACGGGCACCGATGACCTGCGGCGACTCACCGAGCCGCCGACCGAGCATCTGCGGGCGCGCACCGACTTCTTCGAGTTCTACTGGGGGCACCACTCGCCGCGCGGCGGGCTGATGTCGACCGTCGTGTGGGCGACGCGGCTCCTCCTCCGCTCGGAGTGGCGCGCACGGCACGGGCATGTGGCCGCGGTCGTCCTCGGGATCCAGGCCGCCTTCGTGCTGGCTGTCGTCGCTGCGGCCGTCGCCCTGGGGTGGTGGCTGTGGTCGGTCTGGCACGGCCGACCCGTACTCGCCGGCGCCTGGCCGGTGTTGGGAGTCGCGCTCGCGATCGTCCTCGGCGCGCATCTCGCGGTCTCCGGGTTCGTGCGGCGGGTCCTCGCCGATGCCGTTCGCTACCTGCAACCGCGGCCCGAGAACATCGAGGCTCGCCGCGCCATCCGCGGAGAGGGCCTGCACCTGCTGCGACGCCTGCACGCGAGCGGTGACTACGACCGGATCATCGTCGTCGGGCATTCGCTCGGCGCGGTCGTCGGATACGACCTGATCCGGTCGCTCTGGGATGAGGCCCGACACCCCGATCCTCACCGCGCCGGTGACCAACGCAGCACCCTGGCGTTCGACGCCGCTGCCGACCGCATCGAGGCCGCAGCCGCCGCGGGCGGTGACGAGGGATCTGGTGGTAAGGGATCCGGTGTCGACGCATCCGAGGTCAAGGCGTTTCAGGAGGCCCAGTTCGCGTTGTGGCAGGCAGACCGCGGCGACGGTGTGCCGTGGCTGATCACCGACTTCGTCACCATCGGATCACCGCTGACCTACGCGTCGTTGTTGTTCGCCGATCCGCCTCTGGTACTGCAGGGTTGGCCGGGCATGAGCCTGGCGGAGAAGCAGGCACTCAAGGAGTATCCGCGCTGCCCACCGATCCTCGACGAGGTGGAGCCGGGCCGTTTCTACACCCGCGACTACGCGGTCGACGGCGGACGTCGGGCACTGCGGGTCGGGCACACCGCGGCGCCGTTCGGGCCGACTCGCTGGACCAACCTCTACCTGCCGTCGCGTTTCGCCGTCGTCGGTGACCTGTTGGCCGGAGCCGTGGCGCCGGAGTTCGGACCGGGCGTGCGTGACATCTCCGTTCGCATCGCGGGCCGGGGATTCACGGCTGCGATCCGCCGAATCTTTCCCGCGTCCCACCTGAGCTACTGGTGGTCGCCCGAGGCACCAGTGGCAACCGCTGCGGATGTACCAGCGGCATCGTCGCAGGGCGCGTCTGACCCTGCGGATGGGCGTCCTCCAGCGGCCGAGGCGGTGGCGGCGGCGCTGCGGCTCGACGACATCATGCGCGTCCGGTTGCGACCCCACCCCAGGCCTCGTGCGGCAGACCGCACGGACTCGGCGCACGGGGGAGCGACCAGGGCGCGGTGATCATGGCGTGGTGACCGGGCCGATGCCGCTCCGAGGTCGAGCGACCTCCGCGCTGCGTCTGACGGCCGCGACATCCGGCAGCCGTGTCGTGGAATGCAGCTGGGGGCAGGTGTCGTTGAACGCCGGTGGACGGCAACGTCCGTCCACGTCTTCGAAAGGGAGTACGCATGTCTCGCATCGCCATTATCGGTGGACACGGCAAGGTCGCGCTGCGTCTGGCCCCGCTGCTCGTCCGCGACGGCCACCAGGTCACGTCGATTGTCCGCAACGCCGATCACGAGGACGAGGTGCGTGCGACCGGAGCCACGCCGCGCGTCGCCGACACCGAGCAGCTGGACCGCGCCGGGTTCGTCGACCTGCTCGCCGGGCAGGACGTCGTCGTCTGGTCCGCGGGAGCCGGTGGCGGCAGCCCCGAGCGCACCTACGCCGTCGACCGTGACGCCGCGATCCTGTCGATGGGCGCCGCGAGCGAGGCCGGGGCAAAGCGCTACCTGATGGTGTCGTACTTCGGCGCAGGCCCGGATCACGGTGTGCCGCAGGACAACGCCTTCTTCCCCTATGCCGACGCCAAGAGCGCGGCCGACGCCCACCTCGTCACCTCCGACCTGGCGTGGACGCTGCTGCGCCCCAGCAAGCTGACCCTCGAGAGCGGCACCGGACGCATCGAGAGCGGCGCCGGAGTGACCAGTGGCGAGGTCAGCCGCGACAACGTGGCCGCTGTCGTGGCCGCCGCGGTCGCCGACGACCGCAGCATCAAGCGCACGATCGAGTTCAACGATGGTGAGACCCCGATCGAGCAGGTCGTCGCGGGGGAGTGATCCCCGATTCGGTCGCTGTCGGCGTCAGATCGGACCCACTCTCAGAACACGGATCGGACGCACCGCCCCCGCCTTCTCGGCGGAATGGCGGTGCGCCACGGGACGTTGTTGTTGAAAATGTCTCGCGTTCAGATGCGCGGGTCTGCGATCCTGAGCGGAATATGACGAACAACACCGATCACGACAGCCAGCGCCGCGACATCCTCGACGGGAGGGCAAGCGCCTTGTCCGACGACGACGATTGGCACCGCACCGATCCGGACTTCGTGTCCTTCGACGGTGACCAGTTCGAACGCGAAGAGCGTGCGGCCATGCGCCGTGTCGCCGGTCTCTCCACCGAGATCGAGGACGTCACCGAGGTCGAGTACCGCCAGCTCCGCCTGGAGCGGGTCGTGCTCGTCGGAGTCTGGTGCGAGGGAACGGCCGACGACGCCGAGAACAGCCTGCGTGAGCTCGCCGCATTGGCCGAGACCGCCGGTTCGCAGGTGCTTGCAGGCGTGCTGCAGCGCCGGTACCGGCCCGACCCCGCCACGTACGTGGGCTCGGGCAAGGCCGAAGAACTGCGCGAGATCGTCGCCGCCGAGGGCGCCGACACGATCATCGCGGACAGCGAACTGGCCCCGAGCCAGCGGCGCGCACTGGAGGATGTCGTCAAGGTCAAGGTCATCGACCGGACGGCGCTGATCCTCGACATCTTCGCCCAGCACGCCAAGTCCAAGGAGGGCAAGGCGCAGGTCGAGCTCGCCCAGCTCCAGTACCTCCTGCCCCGCCTGCGTGGTTGGGGTGAGTCGATGTCCCGGCAGGCCGGTGGTCAGGTCTCCGGTGGCGCCGGTATGGGTTCGCGTGGACCTGGTGAGACCAAGATCGAGCTCGATCGTCGTCGGATCAACACGCGGATGGCCAAGCTCCGCAAGGAGATCCGCGAGATGAAGACGATGCGCGACACCAAGCGCAGCGGTCGCCGGGCCAGTCACCTGGCTGCCGTTGCGATTGCCGGGTACACCAACGCCGGAAAGTCCTCGCTGCTCAACCGTGTCACCGGCGCGGGCGCCCTCGTCGAGAACGCGCTGTTCGCGACGCTGGATCCGACGATCCGCCGCGCCGAGACCCCCGACGGCCGCGAGTACACGCTGGCCGACACGGTCGGGTTCGTCCGCTCGTTGCCGACCGAGCTCGTCGAGGCCTTCCGCTCGACACTCGAGGAGGTCGCGGATTCCGATCTGCTGCTCCACGTCGTCGACGGGTCGCACTCCGATCCCGAGGGCCAGATCACGGCAGTGCGCACGGTGCTGGCGGACATCTGGGACGACCCGAACACGCGGCCGAAGGAGGTCGTCGTGGTCAACAAGGCCGATGTAGCCGACCCCGAGGTCGTCGCCCGGCTCCTGCGCAACGAGAAGTACTCCGTCGCGGTCTCCGCGCGAACGGGGGAGGGCATCCCCGAGCTGCTGCAGCTCATCGCCGACGAACTGCCCAAGCAGGACGCGGCCATGACGCTGCTCGTGCCTTACAGCCGTGGCGACCTCGTCAACACGCTGCACCAGGATGCCGAAGTCCTCAGCGAGGAACACCTCGGCGACGGCACCCGCCTTCAGGTCAAGGTCTTCGCCCACCAGCAGGACCAGTTCCGCGAGTTTGCGGTCGACCCCGCCTGAACGAGAGATGACGCACCCATGAGTGACGACGACCTCGACATCTCGTCCATCGGCACCCTCCAGGTGTTCGGCGAGTGGGGCGTGGCGTCGCCCTGGTGGCCGCGGGGTGCGCACGACCGCGGGGGAGACGACTGGTTGGGGCCGCTGAATATCTCTGGCGTCGACCAGCTCGGGTTGAATGCCCCGCTCGTGTCGGACGGCATCGCGTGGCGTGACGCCTGGGAGGCTGCGGCCCTTCGGAGCAAGAAGGCCGAGGTGGAAGGCGCCTTCGAGACCGGTCCCGGTAAGGAGGACCTCGCCGCACTCGCGACCGAGGGCGAGGCGATCGCGCGGCGCACGTCGCGCGAACTGCCGGACGTCGTCGTCGAGGGGCCGTCAGGTCACATCTACCGAGAAGGTCGCCGCGTGTCCTGAGTCGCATCCGTCGTCAGGTGAGCGGGGCCTGTGGACGGCGGTTCGAGGCCGGACGCGGAACGCACTAACCTGTCCGGGTGCGTGGAGCCAAGGTCGATGAACTGCTCGCCGCGGCCGTCAAGGCGGTCGGCGGAACGGAACGACCTGGTCAGGAGCGGATGGCGCTCGCCGTCGAAGACGCCGTCGCCGCACAGGAGCACCTCCTCGTGCAGGCCGGCACCGGCACCGGAAAGTCGCTGGCGTACCTCGTGCCCGCCATCGCCGACGCCGTCGCCACCGGAACTCCCGCCATCGTCGCCACCGCCACCCTTGCGCTCCAAGCGCAGATCGTCGACCGCGACATGCCCCGCGTCGCCGATGCCCTCGCCCCACTCCTCGGCCGGCGTCCCACGTACGTTCTGGTCAAAGGCCGCCGCAACTACCTCTGTAAGCACAAGCTCGCCGGTGGTTTCCCCGACGACGACGGTGTCCTCTTCTCCTCCGACGCTGTGGCCCCCGCAGCCAAACCCGACGAGGACGACAGCGACTCCGGCCTCGGCGGTCCCTCGCGTTTGGGCGCCGAGATCGTGCGACTGCGTGAATGGGCCGAGACGACCGACTCCGGCGACCGCGACGAACTCATCCCGGGTGTCTCCGAACGAGCATGGCGCCAGGTCTCCGTGGCCGCCCGCGAATGCCTCGGCAGCGCCTGCCCCATGCGGCAGGAGTGCTTCGTCGAACAATCCCGCGAGGCAGCGAAAGACGCCGACGTCGTCGTCACCAACCACAGCTTCATGGCCATTGACGCCTTCGAGAGCCGGTCGATGCTGCCCGAGCATCACCTACTCGTCATCGACGAGGCCCACGAGCTCGTCGACCGTGTGACCGCCACCGTCACCGACGAACTCTCCCCGGGCAACGTGACCACCGCAGCCCGAAAAGCCGCCCGGTACACCGGAACCGACGATCTTCTCGGCGCCGGCGAGGTGTTCTCCAAGGCTCTCGCCGAGATCCCCGAGGGCCGACTCCTGTCGATGCCGGACTCCTTGGGCACCGCCTTGACGATGCTGCGCACCGATGCCCGCGCCGTGCAGACGGGGATGAAGCCCGAGGGCGGCAAGGACAAGGAGGCCCCCGACGGGCAGCGCGCCGTGGCCAAGGCTGCCGTGGACGAACTCGTCGACGTCGTCGACCGTCTCCTCGAAGAGCGCGAACTCGACGTCGCCTGGGTCAACCAGCACCCTCAGCGTGGCCCGGTGCTGCGCGTGGCGCCGATGAGCGTGGCGATGGATCTGCGCGACAAGTTGTTCGCCGAACGCACCGTCGTGCTCACCTCCGCCACCATCGAACTCGGCGGCACATTCGACGCTGTCGCCGGCACGCTCGGACTGCGCGGCCAAGGGGCACCGGACTGGCAGGGTCTGGACGTTGGCAGCCCGTTCGACTACCCCAAGCAGGGCATCGTCTACGTCGCCTCCAAGCTGCCTGCGCCAGGGCGTGACGGCCCGTCGTCGGAGATGCTCGACGAGCTCGAAGCACTGATCCGGGCCGCGGGTGGCCGCACGTTGGGTCTGTTCTCCTCGATGCGCGCTGCTCAGGCCGCGACCGAGGAGATGCGTGAACGGTTCGGTGACGAACTGACGATCCTGTGCCAGGGCGAGGACCAGATCACCACGCTGGTGCGCGAATTCGCCTCCGATGCGAAGACCTGCCTGTTCGGCACGCTCACCCTCTGGCAGGGCGTCGACGTGCCTGGCCCCGCCTGCCAGCTCGTCGTCATCGACCGCATCCCGTTCCCACGCCCCGACGACCCGCTGGCCTCGGCCCGCACCCAGGCCATCGGCCGGATGGGCGGCAACGGGTTCATGGCGGTCTCCGCGACGCACGCCGCTCTGCGGCTCGCCCAGGGAGCCGGCCGACTCGTGCGACGTTCCAGCGACCGGGGCGTCGTCGCGTTCCTCGACTCCCGCATGATCACAGCCCGCTACGCCGACCGACCGCGCCAAGGTGCTCGATGCGCTCCGCCGCCTCGACGCCACGGCCAAGCCCGTCGTGCCTGTCGCCCCGCCGCCTCGACGCGGCGTCATCGCCGGGGAGAACGAGCATCCGCCGGCGCAGCGGGCCCCGACGGAGAAGGTCAGCGACGCCGTGACCACGGGCGCTCCTGCCGCTGAGGAGGCGCGCACCGCCGTCACCTCGGGTCATTCGTGGACCAAGGCCGACGACGAAGAACTCAAGGATGGCCGTGACCTTGGCCTAGACGCCGACGAGCTCGCCGAACACCTCGACATCCCGCTCGAGGCCGTCGAAGCACGCCTGCGGCTCCTGAAGCTCTGAGCACGCACGGGCCGTGGTCGAGATGGTGGTTTCGCCGATCGGGAGGTCCCTGTGTCCGATGCGCGAAGGGCTGTCGGAGACCTCTGACATGCTGACCCCGTGACTCCGAACTCGACAGGGACCAGCAGCCCCAGCGGGGGAGTGCCGCCACTCGTGCTCGTCACCGGCCCCGAGCAGATCTTGGCCGAGCGGGCCGTCGAGTCGACCCTGGAGGCGCTGCGCACGGTCACCCCCGACGTGGAGTACATCCGCGTCGACATGGAGAGCTACGAGCCCGGCCAGATCGGGATGCACTGCGCGCCATCGCTGTTCGGGGGCGCCAAGTGCGTCGTCGTGTGGGGCGCCGAACAGGCGGGGGACGACGCCCAGGCCGACATGTTGGCCCAGATCGAGAACCCGGAGGTCGACGTCACGTTGATCGTCGTCCATGCGGGCGGCAACCGGGGCAAGAAAGTCCTCGACGCGATGAAGAAACACAAGACCCGCGTGCTGGAGGCTCCTGCGATCAAATCCGACCGGGACAAGTCCGAGTTCGCCACCCACGAGTTTCGCCGCAACGGACGCAAGGCGACCCCGGAGGCGATCCGCGCGCTGGTCGAGGCCGTCGGCAAGGATGTCCGCGAACTGGCGTCGGCCTGCAAGCAGCTCATCGACGACACGACCGGTGTCATCGACGAGCAGGTCGTCGCCAAGTACCACAGCGGCAAGGTCGAGGCGACGGGCTTTCGTGTCGCCGACGCGACCATCGCTGGGCAGGCACCCGAGGCGCTACGCCTTCTTCGCCACGCTCTGGCCTCAGGGGTCGATCCCGTGCCGATCGTCGCGGTGCTCGCGATTCAACTGCGCCAGCTCGTCAAGGTCGTGGGCGCGGGGAGGTCGAATTCGGCTGCGCTCGCCAAGACCCTCGGCATGGCGCCGTGGCAGATCGACCGGGCTCGGCGAGCCCTGCAGGGCTGGGACATCGAGGCCCTCGGTCGGTGCATCCAGGCCGTCGCTGCCGCCGACCACGCCGTCAAGGGTGGGGGCCGCGATCCCGAGTACGCGGTCGAACGGGCCATTCTGACGATCTGCGAGGAGCGTCGCGGTCGATAGGTGAGGCTCACCTCGGATGTCTGAAATGCACGTGTACGCAGCCTCGAATTGGACCGGTGTTCAGCCGGATTCAGTGACCCCTGCCTAGGTTCTGAGGTGGCGCCCGTTCGAGCGCCACCCCTGATATCTGGAGGAATTTCATGTCCCTGATCGCCGTACCTTCCTCGGTGCCACCGCCGCTGCAGGCCTGGTTCTTGCCGGCGGTAAGGACGCCGTCGCGCTCAACCGCATGCCCGCCGCGGTTGCCCCGGTCTCCGTGCCCGACTACTTTCTGAACTCCCTCGCCGACGAGGGCAAGCTCGCCCTGCCGCGCGGCATCAAGGCTCGCCGCGTCACGACGATCGGTGTCGAGGACCTCCGCGACAACCGTGGTGGCAAGGTCATCGGCAAGACGCCCTCGAACCTCGACGGCACGGGCTGCTTCGAGGCCCGCGGCGGCATCCGTCTGGTCGTCAACCACGAGTGCCGCGCGAACGCCGACGTGTTCGTGCCGCTGGTCAAGGGCACCGTCTACGACGACGGCGTGCCCTCCGGCATGGGTGGCAACACGGTCGTCGAGACCACGCGCTCCGGCGAGTTCGTGCAGCAGTGGGTCGGCCTCTCCGGCACGATCCGCAACTGCGCCGGTGGCGAGACCCCCTGGGGCTCCTGGCTGTCGTGCGAAGAGGACACCTCCAAGGCCGGGGCCAAGGTCAAGGCGAAGGACGGCAAGGAGTACACCCTCAAGAAGGACCACGGCTACGTGTTCGAGGTCTTCCCCGACACCGTCGCCAAGCAGCTCCCGATGCCGATCAAGGCGTGGGGCCGTGCAGTCTGGGAGGGCGCATCCATCGACCCCGACCGCACCAAGGCCTACATGACCGAGGACACCGGCGGCGGCCTCTTCTACCGCTGGATCGCCCCGCAGGGCAAGAAGATCGGCCCCGGCATCGCCCGCATGTTCGGCGAGAAGGCCGGTGTCGTCCAGGCCGCGCAGCTCGTCAAGAACGGCAAGGGCCTCCTCCACTACGGCGAGCTCGAGAAGAGTGACCTGGACAAGGCCTACCCCATCAAGTGGGTCGACGGTGGCGAGGACCGTCAGGCGCAGAAGACGGACCTGCGCACGCAGTTCCCCGGCGCCACGGTGCACCCCAAGATCGAGGGCCAGTGGAGCGACGGCAAGGGCCTCTGGTTCACGCTGTCCTACGTCATCGCCGGCGAGGCCACGAAGTACGGCGTCGACGAGGACCAGGGCATGGTCATGTACTACGACTACGCCGCCGAGACCCTCACCCTCAAGGTCTACTTCGGCAAGGGCGACTATTTCGACAGCCCCGACAACATCACGGTCTCCCCGTGGGGCACGCTCGTCATCGCCGAGGACGGCTCCGACCCGAACCACCTCATCGCCTGGACGCCCAAGTCGGGCGCCATCGCGCTCGTCAAGGACAACGCCGAGCGTGGCGAGTGGGCCGGCCCCACCTTCAACAAGTCGGGCAACATGCTGTTCGCCGCGATTCAGAGCGACTGCGTGTACGCCTTCTCCGGCAACCTCGGACGCTTCCTGCGTCGCTGATCCCAGGTCCCAGGCGGGCTTTGGCCCGTCACCACAACACGTCGAGGGCGTTTCTCCACTTCGGTGGGGGAGCGCCCTCGGCGCTTGTGCTCGCGTCCACGGACGGCGCAGGGACGTGGGTCAGGGCGTCAGAGTTCTCAACCAGATGGTGAGAGCAGCGGCTCCGCACGCGAGCAGCACGCTGATGAACGTCCCGATGATGAAGCGCTCTGCGACGGCGGGGGTGTCTCCGGCACGTAGCTCGGGATACCGGGCCAGGCCCTTGACGGCGAGGACGACGGCCAGGGCCTCCTTCCAATTCGCCAGGAGAGCGGAGTACACCGCGATTCGTTCCAGGGCCCCGATCCACGATCCGCCGGGCAGAGACCGCGCCGCAGCCTCGACATCAGGTGGGTCGATGCGGCGAAAGCAGGCCTGCACGATGCGTCCCCCACCGAACGTGACGAGCGCGCCGATCCCCACGGCGACGACGACGTCGAGCACCACCCACCACGCGTGGTTCATGAGAGCTCCTGAGCAGCCAGGTCCAACAGGTGCAGCGACAGTGCTCGGGCGCGCTCTCCCTCTTCATGAGCCGCGCGTGCGACGCGCTGGCTCACCGCCGACTCGCTGATGCCGAGGCGCTCGGCGGCTTGACGCCCGTTGAGACCTTCGTCGAGCAGAACCACGATCTCCCACCCTGCTGTCGTCCGTCGCGCCAACGTCGCGACGAGCAGCGTGAGGGCATGCTCGGCGGCATCGGCCGGTCGTAGACGACGGTATTCCGGGGTACCCACAGCCTTTCGACCTGCGGAGTCGTCCTCCGACCCCCCGGCAGGCGCGGCCCGCACCGCGAGCTGCGCCGCGTTCAGACGAGCGCGCTCGACGGCCTCCCGGGCAGCGATGAACGCCGCTCCTCGGGCAGCTCGGGTGCTGTCCGGAAGAGGATGCTCGACGTCGCCGATCCCCACCCCGATCCGCCAGTCGCCCAGCCGGGTCAACGTCTCGACGGCCCACACCACGCCGGTCGGGTCGTCGTAGGCGAACTGGATCTCGTCCCCGGCCGTCCGCTCGGCCTTGAGGATGGGTGCAGCCACGACACGTGTGGGGGCGGCGGTACCTCCCGGCTGCGCCGATAGCGCTGAGAGAGCCCCCGGAACGGCATCGGTCGAGCGTCGGCTGCCGCGTTGGTCACACGTGAGCACGAAGACCGCATCAGGCATCGGCTCCTCCTTAAGCTCTAACGCTGAAGGTTCAAGAATGAAGGCTTATCGCTTCAATGTCCAGGCCGAGGAATTGGGGCTACGGGGCGGCACTGGTAGCGTGGTGGCTTACGTGTGCGCCCAGGTCGTGCGCCGACACGTGCAAAGCAGTCCGTTCTTGGCCGGAGCTTGACCCGCTCCGGAGGTGAGAGCGGGCCTGTCCCTGACAGCCGAACGACCGGAAACGAGAGTCACCATGGCAAACATCAAGTCGCAGCTCAAGCGGATCAAGACCAACGCCAAGCGCACCGAGCGCAACCGTGCGTACAAGTCCGAGCTCCGCACCGGCATCCGCAAGTTCCGCGCGGCCGCCGAGGCAGGTAACAAGGAAGAGGCACAGGCTGCACTGGCCTTCGCGAGCAAGAAGCTCGACAAGGCCGTCAGCAAGGGCGTCATCCACAAGAACCAGGCTGCGAACAAGAAGTCGGCGATGGCCAAGGCGTACAACGCGCTCTGATTCATCACTCTCTCGACGGGCCGTCCACTCTGGGGGCGGCCCGTCGTCGTTGCTGGTCGAACGGGTTCGGCTCCGGGCAAAGCCGCTGCGTTAGGCTGAGTTGCCCGTGCGCTCGTGCGGACTCCCGGTGTGGCAACAGCCTGTCGGAGGGTCGCGAGCCCGGTGAGTGCCACCCCTGACGATCGAAGGAACCGATGAACGACACGCCGCACCGGTACACCGCCGCCTTGGCCGAGCAGATCGAGCTCTCCTGGCAGGACCGGTGGGAGGAGCAGGGCACGTTCCACGCGCCCAACCCGGCAGGCCCATGGGCCGACCCGCAGGGCGTGGCCGATCGGCAGAAGTTGCTCGTGCTCGACATGTTCCCGTACCCCTCCGGCGCGGGCCTGCACGTCGGTCACCCGTTGGGCTACATCGCCACCGACGTCTACGCGCGGTACCACCGCATGACGGGCAAGAACGTCCTGCACTGCATGGGCTACGACGCGTTCGGTCTGCCCGCCGAGCAGTACGCCGTTCAGACGGGGACGCACCCGAGGACGACGACCGAGGCCAACATCGAGACGTACACGCGCCAGTTGCGGCGTCTCGGCCTGGGGCACGACGACCGTCGCGCCATCCAGACCATCGACCCGGAGTACTACCGCTGGACGCAGTGGATCTTCCTCCAGATCTTCAACTCCTGGTACGACGCCGAGGCCGTGCGGGCCGACGGCGGCCGTGGCAAGGCCCGCCCGATCGCCGAGCTGGTGGCCGAGATCGAATCAGGCGAACGTGCCCTGACCGGCGATTTCGAGGGCCGTGCGTGGACCGATCTCGACGAGGTCGAGCGAGCCCGCTACCTCGACGGATTCCGTCTGACCTATGCCGACGAGGCGCCCGTCAACTGGGCACCCGGGCTCGGCACCGTCGTCGCCAACGAAGAGGTGACCAACGAGGGCCTC
The DNA here is from genome assembly GCA_032100225.1 of Mobilicoccus sp. GTDB lineage: Bacteria > Actinomycetota > Actinomycetes > Actinomycetales > Dermatophilaceae > Mobilicoccus. The sequence goes on from DAMDJY010000072.1 coordinate 13,650, forward strand.
ACCGAGCGTGGCAACTTCCCCGTCTTCCGCACCAACCTGCGGCAGTGGAAGATGCGCATCACGGCGTATGCCGACCGCCTCGTCGAGGACCTCGATCGCGTCGAGTGGCCCGAGAAGATCAAGTCGATGCAGCGCAACTGGATCGGCCGCTCCGAGGGTGCTCGTGTCCACTTCACTGCGCCGACGACCGCGGGCGGCGAGCAGACCCTGACGGTCTTCACGACGCGCCCCGACACCCTCTTCGGTGCGACGTTCATGGTGCTCGCGCCCGAGCACCCCGCCGTCGCCGAGATCACGACCGCAGCCTGGCCCGAGGGCACGCGTGACGCGTGGACCGGTGGCGCCGCGACCCCGAAGGAGGCCGTCGCCGACTACCGCCTGGCCGCCTCTCGCAAGTCCGACGTCGAGCGTCAGATGGACGACAAGGTGAAGACCGGGGTGTTCACCGGCGCGTTTGCGACGAACCCCGTCAACGGCGCGCAGGTGCCGGTGTTCATCGCCGACTACGTGCTCATGGGCTACGGAACGGGTGCCATCATGGCGGTCGCGGCCCACGACCAGCGCGACTTCGATTTCGCCCAGGCCTTCGACCTCGACATCGTCGACGTGGTCCGCCCCAACACGGGTGACGACTGGGAGGGCTCGGTCGCTGCCGGCGCCGCCTTCACGGATGCCGGTGTCGCCACGGCCTCCGCCAACGACGAGGTCAGCCTCGACGGACTGGCCGTCACCGAGGCCAAGGCCACGATGATCGAGTGGCTCGACCGCACCGGTCGCGGCGAGGTCACGATCAACTACCGGATGCGCGACTGGCTGTTCAGCCGCCAGCGCTACTGGGGTGAGCCGTTCCCCATCGTCTACGACGAGCAGGGCATCGCCCACGCGCTGCCCGAGTCGATGCTGCCGCTCGAGCTGCCGGAGATCGACGACTACTCGCCCAAGACCTTCGCCCCCGATGACGCGACGAGCACCCCCGAGCCACCCCTGTCGCGCGCGACGGAATGGGTGGAGGTCGAGCTCGACCTGGGTGATGGCGACGGCGTCAAGACATATCGCCGCGAGACGAACACCATGCCCAACTGGGCAGGCTCCTGCTGGTACTACCTGCGGTACCTCGACCCGGCCAACACCGAGGCGGTCGTCGACCCCGCCAACGAGGCCTACTGGATGGGGCCGCACGCGGCGCCCGTCTCCGGTGCGCCCGCGGACGCGACGGACCCCGGCGGTGTCGACCTCTACGTCGGTGGTGCCGAGCACGCCGTGCTGCACCTGCTGTACGCGCGGTTCTGGCACAAGGTGTTGCACGACCTCGGTCACCTGAGCTCCGAGGAGCCGTTCCGCAAGTACTTCGCGCAGGGCATGCTGCAGGCGCCCGCCTACACCGACGCGCGGGGCCAATACGTCCCCGCCGCAGAGGTCGTCGAGGTCGAGGGCGACTTCACGTGGAACGGCGAGCCCGTCACGCGCGAGTTCGGCAAGATCGGCAAGTCGCTCAAGAACGTCATCAGCCCCGACGACATGTGCGAGGCCTACGGTGCCGACACGTTCCGCGTCTACGAGATGAGCATGGGTCCGCTGGAGCTGTCGAAGCCGTGGGACACCCGCTCGGTCGTCGGCAGCCAACGGTTCCTGCAGCGGCTCTGGCGCAACGTGGTCGACGAGGAGACCGGTGAGGTGCGCGTCTCCGACACCGACCTCGACGACGCCACCCTGCGTCTCGTGCACCGCACCATCGAGGGCGTACGCGCCGACTACGACGGGCTGCGCTTCAACACCGCCATCGCCAAGCTCATCGAGCTCAACAACCACCTCACCAAGATGGACGTCCCGCCGCGCGCCACGGTCGAGCCGCTGGTGCTCATGGTCGCTCCCGTCGCGCCGCACCTGGCCGAAGAGCTGTGGTCGCGCCTCGGGCACGACGGCTCGCTGACCTACGTCGACTTCCCGGTCGCCGACCCAGCGCTGCTCGTCGAGGACACGGTCACCTGCGTGGTTCAGATCAAGGGCAAGGTGCGTGCGCGCATGGAGGTCGCCGCCGACATCAGCGACGCCGACCTCGAGGCGGCGGCACTGGCCGAGCCCCGGATCGCGGAGCTCGTCGCCGACACCCAGGTGCGCAAGGTCATCGTGCGGGCGCCGTCCCTCGTCAACATCGTCACGGGCTGAGGCGACGGCCCCGTGTCCGTCGCCCTCGTCACGGACTCCACCGCCTATCTGCCGGAGGAGGTTTCGACCGAACTCGGCATCACGGTCGTCCCGCTGCAGATGTCGGCGGACGGGGTGTCCTACACCGAGGGCGTTGACCTCAGCGACGAACAGCTGTTGCGGTTGATCAAGAAGTCGCGCACATTGACCACATCGCGGCCCTCGCCCAAGGCGCTGCTCGACGCCTACGAGCGGCTCGCGCAGGCGGGGGCGACCGAGATCGTCTCTGTCCACCTGTCCTCCGAGCTGTCGGGGACGTGTGACGCTGCGACTCTCGCGGCGCGGGCTGCGATCATCCCGGTCCACGTCATCGACTCGATGACGATGGGCATGACGCTCGGGCACGCCGTCATCACGGGGGCGCGCCTGGCCGCGACGGGTGCCGAGACGGGGCAGGTCGTCGAGGCCGTTCGTGGGCGGGCGACCTCCGGGGGGCTCCTGTTCTACGTGCACACCCTGGAGTTCCTGCGTCGCGGCGGGCGAATCGGCAATGCATCGGCCCTGCTCGGATCGGCGCTGGCGGTGCGGCCGTTGCTGCGGCTGGAGGACGGTCGCATCGAGGTCGTCGAAAAGGTGCGGACCGCCGGACGTGCGCTCGCTCGCCTCGTCGAACTCGTGGGGGAGCAGGCCGAGGCCTCGTCCACACCCGTCGCCGTGGCGGTGCATCATCTGCAGGACGAGGAGCGGGCTCAGCGACTCGCCGGCCAGCTTGTGGATCGTCTCGGCGACAAACTCGCGGGTGACGACGTCTGGGTACGCCCCATCGGCGCCGTCGCGGCCGTTCATCTCGGGCCCGGAGCTATGGCCGTAGCCATCAGTCCCGAACCTCCTCGCGCCGACGTGTGAGCGGTGTGGGCGGTGCGTCAGTGCTGTCGACGTGCCATGACGCCGTCGACGATGTCTGCGGTGCTGAGCCGGGCCTGAGCTGACCAGCGGACCGGCCGGGCCGTCGTCCACAGCGCGACGATCCGGCCCCGGCCATCCCCAGGCTCGTCTGCGGCCCGAGCTTCGGATGCGGGGGCTCCCTAGCGTGGCGGCATGCCTGCCTCTGACCGTGCGACCGCCTTGTTGGCCGCCTCCCGCGTCCCGCGTTCGACCGATCAGACGCCAGGATCGACGCCGCCGGAGCTGCCATACGCACGATCGACGCCCCCGCCCGCCGCGGAGGAACCCTGGCCGGGCATGCCCGACAACCACGCGACGCACCCAGCGGCAGCCGCAACACCCGTGTCTGCCCCTGCGTCGCCGCCTGCGTGGATGCTCGTGGCGGATCCTTCGACCGAACCTCTGCCTGCCGTGCCGCGCCGCGGGGTCGACCCTGTGGGGGAGGCGCCGCCCCCCGGAGTGCGTCCGATGATCCGACCGGGCGCGCCCGGCAGTGG
>DAMDJY010000073.1:0-17180 GCA_032100225.1 Mobilicoccus sp.
TCCTACGTGAGGCACCGCGAACCGTTCGCGGGCACTTCACGTGAGTCTCGTCGCCGGTTTGACCGGGATGGGCGCCGATGCGTACCGTTGTCCCCTGGCCCATCTTCTGTGCCGCTGACGCATGCCTATCTCGCCCCGAGCTCTCCGGCCCGGGTGTCGACATGTGACGGCCGCAGAGCCCGTGGACGTCGCGACACCCGGAGAGTACTGCCGGGGCGAGGACACCCGGACCTATCAGGACACCGCGCGAGCCCTCGCGCAGTAACGGAGAGCATCGTGACCAAGCGCACCTTCCAGCCGAACAACCGCCGCCGCGCCCGCAAGCACGGCTTCCGCGAGCGCATGTCGACCCGCGCGGGTCGCGCCATCGTGGCGGCGCGTCGCTTCAAGGGCCGCAAGAAGCTCACGGCCTGACGGTATTTCGATGCTGCCCGCCCGGCACCGACTTCGGCGCGGCGAGGACTTCGCGTCCGCGGTTCGCGGTGGACGGAGCGGCAGCAGGCTTGCCGTCGTTCACGCGCGAGTCTCGCAGCCCACCGTGCCCGAGTGCAGGGTGGGCTTCGTCGTGTCCAAAGCCGTGGGTAATTCGGTTCAGCGCAACAGGGTCAAGCGCCGAATGCGCGCTGTCATGGCGCAGCTCCTGCCGAGCCTGCCCGCCGGTGTCGACCTCGTCGTCCGGGCCAACCCCGCTGCGGCGGAGGTCACCTACCTCGAGCTCGATGCCGAATTGCAGCGACTGACCCGAGCGGCCTGCTCCAAGACGGGGATCACGGTATGAGCAACGCCCGCGCCGGGCGCCTCGTCCGGGCGCCGTTTCTGGCTGCGGTGCGCTTCTACCAACTCGTCATCTCCCCGCTGCTGCCGCCGTCGTGCCGGTTCTACCCGAGCTGCTCGGCGTACACATTCACGGCCATCGAGCGCTTCGGTCCCATCCGTGGGATCTGGCTGGGCGTCTGCCGCCTGTGCCGGTGCCACCCGTGGAACCCTGGCGGCGTGGACTACGTTCCTGAACGTGGGCCGGACGGTCGACCCAGACGACACAATGGGGCGCACCAGCCCGACGCACACCAGGACGGGTCGGGCGGGAATCCTCCCGCAGCACCGATCCATCGATGAGGCGACATCCGCGGCTCTGCCGCACCTGAGGAAGGAAGACATGGAACGAGGTTTCTGGGGCACCCTGATGTGGCCGCTCGAATGGGCGGTCGAATGGGTCCTCGTGGCATTCCACGGCCTGAACACCGCTCTCGGCATGCCCGAGACGTCAGGCTGGAACTGGGCCCTCGCCATCGCCGGCCTCGTGGTCGTCGTCCGCATCCTGCTGATCCCCTTGTTCGTCAAGCAGATTCAATCCTCGCGGCGGACGCAGCTCATCCAGCCCGAGCTGCAGAAGATCCAGAAGAAGTACAAGGGCAAGAGGGACCCTGAGTCGCAGCAGGCCATGCAGGCCGAGACGATGGACCTGTACAAGCGCACGGGCACCAACCCGCTGAGCTCCTGCCTGCCGATCCTGTTGCAGATGCCGATCTTCTTCTCGCTGTTCTCGGTGCTCAACAACCTCGGACGAGTCGCCACCGGTGTGCGTGCGCCCGCTGGGCCGCTCGACCAGAACCTGGCAGCTCAGGCCGAGCAGTCCACCCTCTTCGGGGCTCCGCTGTCGGCCACGTTCATGACCTCGGGCAACCTCAACACGCAGATCCTCACGATCGTGCTCATCGTGCTGATGTCGATCTCGACGTTCACCACGCAGCACCAGTTGATGCGTAAGAACATGCCGGAGTCCGCGCTCGACAACCCGTTCGCGCAGCAGCAGAAGATGATGCTGTACCTGTTCCCCATCATCTTCGCCGTCACCGGCGTCAACTTTCCCGTCGGTGTGCTCATCTACTGGCTCGTCACCAACGTGTGGACCATGTGCCAGCAGTTCTACGTGATCAACCGCATGCCGGCCCCGGGCTCGCCCGCCGAGAAGGCTCTTCAGGCTCGTCGTCTGGCCCGTGGCAAGGAGCACAAGACCTTCTCCGTGCCCGGCCTGCACAAGGAGACCGACGCCGAGACCGACACGACCTCTGGGGGTGGAGGCGCCACCGTGGTGGAGAGCCCCGTCACCAACTCGGGCCAGCGGCCCCAGCCTGTGCGCCGCAAGAAGCGCAAACGCTGATCCCCGCTCCGGCTCACGCACCCTTTCACGACAGGAGTACGACATGACCGACGCCGACGTCGAGCAGACCCCCACCCTGGCACTCGAGGAGACCCCCGAGGTCCCCGCCGAGAAGCGCAAGCTCTCGAGGGCTGCTCTTCTGGAGCGCGAGGGTGAGATCGCGGCAGACTTTCTCGAGCGCCTCCTCGACATTGCCGATCTGGACGGTGACATCGACGTCGACATCGATGGTGACCGCGCTGCTGTGGCCATCGTGGACTCCGAGGACGGCCGAGTTCCGCGCCGCCTCGTCGGCCCGGACGGCCGCGTCCTGGAGGCACTGCAGGAGCTCACGCGCCTGGCCGTGCAGGCCGAGACCGGCGAGCACACCCGCCTGATGTTGGACGTCGCGGGCCACCGCGCCGAGCGTCGCCTGGCCGTTCTCGAGATCGCTCGCGCTGCCGTCGAGGAGTGCAAGCGCACGGGTGAACCGCAGCCCCTGGAGCCGATGAGCGCCTTTGAGCGCAAGGTCGCGCACGACGAGGTCCTACGTTCGGGTCTGCACTCGGAGTCCGAAGGTTCCGAGCCGCGCCGGCACGTCGTCGTCCACCCGGCCTGATCGCGTTGTCGAACGGCGTCGAGGCAGATCTGCACGCTGTGGCACCCGGCCAGGTCGAAGATGTCGCTCCGGCGTCGGCACCTCCGCCCCCTGCGGCGGCCGAGTCCCTCTACGGTGACCGGTTGGACACTGCGGTCCGCTACGCCGAACTCCTGGCCGACACCGGTGTCACCCACGGTCTCATCGGTCCGCGCGAGATCGAACGTCTGTGGGAACGACACATTCTCAACTGCGCCGTCGTCGAAGAACTGATTCCACAGAACGCTGTCGTCGTGGATGTCGGTTCCGGAGCAGGCCTGCCCGGGCTCGCCATCGCGATCGCTCGTCCTGATCTCTCGTTGCACCTGGTGGAGCCCATGGCCCGGCGCACCGCCTGGCTCGAGGACGCGGTCGGGGCCCTCGGGCTCGCCACCGTGTACGTCCACCGCGGTCGAGCGGATGAGGTCGCCGTCACCGGAGAGGTCGTCACGGCACGAGCGGTGTCGAAACTGTCGACGCTGGCCGGATGGATGGCTCCCCTCGCCAAACCGGGCGCGCTCATGCTTGCTCTCAAGGGGAGTTCTGCCCCGGACGAACTCGCCCGAGACAAGGCCGCGGCTGGGCGTGCCGGCTGGACCGACTTCGACGTCCTGACGGTGGGCCACGAACTACCCCAGCCGACGACGGTGATCTGCGCACGGTATGCCCCTCGTCCGAAGCGCAGTTCAAAGCGTCGCTGAGGTCATACCCACAGCCACGCCCCGGACCGAGGCCGTGGTCGGACGTCGGACCGACTACCGTGGGACGGCATGGTCTCGATCGGGAGGAAGTCTAGGTGTCCCACGGTATGAACGCGCTCGGGTGGCCGGGGGGAAGTCTGTCTGTCAGCTCCCCAGCTCCGTTGGGCTGGCCTGGCACTGAGCGTGCTGTTTCACGTGAAACACCCCCGGTAGACGGTGTCTCGTCGGCTGGAATGCCGATGGGGCAAAGCCAGGCTGACGACGTCCCCTCCAACAGACCCCCAGCCCTGGCGGCCGTGGCTGCTGCACCGCTCGAGGTCGATGCGCCTGGCGCGACCGCACCCACAGTCCACGAGTCCGCCGGAGATATCCCTGTCACGCATGGGTCAGGACCGGACAAGGGAGAAGCTGTCAACGACCGCGGGCCCGCGCATGATGACCTCACGGGCGAACTTCCCGATAGTGGCCCCCTGGAGGAGTCGTTGCCAGTGCAGAGTCCTCCAGCCCCAGGGGGCGGTGAGTCCACGACGACGGCGCGCGCAGCAGCAGTCCCCCCGCCACCGGGAGCGCCTTTCCCCCGGCCGCCGCGTACCCGCATCTTCACTGTGGCGAACCAGAAGGGCGGGGTCGGCAAGACGACCACAGCCGTCAACCTCGCTGCTGCGCTGGCTGCCGGTGGCTCTTCTGTGTTGGTCATCGACACCGACCCGCAGGGCAACGCCAGCACTGCGCTCGGTGTCGACCACCGTGCCGGAGTCCCGAGTGTGTACGACGTCCTGGTCGACGACGTTCCGCTGGCCGACGTGGTGCATGAGTCTCCCGACATTCCGGGCCTCTACTGCGTGCCGGCCACGATCGATCTGGCCGGTGCAGAAATCGAACTGGTGTCGTTCGTCGCGCGAGAGATGCGTCTGCAGCGTGCTGTCCGCACCTACATGAATACCGTGCCTGAGCCGCCGGACTACATCATCATCGACTGTCCGCCCAGCCTGGGACTGTTGACCATCAACGCGTTCGTGGCAGGACATGAGGTTCTCATCCCGATCCAGTGCGAGTACTACGCGCTGGAGGGACTCTCGATGCTCCTCAAGAACATCGAGATGATTCAGAGACACCTCAACCCGGATATCAGCGTCACGACCATTCTGTTGACGATGTACGACGCACGGACCCGCCTCTCCTCGCAGGTGGCCGATGAAGTGCGCAAGCACTTTCCAGAGCAGGTGCTGCGCGCCACCGTTCCACGGTCGGTGCGCGTGTCGGAGGCGCCGAGTCACGGGCAGACCGTGATCTCCTACGACCCGGCAAGCACTGGTGCGCTGGCCTATGGCCGAGCTGCCGGCGAGATCGCGGAACGCGGAGCAAGAGTGTGATGATGACCGGCCCGATGAGAGGGAATGACAGTGAGTGAACGTAGGCGCGGGTTGGGTCGAGGCTTAGGCGCACTGATCCCGGATTCACCGGACACAGTGGTACGGCCGCGAGACATGTTCACGAACGGTGGGAGCGGTGTTTCACGTGAAACGAGCTACTTTCCGCCGAGTTCGCCGCCAGTCAACGCCGACGTCACCCCCTCAAACGACGGCCTCGCCGCTGTACCAGGGGCGCAGTTTGCCCAACTGGACATCGAATCCATCGTGCCCAACCCACGTCAGCCCCGTGAGGTATTCGACGAGGACGATCTCGGTGAGCTGATCGACAGCATCCGGCAGATCGGCGTTCTGCAGCCGATCGTCGTGCGGCCCAGTGGGGCCAAGGATGGTTCCCCCGCCAGGTACGAGCTGGTCATGGGCGAACGACGGTGGCGAGCCACCCGCGCGGCAGGCCTCAGTGTCATCCCGGCGATCATCCGCTCCACGACAGACGACGACATGTTGCGCGATGCGCTGCTGGAGAACCTCCACCGGAGTCAGCTCAACCCCCTTGAGGAGGCAGCCGCCTATCAGCAGCTCCTCGAAGACTTCGGATGCACCCACGAAGACCTCGCCTCCCGTCTCGTGCGATCGCGCCCGCAGATCACCAACACCTTGCGCCTGCTGCGTCTCCCGCCATTGGTGGCGCGCCGCGTCGCAGCCGGTGTGCTCAGCGCCGGCCATGCGCGGGCGCTTTTGGGACTCGAGGATCCGGCTGCCATGGAGCGGCTGGCGCAACGGATTGTCGCTGAAGGTCTGTCCGTCCGCTCGGTCGAAGAGATGATCGCTGTGGGCGACGCCGGTAGCCCTGCTCGTCAACGCGCCCAGCGCCGACCGGTCTCTCGCCCAGAGCTGGACGAGGTGGCCAGTTGCCTCGCTGATCGTCTCGACACCCGCGTCTCCATCAACATGGGCCGAAAGCGCGGCAAGCTGACCGTCGAGTTCGCCTCGGTCGACGATCTCAATCGGATCCTCGACGTCCTCGGCGCGGACGCGGCTCCCCAGCAGAACTGAGCCGTCCTGTGCAGTGATGTTCCACGTGAAACGGCCCCGCATCCGAATGGATGCGGGGCCGTCTTCGAATTCTCTCCACGCAGGTCAGCTGATGAAGGGCTCCAGCTCGCGGAGGAGCTTGGGCTTCGGCTGGGCGCCGACGATGCTGTGGACGAGCTCGCCGCCCTGGTAGACGTTCAGCGCCGGGATGCCGGTGATGCCGTACCGAGCGGTCGTCTGGGGGTTCTCGTCGGTGTTGAGCTTGACGATCGTGAGCTTATCGCCGTGCTGCGCGGCGATCTCTTCGAGGATGGGCGCGATGGCCTTGCAAGGGCCACACCAGGGAGCCCAGAAGTCGACCAGGACGGGCTTGTCACTCTCGAGAACCTGAGCGTCGAACTCAGCGTCGGTGATGGCGGTGATGGTGGCCATGGGGGTTCCTTTCGTGGAGCGGGTGAGGTGCGAAGAGGTCAGAGTGCGGGAGCAGCAGTACCGGAGTCGAGGTCAGCGAGGTAGCGCTCCGCGTCCAGTGCGGCCGAACAGCCGCTGCCTGCCGCGGTGATCGCCTGGCGGTAGCTGTGGTCGACCAGATCACCACAGGCAAACACACCGGGCAAGCTGGTTTTGGTGGTGCGGCCTTCGACGAGGACGTACCCCTCGGAGTCCACGTGGACCTGGTCGCGGACCAGCTCACTGCGTGGGTCGTGCCCGATCGCGATGAAGAGCCCAGTCACGTCGAGGCGCCGCTCCTCGCCGGTAACCGTGTCGGTGAGCGTGACGCCGTCGACCTTGGCCTCACCATGAATTGCCGTGACAGCAGAGTTGAAGGCGAACGAGATCTTGGGGTCGTCCATGGCGCGCTGCGCCATGATCTTTGAGGCCCGCAGTCCGTCGCGGCGGTGGACGACGGTGACGGAACGGGCGAAGCGGCTGAGGAAGGTGGCCTCCTCCATGGCGGAGTCGCCGCCGCCGACGACCGCGATGTCCTGGTCACGGAAGAAGAAGCCGTCGCAGGTGGCGCACCAGCTCACGCCGTGACCGGAGAGGCGCTTCTCGTTCTCGATGCCGAGCTCACGGTAGGCGGAGCCCGTAGCAAGGATGACACTGCGGCCGCGGTAGGTGCGTCCCGATCCATCGACGACGCTCTTGATGGCCCCATCCAGCGACATCTCGACGACGTCGTCGGCAATGAGTTCGGCCCCGAAGCGCTCGGCCTGGGCCCGCATGTTGTCCATGAGGTCCGGCCCCATGATCCCCTCAGGGAACCCGGGAAAGTTCTCGACCTCGGTCGTGTTGATAAGGGCTCCACCTGCAGTGATGGACCCGGTGATCACGACCGGTGACAGGCCGGCCCGCGCAGCGTAGACGGCGGCGGTGTAACCAGCGGGGCCTGAGCCGACGATGATGACGTCGCGCAGGTCGGTGGTCTCGGAAGTCACAGAGGATCCCTTCATGGATGGCGAGCACGAGGAGGCACGAGGCCTGCAGGTTCAACCACGGCCATCGCTCGGTTGTTCCGAGCGGCACGTCGACGAGGTGTCAGTGAACGCGTAACGGCCCGGCGAATGGAACGGTGTCGTCGCGGCTGCAGTCGCGCGGCATGACGGTAGCGGTACGGAGACCTCCGGAGTGTCCGTGGCTCGGGGGCCCGACGACGACCAGAGACGGGCGGCCCTCGTAGGTGGCGACGTCGACGACAACCTTTCGGTGATCGAGGGCCAGGGCGTGCAGGCACGTGCGCACCGACGTCGCAGTGTCGTCTGGGGCATCGCCGGTACTGGTGATGACAGAGGCGGAGCTACTGGGAACCTGCTCCCGTTCGATCAGGGCGGTGAGCTGCCCCGCGAGGTCACCCCGGTGATAGTCGGTGCCTGTCGAGACGAGTGTCATGCCCGCCGTCACGGCAGTCGGGGCAGGTGAATTCGTGGAGGGCGGAACGGTGGGTGCCGGGGGCGCAGGAGCCTGCGCGGATGGTTCACCGGCCAGGGATGGGACCAGAGCGGCGCTGGTGGGCACACTGGGACGGGTGAGGGCGTCAGCGAGAACGGGGAGGGCGAAGGCGATGGCTGCGGCCCCGCCGAGGAGGACCAGCGCCGCACCTCGAGGACGCGTCGGGGGTGCTGCAACAGCCGGATCGAACCTGTGGTACTCTCGCTCGCCCTGAGAACGCTCACGCTCGATGTCGGCAGCGATACGGCGGACCATGTCCTCGGACATCGGCTCGGGGTCGGACATGCTCGACAGCAGGTGCCGCATCCCCGTGGGGTCGTCTTCGTCGCGCGATTCGCTCACACCCGGCCTCCGCTCTCGTGTCGATCCTCCGCTCGACACACGTTCGGGGGGCCCGGATAGTTCCGAACCCCCCGAAAGCATGTGCGCCGTGCGTGTCAGCGGGCGGTGACCTCACTGATGATGGCGCGGTACCGGTCGTCGTCCTGCTTCATCGCGCTGGTGATCCAGACGATGACGAACCGGGCACCGGAGCGCTCGTTCTCGGGGATGGTGACCTGTTGCTCACCCGTAGCGTTGTCGAACGTGCCCACCTGCGTGGCGTTCTCGGGTGATCGGTTCTGGGATACCGAGATCGTGCCTGTCTGAGGGCCGTCTCCGAGGATCACCGACAGGCTGGATACCGAGGCGCCATCGGGCAACTCGAACGCCATGCCGACGCCGCTCTTCTGGCCCTGGTAATCGGGAGCCTTGTAGCCCTCGGACTGCCAGTAGGTGGCGGGATCGCCGTCGTACGCCTTGCGGATTCCACCGTTGTTCTCGCCGCCGTCGCCCTCGGGATCGAGAGCCTTGGCGCCGGAGAAGGTGATCGAGGTGGTGGGGCTGCTCTGAGCGGGAGCAGCCGTACTCGGCGAGGCGCCCGGGGTGGCAGGCGCCGTGCTGCGGGCAGGACCGGTGCCGGGAGCCGTCGCAGCGCTCATCTCGTCGAAGGCACTGCTCAGCGACTTGATCGATAGCAGAGCCGCGAGGAGCAGGACCCCACCGACGGCGCCGAGGACGTACTTGGCGTAGCGACCCTCGCGCTCGACGGGCGCGGCCACCAGAGGTGCCGGCGGTTCCAACGGCCCCGAGGAGCCCTCGAGAGCCTCGGGAACGTCGAGAAAGCTGGGGTCACGGCGCCGTGCAGCGATCTCACGACGCTCTTCAGCGGCCTGAGCGGCCTTCTCGTGGGCGCGCATCTCGCGGTGGCTGACCTTGCGAGCGGGAGCAGCTGTGGTGGTTCGCGCCGTGGCGGCAGCGGCGACAGGAGCGGCTCCGGCACCTGCACGAGGAGCCTCTGCGCGACCCACGCGCGGAAACATCTCCGTCGGCGCGGCGACCTGAGCGCGAGGTGCCACGTGACGCACCAACGTGTGGGACCAGGCGCCGAGGCGGGTGACGACCTCGGCGGGGGTACGAGGTGCTGCGGAGCGGGCAAAGGTGTCGCGGCACAGCGCGTCGAGGTCGGTGGGAACGGCGACGGCGATCTCGCTCGGCGGTACGACGGTTCCGCCGACGCGGGGGGCGGCGTCGAGCCCGGGAACGCTGGAGCGCAGCGGCCAGCGGGCGGTCATCGCGGCGTACAGGAGGCCGACCACTCCGAGGGCGTCGATGCGCTGGGCTTCTGCGGCGTCCGGAACGGGGGTGCCTTCGACCGCAGCTGCGGTGGAGAGCCCGGCGATCTTGACGAGGCCCGCCTTGGTACGGCGTACGGCGTGCGGGGTGACGTGCAGGTGGTGCAGGCCCTCCCGGCTCGCGACATCGAGGGCGCTGGCGACCTCACCGGCGATTCGGCGTGCCTCCTCGGGAGGTAGTGGCCCGTCGCTGAGGAGGTCGGCGATGCTCGTGGACTCCGACAAGGACTCCTCGACCACCCAGGCGACCTCACCGCGGGAACCGACGTCGAGGACGCGCACGAGGCGGTGATCGTTGACGGCGGCGCTCCGGCGAGCAGCCTCCAGGAGTGGCTCGGCGTGCGGGTCGGAGACAGGAAGAACCGTGACCGAGACCTCGCGGCCGAGCGTGCTGTCAGTGGCGGCCCAGACCTCGATGGCGCCCAGGGCCGCGCGGCGCTGACGCAAGGCATATCGGCTGGCGACCAGACGCCCGGTTCCGACCCCCTGCACGCGACCACCCCTCTTCCATAACGGTTTTGGCGGAAGGGCACCGCAGTGGCGGCGTCGATCCGGTGTGGGCCGGACCGCCGATCGGGCGACACACGGCACACACCCGAAGTCTAAACGTCCGAGCCGCGCCTGGCCGACACGCCGCGCAGGCGGCCGAGGATCGGAGACGTCAGCTCGTCGACCTCGCTGATGCGCATGCGGCGGGCGGTGACCAGGTAGAGCGCGACAAAGGCCAGTCCGCCGAGGACAAGGCCGAGCACCGAGGAGAACCACACGCCGTCCGACGGGCCGGGCAGGAACGGGGCCGCGTAGTGGCGGATCGGCAGGGCGATCAGCGCAGCGACCGCAGCGGCGGGAATGCTGGCGACGAAGGCGCGGACCCACGTGCGCACGACGACCGCGACATCGAGCCCGCCGAGACGGCGACGCATCCAGATCACGGCAGCGACGGCGGCCACGATGTTGCTCACGGCCTGGGCTGCGCCGACACCCACGGCGCGGTACTCGGTCGTCAGGAGGTAGCAGAGCAGGCCGAGGCCGACGAAGACGGCGGAGTTGGCGAGCTGCAGCCAGAACGGGGTCTTGGCGTCCTCGTAGGCGTAGTAGGCGCGCTGGACCACGTAGAACGCTCCGTAGGCGGGCAGCCCGACGAGCATGACCATCGTGATGTAGCCCAGGGCGTTGGCCGTCTCAACCGAGCTGCCGACGAAGATCGCCGTGGTGAGGCAGGTCGCCAGCACCGCTCCGCCGACCATGACGGGAATGACCGTGGCGCCGACGACGCCCAGCCCCCGCTCGACGTTGCTGCGCACGGACGCGTCGTCTCCGGCTGCGGCGGCGCGCGACATCGTGGTGAACAGTGCCGTGACGACGGAGACCGTGATCAGGCCGTGGGGGGTCATGAACAGCATGAAGGCGCTGTCGTAGGCGAGCTTGCCGCTGTCGCCGGTGTTGCCCGCGGTGGCGGACGTGAGGATGCGCGACTGGATGATGAGCGCGACCTGCGACACGATCAGCGCCGCAAAGGTCCAGACGGCGACGCGGCTGGCGCTGCCGAGGCCGACACCACGGAACCCGAACGCGGGGCGGTACCGGAAGCCGCTGCGCCACAGTGGCACGAGCAGCACCAACGCCTGGACAGCGACACCGATGGTGAGGGATCCGGCGAGCAGCCCGATCATCGCCGGGGTGTAGCTCGACGGGTCGCCGAGGTGGTGCCCGTACAGCCCGAGGAACGTGCCGAGCCCCACCATCCACACGACGTTGCAGAGCACCGGCGCCCACGAGAACCAGCCGAACTCCTCACGGGCGTTGAGGACCTGCCCGAGGATCGCGTAGAGCCCGTAGAAGAACACGGCGGGCATCGCGATGAAGGCGAACGCGACCGCCAGGTCGTGCCCTGAAGCAGCGAAGTTCTCCGAGGAGAAAAGGCCGACCAGCACCGGCACGAGCGGGATGCACACCGCGGTCACCAGGCCGAGACCCAGGAACGCCAGCGTGAGCAACCGGTTGATGTAGGCCTCGCCACCGTCGTCGTGGCGGAGGGCCTTGCTGATCTGCGGGACCAGGATGGCGTTGATCGCGCCGCCGGCCACCAGCAGGAACACGGTGTTCGGCAGGGTGTTGGCGATGCTCCAGGCATCACCAGCCAGCGATCGGCCGAAGATCAGGACGATGAGGGCCTGGCGGACGACGCCGAGGATGCGGGAGACGAGGCTCCCGGCGGCCATGATCGCGCTGTTGCGCGCCAGGCTGCTGCTGGTGGTCATCGTGGGGTCCCGTCGACGAAGGGGGTGCGTGCGAGCGGTGGTCGCACGTCATCGTAGTGACACGGCGCGGCGTGTTGCGCCGCTGTGTCGGTCAGTCGAGGTCGAGGTCGCGCATGTCCGCCTCGGCGACGCGCCGTTCACCGAGTCGGATGGCGCGGAACAGGCCGAGCAGGAAGATCACGCCGACGACGCCGCCGGCGGCGAGGACAACCCATCCGTTGGTGGGGCGTACCTGCACTCGCACGGTCGATTCGGAGCCGAGCGCGATGCCGTCGGCGGTCTGCAGGGAGGTCGTGATGGGCACGAGTCCGGCGGCCACGGCCTCGACGTCGAGTCGCACCGTCGTCCGGCTGTGCGGGCGGATGGTGAGCGGCTCGGGTTCGCTGAGGATGCGCAGTCGGGCCGGACCTTGGACGTCGGTGCGCAGGTAGACGTTGCGGACTTCGACGTCGAGGTCGTTGACGACCGTGACCTGCAGGATCCCGTGTTCGGCGAAGAAGTTGACGGCGCTGGGGACGACGCCGACCCCTTGCGAGAGGGTGTCGAACCTGGTGCCCACCTCGCGTAGTGCGGTCCGCCACACCGTGCCGTGTCCGCGCCAGCGTGTGGAGACGGCGACGCGGGTGAGGTCGTCCGGCACCTGATCGGAGCCGAACGAGTCACGCATCCCGTCCGCTTTGGCTGCGGCGTCCTCGACGGCGGGCAGCGTCTCGCTCGTGATGGGCGACGCCGGTCCGGTGGCGGGAGTCTGGGGGTCGACGACGGGATCGGCAGCCGGTGCAGCGGTAATGATCGAGCTCGCTGCTCGCGAGGTGATCCAGGGGGCCCCACGCAGTGTCTTCATGACGGCGGCGAGGGCAGGTGGGTCGGGGTCGATGGTGCGGTCGGGCAGGAGGAGCACGGAGCGCTCGCGCCCGGGAGACTCGGCCAGGAGGGTGATGCTGTCCGCGAGAGCCTGCTGGGCCATGGCGGGGGCGGTCTGCGCGGTCACCCCTACCACCGTGGCCGAAAGACGGTCGTCGGTGACCAGCACCCGTCGACCGTCCTCGTCCTGACGTGCAGCCGAGCCGGTCGTCGCCGGATCGGGGTCGGCACGGGATTCCCGCACGATCACCGGGGCGCGTCCTGCCGTGCCGCGCACGCGGCGGGAAGAGGAGCCGGCCGGCCACACCACCGACGTGGCAGGCGCGGTATGGCCGGGTAGCGCCGCCGGGGACGTCGATCCCAGACCGAAGAGGTCCGACGTGGCCCGTCCGGGCTGGGCGGCGACCAGCGCCGAGACGTCGGGGTCGCCAGGTGGCAGCAGCCACACGTCGTTGTGTGTGGCAGCGACTCGGGCGCCGAGGGCTGCCAGGGGGTCGGCCGGCTGCGGCGCGGGTGCCGGAGCCGAGGGTGGCGGTGGAGTCGAGGGCACCCGTGATGCCTCTGCTTCCCCCGTTGTGCCGGTACTGGGTCCGGGCGTCGGGGTCGTGGCCGGGGCACTCGCCACGGCGGTGGGGTCATCAACCGGTGTGGTGATATCGAGCAGCGTCGGGTCGGCGATGAGCGTCGCGTCCGTGGCCTCGGCGGCCTTGACGACCCGGTCCAGTCGGGACCCGGTCTGGACCATGCGGGCCCGGGCCGCTGTGCGCTGATCGAGGGTGCCGGTGAGGGCGACGGGATCGGCATCCGCGGTGACGGGCAGGGCCAGGGAGAGCTGGAGCGGTTCGTACTCCTTGACCACCTGGTACGGCAGAAACGTGGCGATGGGTCCAGCGGCGGGCAGGCCCGTCACGCTCACCGTCAGCGGCAGCACCCCGAACGGGCGCGGCAGCCGGAGACGGTCCGCAGGAATCCGTACCGAGACCGTGGTGCGCGCACCGGGTGCGAGCTGAGGGGGTGTCGTCGAGGCGATGGACGGCAGGTCGGTGGCGGGTCGGGATGCGTGTTGCGCGACGTCTTCGCGGGTGGTCAGCCCCGAGCCGACACCCACGGAGACCGTCGGTGTTGCCGGCTGTGCTGTGGGGTTACGGAGCGCCACCTGGACCGTCACGTCTTCACCGGGGGCCGCGATGGAGGGACTCACCCCGACGAGTGCCAGGACCGGCGCCGACGCCGCGCGCGCCGAGATGTGGGGCAGAGTCACGGTCGTCGCGGCAGGTGTTGTCGTCGCCCCGATGGTCACTGCGTTCGCCGCTGGAGCGGAGGGCACGGTGACGATGCCCGAGGTCAGCGGGACGGCACCGGCAGCGAGCGCCAGCGCCAGGATTCGCCGTCTCGGCGCGTGGGCGCGTGAACCGCTCATCCCTCGCCGGCCAGCCTCTCCCAGGCGAGGCGGGCGATCCGTCGCTCGTTGGGGAACGTCAGGTGCTGGTGGACCTCGTCGAGGTGCACCCAGGCGACGTCGATGGCCTCCTGGTCGGGGTCGTTCTCGACCGTGAGGTCGCCACCGGTGGCCTCGAGGAGGTAGTGATGCACGACCTTGTGGACGCGGCGGTCATGGGTGGAGAACCAGTAGTCGATGGTGCCCAGCGTGATGAGAGCACGACCCTGAATCCCAGTTTCTTCGGCGACCTCGCGTTCGGCGGTTTCGACCAGGGTCTCGTCGGCCTCCTGGTGTCCCTTGGGCAGACACCACTCGATGCGACCCGCGCGATTGCGGCGGGCGATCACGGCGATGCGGGCGCGGCCATCGACCACGTCGACGACGATTCCACCGGCGGAGGTCTCCAACACCGCAGGCAACCGCCGCGCGGGGCGGCTGGGGCGCGGTGAGGTCATCATTACGCCACTGTACTGGCGCACCCCGGGAGCCGACGGACCCTGAGCATCCTGCTGTCGTGGTGGGCCTCGCGACCCTAGGCTGGATGAATGAGCCAGACACCCGATGAGAGCCCCGAGTCCGACCTCCCGCACGTCGAGGACACTCCGATCGAGGAGACCCCGGCCGTGGCAGGCGGCGCCGACGACACCGAGCCCGAGCAGGGTGAGGGCGCGCACGACTCCCACTGATCGCCGTCACACGCCTGACCTGCGGTATCGACCTTCAGCAGGTGCCGGGCACCCGAAACGCCGCAACGTTCCACGTGAAACGTTGTGGCGTTTCACGTGCGATCAGGCACCGATGGCGTCTTCCCAACGACGGTCCTCTTCGTGTAGCGCATCGACGAAGTGGATGCCGAGGTCATCCGAGAGCCGCTCGAACGCGAGCTGGCCCCGCACGCTGGTGCCGTGCTCGTCGAGGCGCGGCCCGAACGTGGCGATGCCCCCGCGGCCCGGCATGACCCCGAGAATCCCGCCGCTGATGCCGCTCTTCGCCGGAACGCCCACCTGGGATACCCAGTCACCGGCGGAGTCGTACATGCCGCACGTCATCATCACGCTCAGCGCCTGGCGCACGACCGGGCGGGAGAAGATCTGCTCCCCGGTGTCGGGGTTACGGCCACCGTTCGCGAGGCAGGCGCCCATCCGCGCGAGATCCGTGACGGTGACCGTGATCGCGCATTGACGCAGGTAGCCCTCCACGACGTCACGCGGATCGTCGGGGAGGATCTCCAGCGCTCGCAGCATGTGGGCGATGGCGAGGTTGCGGTCGGCCGAAGCAAGCTCGTGCTCGTATCCGGCTTGGTCGATCTCCAGGCGCCGCCCCGCCAGGGCCGAGAACGTATCGAGGATCCGCCCGTCCCGCTCCTGCGCCGTGGCGTCGGGCCCACCGATGAGCGCGTGGATCGTCATGGCGCCGGCGTTGATCATCGGATTGTCGGGGCGGCCGGTGCCGTCCTCGACGGAGATCGTGTCGTAGCTCTCGCCGGAGGGCTCCATGTCGACCATCCTCGCCACGGCCCCGAAGCCGTGCTCCTCCAGCGCCATCGCATAGGCAATCGCTTTGCTGACCGATTGCAGGGCGAAGTGCTGCTCGTCGTCCCCGGCCGAGAAGGCCTGGCCCCCGGCCGTGACGACCGCAATCCCGAAGGGCTGACGCTCGCCCGGGGCGGGCGCCTCGCGCAGGGGCGCGTACTCACCGCTGTCGATGTCGCGAGCGGTGTCGACGAGCGCGTCGAGGTAGGTCGTCAGGGAGGCAGACATCCGACGACGGTAGCGGCTGCTCAGGCCGTGCGCCCGTAGCGGGCAGCCGAACGCTCCTTGGCCTTGGCGGCCTCGACCTCGCGGTCCTTGGCGGGGGCTGTGGTCACGAGCTCGCCCAGCAGACGGTCGACGACGGCGGCGATGTCGGTGACCGCGCGTTCGTAGGCCTCCTCGTTGCGCTTGCTCGGCGCGCCTCCCGCAACCTTGCGGACGAACTGGAGGCAGGCCGCGTCGATCTCCTCGCGCGTCGCCGGCGGGTCGAAGTTGTGCAACTGGCGGATGTTTCGGCACATGGAACGAAGCGTCCCCGGGGGCTGCGCCACGGTCAACCCCCGTCGACCACCGGCCTACCACCGTCGAACCGCCTCGACCCCGGCACAATGCGAGGTATGACGACTGCGCATGTGGACACCGACCGGGTCGAGCGGTACTACCGACTCGTCGACGCCGACGATGTGGACGGACTTCTCGACCTGTTCGCCCCCGAGGCCGTCTACTGCCGCCCGGGTTACGAGCCGTTTGTCGGCCGTGACGCGCTGCGGGCTTTCTACGAGGGTGACCGGGTGATCGAGAGCGGTCGGCACACCGTCGACCACACCGTGGTCGGGCCCGAGTCTGTCGCCGTCCACGGGCGCTTCGAGGGCACCCTGCGTGACGGCTCGACCGCCTCGTTGCGCTTCGCCGACTTCTTCACGTTCGCCGACGACGGCCGGTTCGCCACCCGCGACACGTTCTTCTTCGCGCCGCTGGTCTGAGCGAGCGCGTCTCAACCGGGTCGGCCTCAGCCGGGCTGGGTCGAGAGTCGTCGGCGGGCCGGCGTGTCGGAGCAGGCCTCAGCGCGCGTCGGCGATGCGGCGTCGTCCTCGGGCAAGAGCAGTGTCGATCAGGCTCCCGCTGTGGGCGGAGGACTCGTCGATGAGGTCGAGGACTCGGGTGCCGATGGCGTCGACCGCCTCGACGAGTTGTTCCTCCGACCAGCCCACGGCTCGGGCGTGCTCGTGGATGACGCCGCCGGCATTGGCGACGAAGTCGGGCACGAACGTGACGGATTCGTCGATGAGGTCGCCGTCGACGGCCGGGCAGTCGAGGGTGTCGTTGGCGGCGCCGGCGATGATCGAGCACCGCAGCTTGGAGACGACCTTGCGGGTGATGACGCGGGCGGCGGCCGAGGGGGCCAGCACGTCGCAGTCGCTCGTGATGATCCTCTCGACGTCGACGACGCGGCCACCGGTCTGCTCGGCGACCACCCGTGCCCGCTCGGGGTCGATGTCGGCGACGAGCACGGACGCGCCGTCGGCAGTCACGAGGCGGGCCAGTTCGCCACCGACCGAGCCGACGCCCTGGACGG
>DAMDJY010000074.1:0-459 GCA_032100225.1 Mobilicoccus sp.
TCGCGGGCCGTGGCGCCGGTGGTGACGACATCGTCGGCGACCACGACATCGAGTCCCTTGACGGAATCGACGTACGGCGCGCCGACGACGAAGGCGCCCTGCACGTTGGTACGGCGGTCCTGCCGGGACAGGCGGGACTGGTCGGCCACGACCCGCCCGGCGTGGAGAACCGGGGCCCAGAGCACTGTCCGTCCCGTCAACACGTCGGCGCCGTCGAGGGCCCGCCGCACCAGCAGGTGCAGCGGCACGTCACCGCGAGTGCGTCGCGAGCGTGTGGAGGACGGAGCCGGGACCACGGCGATGGGAGCGCCGTCATCGGCTCGACAAGTCAGCGCCTCGACGAGGACGGCCCGCATCACCGGTGCGAGCACGGAGAGCAGATCGCGGCGACCCCCGTCCTTGAACGCCACCACGGCGGAGCGGAGCGGTCCTGCATAGGGCGCCGCCGCGAGCACGACT
>DAMDJY010000074.1:469-17085 GCA_032100225.1 Mobilicoccus sp.
GCCGGAGACGATCCGGGCCAGAGACGTCTCCCGTGCCACCTCGTGTGCGCAGTCGCAGCACCATGGCGTTCCGAGTGTCCTGCAGCCACCGCAGGCCTGCGGCAGCGCGAGACCGGCCAGCGACCCGACGGGCTGCCACACCGGAGCCGTGAGCCGGTACGCGGCCGCCGCGAGGTCCATCCGGCCAGCGTGCCTGCCGGCACACGTGCGCCCGCAGCACGGCGAGGCAGGCTGTGGACGAGGTCGACCCGGCTCAGGCGCCGGGGATGATCACCTGTTCTGCCGTGCCGATGCGCTGCCAGGACTGCGCCCCGGCGCGGCGCCACACGATGCCCCCCTCGGTGACGACGAGGACGCCTCCCTCGATTCCGGCACTGACGACCTGTGCCGCGTCGGCCACGGGCTGGAGTGCCTCCACCTCGTCGCCGAGCCGGATGATCGCGGGCGTCACCGGGGAGCCCGAGCGTCCGGCGAGTACGGCCAGGGACGTGTCGCCGACCCAGGTCAGATCACGCATCTGGGTCAACCCGGTCGCGACTCGCCACGGCTGGGCCAGCGCCACCGGGCCGCGCCCCTGCCCGACGGCTAGACCGGCGACGAACACCGAGGTCCGCCCCTTGGCGTCGGTGAGCGCGACGGCGAGGCGGCGACCACCCGGTGAGGGCTTGACAGCCGTGACCGTGCCCTCGAGCCACCCCGCCTCGATCGGTGTGGGAGCCGCGTCCAGCGCTGCTCCTACTGGGACGAACCAGATCGCGGGAGCCCCACGCTCGTCCCTGCCCCCGACCCACGCCTGGTCCCGTGCATCGACGGCCGGCTCCGTCAGATGGGAGCCGAAGGAGGGAGCCGTCCCCGACCCTTGCGCCGTCCAGCGCATGAGGTGGGAATGGGTGTCATCGACAGCGGCGACGTGACGCCGCTCGCCAACGACATCAGGACCGACCGCGATGTGCTGCCACGACGCCGGCACCTCGGGCAGGGCTGCCTCCACCGATCGCAAGTTCTCCCCTCCCCGCAACCAGCCGGTGAAGTCCTGCGCCGCCAGGTACGTCTTGGTCCGCAGGACGACGGCAGCGAGCGTCACCTGCGATTCCTCGTAGCCGAGCGCAGTGATGCTCGTGGGCAGTTCGGTGAGGTTCATCGGCTCACCGGCCTCGTCGAGGAGCGGCAACATGTCTCCGTCGACGGTCATGGAGATCGCGCGCACGCCGGGCCACTGCCGCATCGTGCGCAGCATCTGCGCCCACGCCGCCTTGCGCTGGTCCACCGTCGCATTGGTCGCCTGCTCGGTCAGTTCGACCTGGGCGACGCCGTCGGTGACGGGCACGGATTTGACGCCCAGGGCCGTGCCGTTGGGAAACCCGGAGACCGCCGCACCCCGCAGATACGGAGGAACCGGGTCGAGTTGCGCCTCCCCCAGCGCCGTCGGCCCGCTCCGCCGTGACGAGACCCACCGGGGATCACGCACGAGAGTCCGCTCGAACGGGTCCACATACGACACGGAGGACCGGCGGTACAGGTAGGTGAACCACTCGGCGCTCAGCCACAGGCCGAACTTGTCGGGGAGGCTCGAGATGCGCCACTCGCCGTCGACCCGTTGCAGACCCAGAGTAGAGGTGACGACCTCTCCCTCATCGGCCACCTGATACCGGCCGGTGTCGTCGAGCCGCGCCGTCACCGGCATGCGCAGGGTGGCCGAACCGTCGGCGACGCGCGGTGTGAGGACGGCGGACTCCGGATACACCGTCACCTGGTCCCCCGGCTCCCAGGTGCGCGCCGCCGCACCAGTGAGGTAGGCGCGCGCTGCGGCGAAATCGTCCTCCGAGGAGGAGGCCGCATCCATGAACCCGGCGATGATGTCGGCCGGCTGGGCGCCCGGCGCGGGCGGCCGCAACTGAACCCGCGGAATCTCCACATCGGGAGCTCCCACTTCGAGACCAGGCTGGACCGCGGATTTCGTCGGCAGACCGCTGCACCCGGTGACAGCGAGGACCGCCGACACCGCTATCGCCGCGACCCGGGTGCGCGCCCTGACCCTGCCCGTGCCGATCTGCGACGTGCGACTCCGATGCCGGGTCATGACGTGCCGTCCTCGGCGAGAGCAGCCCCGCCGCCAGACCTGGTTGGGCCCCCCGGGCTGTCACGGGTCGCGGGGCTCCCTGCACCGTCGCTCGCCGGGTCTGCAGGTACCGGGTCTGCAGGTACCGGATCGACAGGAGCCGACGCGATGACAGCGGGAGGCGCCTCGGGCGCGGCCAACGGCAGCGGGGAATCGCGGACGACGAGCCCCGGTCCGCGCGGGAGGGTGAGCCGGAACCGCGCACCACGACCCTGCTCGCCCCAGGCCTGCAACCAGCCGTGATGCAGGTGGGCGTCCTCCAAGGAGATCGCGAGACCGAGCCCGGTACCGCCCGTCGTGCGCTTGCGCGAGGGGTCGCCTCGCCAGAATCTGTTGAACACGAGATCGGCCTGGCCCGGTTTGAGCCCGATGCCCTGATCCGCCACCACGACCGCGACGGTGTCCTCGTCGGAGCCGAGCTCCACGACGACGGGGCGCCCCTCGCCGTGTTCGACGGCGTTGACCAGCAGGTTGCGCAGAATCCGGTCGACGCGCCTGCTGTCGATCGCGGCGACGTGGGCCTCACCGTCGCCGACGACGACGATCTCGCTCCCCCTCGCTGCCGCCAGCTGCTCGATGCCACTGATGGCCCGGTTGACCTGGACGCGCATGTCGACCGAATCGAGGTCCAGGGCTGCGCCACCGGCGTCGAAGCGACTGATCTCGAGGAGGTCGGCGAGGAGTTCCTCGAACCGTTCCACCTGTGTGTGCAGGAGCTCGGCGGTACGGCTGACGACCGGGTCGAACTCGGCGCGCTGATCGTGGATGAGCTCGGAGGCCATGTGGATCGTCGTCAACGGCGTGCGCAGCTCGTGCGATACGTCGGAGACGAATCTCTGTTGCACCCGTGAGAGGTCTTCGAGTTGCTGGATCTTGGCCTGCAGGTGCTCGGCCATGTCGTTGAAGGCCGTGGCGAGACGTGCGATGTCGTCCTCACCGCGCACGAGCATTCGTTCGTTGAGATGCCCGTCGCTGAGCCGCGCGGCGACTTCGGACGCCTGCCGTAGCGGGTCCACCACGATGCGCGTGACGAGGAAGGCCACCAGGCCCAGCGTGGCCACCAGCGCGATCGATCCGACGAGGAACACCCGCGAGACGACCGCCATGATCCCCTCTTCCCATTCCATCGGGAAGACGTAATACAGCTCGTACGGGCCGGCCTGGGGCACCGTGACGAGGGAGCCGACGACGATCGCCGGCACGTTCTGACCGTTGGAGCCGGGCACCGTGAGGATCTGGACCTGCTGCCGGGCCGGGTCACCGGCGACGGCGCGACGCAACGCGGTCGGGATCGCGGTCACGTCGAGGCTGCCGACCTGAATGCGGTCCCAGGAGGCCGGTCCGCTCTGGTTGTCGATGGCGCGCACGAGGATGATGTCGCGGGTTCGGTCGCCGGTGTCACGCCGCTGCCGGGCCAGCACGTCGCCGGTATCGAGACGGATCCGCGCCCTGTCCGTCGACGTCATGCCTTGGAGGGTCTCGCGCACGTCTTGCGCAGCGCTGGCCGCCTCGTACTGGGCCAGTTCCATGCGCGCGGCGACGAGACCGTCGCCGATACGCCCGTACAGGAACGACTGCAGCACCACCATGAGTACGGTGCCCACCAACAACGTGGTGAACACGACCCGAAACTGCAGGCTGCTGCGCCAGTGCCGGCGCCCCCGCGACCACAGGGCGGGGACAGCACGCAGGCGCAAACCGGGACGAGCCGAATCCTCCGTCTCTGCCTCTGTCTTCGGTCCGACGGCCGAGGAGCCGAGCGGGACGAGGTCGCCGGCGTTCGTCGCCTGATCACCCCCCCCCGCCCCGCCCGAACCAGAAGGTCCTTCCGCGCCGTCTGCGCCGTGGGAAGGCTGCGACGGAGACGGGGCTGCGGTGCTCAGGCCGGGCCTGCCTTGTACCCGACGCCGCGGACGGTGAGAACGATCTCGGGACGCTCCGGGTCCTTCTCGATCTTGCTGCGCAGGCGCTGCACGTGGACGTTGACCAGGCGCGTGTCACCGGCGTGCCGGTACCCCCACACCTGCTCCAGCAGCACCTCACGGGTGAAAACCTGCCACGGCTTGCGCGCGAGGGCGACGAGCAGGTCGAACTCCAGCGGAGTCAGCGAGAGCGGCACGCCGTCGCGCTTGACCGAGTGACCGGCCACATCGATGCTCAGATCGCCGATCGAGAGACGCTCCGGCGCCGGGTCGTCGCCGCGACGCAGCCGCGCCCGCACCCGCGCGATGAGCTCCTGCGGCTTGAACGGCTTGCTCACGTAGTCGTCGGCACCGGACTCGAGCCCGACGACGACGTCGACCGTGTCGGTGCGGGCGGTCAGCATGATGATCGGCACGGTGCTCTCGGCCCGCAGCCGTTTGCACACGTCGATGCCGTCCATGCCGGGCAACATCACGTCGAGGAGGACCACATCGGGCCGCGTCTCGCGAAACACCCCCATGACCTCGGAGCCGTCCGCCACATGATCGACGTCGAACCCCTCGTTGCGCAGCACGATGCCCAGCATCTCTGCCAGAGCAAGATCGTCGTCGACGACCAGCACCCGAGCCTTCATCGGACCTCCCTTGATCCCCGTCCCCAGCAGATGGTACCCACCACGGCTCCCGCGCCGCCGCCGCACGCCACCAACGAGACACGTTGGCAGCCAAGCGCGACCACTTCACGCGGGGCAAAGCGAAGCCCGCCTGCCCGAGCGCGTGATGCGCTCGCACAGGCGGGCTCGAAGGTCGACGCGGTCGGCCGGGTCGCCCCAGCCGGTCCGCCACTCGACTCGACTCAGTAGCGGTAGTGGTCCGGCTTGTACGGGCCGGCCACGTCGACACCGATGTACTCGGCCTGCGCCTTGGTCAGCTCGGTCAGCTCGACACCGAGGGCGTCGAGGTGCGCGCGGGCGACCTTCTCGTCGAGGTGCTTGGGCAGCACGTACACGCCGATCGGGTACTGGCCGTCCTTGCCCGCCTTGGTGAACAGCTCGATCTGCGCGATCGTCTGGTCCGCGAAGCTGTTGGACATGACGAAGCTGGGGTGGCCCGTCGCGTTACCGAGGTTGAGCAGACGACCCTCGGAGAGCACGATGATCGAGCTGCCGGACTCGAAGGTCCACTCGTGCACCTGCGGCTTGATCTCGGTCTTGGTGATGCCGGGCGTCTTGGCCAGGCCCGCCATGTCGATCTCGTTGTCGAAGTGACCGATGTTGCCGACGATGGCCTTGTTCTTCATCGCGCGCATGTGGTCGGCGGTGATGACGTCGAAGTTGCCCGTCGTCGTGATGAAGATGTCGGCCTTGTCGACGACGCTCTCCAGCTTGGCCACCTGGTAGCCGTCCATCGCGGCCTGCAGCGCGCAGATGGGGTCGATCTCGGTGACGATGACGCGCGCACCCTGGCCACGGAGGGACTCGGCGCAGCCCTTGCCCACGTCGCCGTAGCCGCACACGACGGCGGTCTTGCCGCCGATGAGCACGTCGGTGGCGCGGTTGATGCCGTCGATGAGGCTGTGACGGCAGCCGTACTTGTTGTCGAACTTGCTCTTGGTGACGGCGTCGTTGACGTTCATCGCCGGGAAGAGCAGCTCCCCGTCGCGGTGCAGCTCGTACAGGCGGTGGACACCGGTCGTGGTCTCCTCCGTGACACCCAAGATGTGCTTCGCGCGCTCAGTCCACTTGTTCGGGTCCTCTTCCATCGTGCGACGCACGAGGGCCTTGAAGACACTGAACTCCTCGGAGTCCTCCTCCGTCGTGGGGGGCACGCCACCGGCCTGCTCCCACTCGCGACCCTTGTGGACGAGCATCGTGGCGTCGCCACCGTCGTCGAGGATCATGTTGGCGAACTCGCCGTTCGGCCAGGTGAGGATCTTGTCGGTGCAGGTCCAGTACTCCTCGAGCGTCTCGCCCTTCCAGGCGAAGACGGGGACACCCTGCGGGTCCTCGGGCGTGCCCTGACCCACGACGACCGCGGCCGCGGCCTCGTCCTGCGTGGAGTAGATGTTGCAGGAGGCCCAGCGGACCTCGGCACCCAGGGAGACCAGGGTCTCGATGAGGACGGCGGTCTGCACGGTCATGTGCAGGGAGCCTGCGATCTTGGCGCCGGCCAGCGGGGACTTGCCCGCGTACTCCTCGCGCAGGGCCATGAGGCCCGGCATCTCGTGCTCGGCCAGACGGATCTGGTGGCGGCCGGCCTCGGCCAGGGACAGGTCGCGGACCTGGTGTTCCACAGTCATGTGCACTCTTTCGTGGGTCGATGATCGATCGGCCCCGGCGACGCCCTTCTGGGCAAGGACGCGCGACTCACCTGATCGAGGGAGTCACCAACACGTCACGCAGCGGGTCATCACCCACGCCGGAACTGCCCCCAGTCTATCGCCAGTCCCTTGATCCGCCAGAGGCACCGGTGTGCAAGCCGCTCGGCGGTCGCCCGCTGGCCACTCCGAGGAGACTTCGGCATCACGTGGCAGGGCGGGCCCAGGCGATGACGTTGTCGCGATATCCCCGCCCGTGGGCGTCGTGGATGACCGGACCACCGCAGGTCACGAGCGCGAGGCGACGATCCCCCTCGGCCGTGAACTGCGGGAGGGCGTTCTTGTGACGGACCTCGAGCGCCTCGATCTGCCACGTCTCCTCGTGACCGTCCTCGCCGGTGAGGACCACCTCGGCTCCGGGCTTCACCTGCGACAGGTCGTGCAGCGCGCCGAGATCCCCGTTCATGTCGACATGGCCCGCCAGCACGAGGTCGCCGGCAGGGTCGTCCTTGCTCGTGCCGTCGCCGGGCGCCCACCACCCGAGCGTGCCGACATGGCCGGGGATCACGAGTTCACCGTCGGGCGAGACCGTTTCGGGACGGACAGGCGCATCGATACCGATGTCCGAGATCCGAACATGCGTCGGGCGCGCCACGGGACGGCTCGGCGCCCGCTTTGCCGCCGCCTGGGTCGGCGCGGGAACCGCCGGAGCGCTCGCGCGCATGTCGAAGGTCTGCTCCGGCAGCGGCGCATCGGTCGCGGGCATCAACCCGCGCCCCATCACCCCGAGTCCGCCAACCAGGCAGACGCCGAGGACCGCGCAGGCGATGCCGTGCGCGGTCCTCCGTCGTGTTGTCACGTCTGTGCTCAGGCGTCGTCGCCCTGCGGACGACGGCGGGACACGGCTACCAGCCCGATCCCGCTGAGCAGCGCGGCGCCACCACCGGCACCGACGAGGCGCAGGTCGATGCCCTGCTCAGGAACACCCGTGTTGATCCGCGTGGGATTGGCCTGGTTGACGGTGCCCGGATGCGTCCCCGGTGCGTAGACGATCTCCTTCACCGGAGTCGAGCCTGCAGCGGTGATCGTCGCCGTGACGGTCGGCGTCGTGATCGGGGTACCGCCCGAGATGACCGGCGTGGTCGTCGCCGGGGCCGTGGCTGTCACCGTCACCGTGGGCGCATCCGCCGTCGGGGTGGTGCCCGGGTTGAGCGTCTGGCCGGGGCTGACGGTCGGGGTGCCCGGGTTCAGTGTCGGGGCAGGGGCGGTCGTCGTCACCGTCACTGTCGGAACGGGCTGAGCCGGGTTGGTGATGGTCAGCGTCGGGCCGGGCACGGTCACGGGCGCCGAGGGAACCGGCGTGCCGGGTGCGGTCGTCGTCGGGTTGTCCGTCGGAACCGTGGTCGTCGGGTTGTCGGAGGGCGCCGGCGACCCAGGTCTGGTGGTCGTCGGGTTGTCCGTGGGCACCGGCGTCGTCGGGTTCGGCGTTCCGGGAGCGGTCGTCGTGGGGCTCGGGATCACTCCCGTGCCCTCACCGCCACCACCGGCGCGGATGACGCTGCTGACCGGCAAATCGGCGGTGCCCCAGAGGCGCACGAAGCCGCTGTTGCGGTACTCGGTCAGCGTGTCGTCGGTGACTTCGGACTGGCCGAGCAGCCGGAAGGACCGGCCGATCTCATTGGCGGTCGGCTTGACGGTGACGCTCGCCTGCGGGGAGCACGTCAGGTTCCAGCGGTCCTTGGCGACCCACGTCGCGTTGTTGAAGTCCGCGCCCGTGGTCACGACACCGGACCAGACACTGACCTAGGAACAGTCGATGCTCTGACCCTCCTCGGGCGTGTCGACGATCTGGTACGTCGCGCCGACCATGTTCTCGGCGACGACGGGGCCGGTGATGCCCCACATGAGGCTGCCGGGCGTTCCCTCTGTCGTCTTCTGCCACGCCTGCCACTTCGAGGGGTAGTTCGGGTTGACCGGGCCGGGGTCGCCGACGGCGATCTCGTCGGTGAACGTCGAGGACCCGACCGTGAACACCAGGTCGAGGTCGTCGCCGGGCTTGACGATGTCGCTGAACTCGGTCCAGAACCAGGCCGACCCGTGCACGCCGAGGTGGCTCTGCGCGTAGTCGGTCATCGTGAACGTCACGGTGTCGCCACCGACGACCGCGTTCGCGACGACCTGGCCGCCTTCGTCCTTGAGCGTGAACCGCATCCCACTCGTCGCTTCGAGCTCGGGGGGCAGCTGCAGGGTGAAAGTGTCGCCTGCTTTGGTGCCGTCGGGCGCGGTCCAGTCGACGTGCACCTTGATCTGCGACCAGGTGTCGGCCTTGGTCTCGACGATGCTGACACCAGTGACAGCGGAGGGGATCACGGCCGCGTCGGCGACCATGATGCCGCCTCCGGCGCTAGCGGCCGTCAACAGGACGACGCCCGAGGCTCGAAGGGCGCGGGACAAACGCGACATGACATCTCTTCTCTGTGCGCGGTGGTGACCGCTGCTGCCTCATGGCGATGACCCGTACAGGGGCCACCACAACCGACGATAGAGAGCGCGCTGCCGTGTTCTGTCGATGAAAGTGACTGGTGGAGTTAAGGATTCATTCAGGTTTGCGTTCGCCCGACAAGCGCTTGTGCTGCGTCGACGTTGTCGAGCACGCCCCGGCTACGCCTCGCACACGCCGAGGAGCGCGTTTTCCAGAACCTCCGAGAGCGCCGGGTGGATCCACATCTGCCGGCGGGCGATCTCCTGCGCCGTCCAACCGGCCTCCATGGCCTGCACGGCCTGACCGATGACGATCGAGGCCTCGTGCCCGAAGATGTGCACACCGAGCAGGGTGCCGTCGAGTGCGGCGAGGACCTTGGCGAAGCCGACGGTGTCCTCCATGGCCCACCCGTAGGCGACGTCGCCGTACTCCTGAACCTTCACGCGGTACTCGACTCCATCGGCGTCGAGCTGCTCCTGCGTGGCCCCGACCGTCGCGATCTGCGGACGGGTGAACACCGCTGCCGGCACGAACTCCTCGGAGAACGACCATAGGTCGTCGGGGTGCTCGAGGTTGTGCGCCACGACACGCGCCTCATGGTTGGCCACGTGCTTGAGCTGGTAGTCCGACGACACGTCGCCCAGCGACCAGATGCCGGTCACCGAGGTGCGTCCGTGCTCGTCGACGACGATGCGACCGTCGGAGTGCTGAGCGATACCGGCGACCGGCAGGTCGAGGTCGTCGACGCTGGGACTGCGACCGGTGCAGACGAGCAGCAGCGCATCCGCGACAGTGGTGCCGTCGGAAAGGGTGGCGTCGACGTGCTGCTCACCGGAGCGCACCAGGGCGGTCACCTCGGTCTCGAGACGTACGTCCCACTGGGCCTGCGCCTGCTCGGTCATCCGGCGCGAGATCTCTCCGTCGAGGTCGCGCAGGAGTCGCGGACCGCGCACCACGAGCGCCACGTCGACCCCGAGAGAGGCGAAGACGTGCGCGAACTCGGCGGCGACGTAGCCGCCCCCGATGACGACCATCCGCTCGGGCAGCTCATCGATGCGCATGACCGTGTCGGAGGTGTGAAAGGGCACATCGGCGTCGGCAACCACGGGCGGCACCGTGGGGTGTGACCCCGTCGCGACGACGATCCGTTCGGCTTCGATCTCGGCTGTCCCACCGTCGTTCAGTGCCACCGACAGGGTCTTCGGGCCGGTGAATCGGGCACGCCCGAGGTAGGCCGTCGTGTGGTCCGCCTCCATGCGGTAGCGGCGCCCTCCCTCGGAGATGGGGTCGATCCGACCGAAGACCCTATCTCGGATGTCGCGCCAGCGAACCCCGTCGATGTGCGCGTCGACCCCGTACCGGGCGGCCTCGCGGACAGTCGTCGCCACCTCGGCCGGGTACACGAGCATCTTGGTGGGAATGCACCCGACGTTCAGGCAGGTGCCCCCGAACGTGCCGGACTCGATGATCGCGACGCGCTTGTCCTCCCAGTACGGGGTGACGAGCGAGTTGCCCGATCCCGTCCCGATGATGGCGAGGTCGACGTGGTCCACGGGGTGTCCTTTCGGGTACGTGTGCCTCAGCGCATGTGGTCGCGGAGGTGATGCAGGTGGCGCGACTGCGCCGGATCCAGACCGCACCCGATGGCGAGGTAGGTGGCAGCGAAGTCGACCCGGGCCATCTGGCCGGCCAGACGCACCAGCGGGGCACCCGGCTCGGCCTGCACGGTCGCGACCCGTACACCCGCATCCTCGGCTGTGGCGAGCACACCGTCGGCGAGGGCAGCGAGGTCGGCCTGGCCAGGGGTGCGGATCTCCTCCTGCACGTCGCGGATCATGAGCAGCGACAGCCGGGGCATCGCCGGACCGTCGAGGAACGGGTCGGCGAAGATGTCGGCGGGCTTGTCGACGCCCTCTCCCCCACCTGCGGTGAAGGGTCCGTCGAACGTCGCGACGATCTGCGAGGCAGCATCGGGCAGTTCGCCGTGAGTGGCGGGGACCCGCGCCGTGCGAGCGAGCATCGCCGCAGCTCGAGCAGCGGCCACTCCCGACAACGGGCTGTCGCCCAGAACGACCGGCACCGAGCCCGCGAGCGAGAGCGCCAGTAGCTTGGCCGGATTGACGAACGACTCCGACGACGGACGGCAGGCCTCGGCCTCGGCCTCGAGGCGCTGAGCGACGTCATCGAGGGTGCGTGCGTCGACGTCGATGAGTCCGAGGGCGTCGGCACCGATGAGCACTGGGGTCAGCAGCGACCAGAGTGACGTGCGGGACGAGACGCGGTCGCGGCCGACATCGATGTGGACGCCGCGCGCTCTGGCCGTGACAGCGGCCAACGGCGAATCGGCCGCGCCCACGGTCAACAGCTGCGCGCCGCGGCGGGCTGCCTCGGCAGCCATGGCCAACGGTCCGGCGGCACGGCCGGAGAGCGACACGGCCACGACGAGGTCCAGCGGACCGACCCACCCCGGTAGAGGCACGTTGCGGCACACCGAGACCGGCACCGGCGAGGCCGGTTCGGCCAGCATGTCGAGCACGTCGGCCACGACGGCAGATCCGCCGAGAGAAGCCACGAGTACCGAACGCGGACGATCGTCGCGACCGAGCCGGTCGATCTTCGAGGCCGCCGAGAGGCTGATCGCCTCCCGCACCTGCGCACCCGCCGTGGCGAGCGCACGCACGGTTCCGCGGGTGTCACAGACGCTCAGGTGCTCCGGGTCGTCCAGCAGCGCCTCGTCGAGGTAGGTCATCGCGTCAGGAGATCGTGCGGGCTTCGTCGGCGAGCAGAACGGGGATCGAACCCTCGACGCGGTAGGCGCGACGCACACCGGAGGCGTCTGCGGCCTCGGCCTGAAGCTCCGGGGTGCCGTCGGGACCGACCCCGTCGACGAGGACGCTGCCGGTGACCGGGCAACGCAGGATGTCGCGCAGCCAGGGGGCGATGGTCGATGCGGCGGACTGGGTCATGTCATCTCCTGGTGAAGGGGTGGATGTCGTGCTGCAGCGAGTATCGCAGCGCGTCCCGAGAGTCACGTCGGGGCGCACGTCGCGTGCACTCACGGCGGGCGGGAGCGTGCCGAACCTAGCTGCGGATGAGGGCGAGAACCTCGTCGCGGACCCGCTCCATGGTGGGCACGTCGACGGCCTCGACGTTGAGGCGCAGCAGCGGTTCGGTGTTGCTTTTGCGGATGTTGAACCACCACATCGACCCGCTGGTGGACGAGATCGTGACGCCGTCGAGCCGATCGATCTCGGCGTCCTCCGGCGCCCAGGCCTCGACACGCTCAGTGGCTGCGGTCGCGTCGGCGACGGTGGAGTTGATCTCGCCCGAGGCGGGGTAGCGCGCGAACTCAGCGACGAGGGCGGACAGCGTGCCCGCCTGCTCGCCCAGGGCGGCGAGAACGTGCATGGCGGCGAGCATGCCGGTGTCGGCGAACCAGAAGTCCCGGAAGTAGTAGTGCGCCGAGTGCTCGCCACCGAAGACAGCGTCGGCGCGGGCCATCTCGGCCTTGATGAAGGAGTGACCGACGCGGGTGCGCACGACCCGTGCCCCGTGTTCGGCAACGACCTCGGGCACCGCACGGCTGGTAATGACGTTGTGCACGATCGCCACCTCGGAGGCGGGCACGCCCTTGGCGGTCTCCTTGGCGATTTCACGGGCCGCGACCAGGGCCGTGATGGCCGAGGGGCTCACCGGCTCGCCACGCTCGTCGACGACGAAGCAGCGGTCGGCGTCTCCGTCGAAGGCCAGGCCGATGTCGGCACCGTGCTCGACGACCGCGGCCTGGAGGTCGCGCAGGTTCTCGGGCTCGAGCGGGTTGGCCTCGTGGTTGGGAAAGGTGCCGTCGAGCTCGAAGTACAACGGGACGATCTCCAGCGGGAGGTCGGCGAGCACGGAGGGGACCGTGTGGCCGCCCATCCCGTTGCCGGCGTCGACGACAACCTTGAGCTGACGCGATCCGCTCAGGTCGACCAGACCACGCAGGAACGTGCCGTAATCGGTGAGCAGATCACGCTCGGTGATCTGTCCCGCGGTGATCTCGGAACCGGCCGAAACCTCGGGCTCGGCGCCGTCGAGGATCGACTGGGCCACCCCCGTGATCTCGGCGAGTCCCGTGTCCTGACCGACCGGACGAGCACCCGAGCGGCACATCTTGATGCCGTTGTACTGCGCCGGGTTGTGGCTGGCGGTGAACATCGCGCCCGGTATGTCGAGCGCACCACTCGCGTAGTACAAGCCGTCGGTCGAGCAGAGCCCGATGAGGGTGACGTCGAGCCCGTTGGCGCGCGCCCCCTCGGCGAAGGCGCGGGAGAGCTCGGGAGAGGACGGGCGCATGTCGTGGCCCACGACGATGCCGGTGGCGCCGTCGGCGAGCGCGATGACCCGAGCGAACGCCGCGCCGATGGCACGCGCCACGCTGGCATCCAACTGTTCGGGCACGAGGCCGCGCACGTCGTAGGCCTTGATGAAGTCGGTCAGACGGGTCTCGGTCACATCCACAAGACTAGAGGGTCGGTCCGACAACCCTGCGACGTGACCGATGGATCAGCGCTTGCCCTCGCGCAGAACACGCAGGTGGGAGACCCGACCGGGGCCGAATCCGTCGGTGCCGTTGCCGTCGCTCTCGTGCTGGTCGTCGAACGTGTCAAGGCCCGGCAAAGCCGGCGGAGCGTCGGCAGGGCGTTCGCGCAGCGCATCCGCCACCGCCAAGAGGTCGTCGCCTTCCTCCGGCTCCTCGAAGTGGGTGGCCAGGCGGACCAGCTCCCACCCCTGCGGCGCGGTGAGGCGCTCGGCATGGAAGGCACACAGGTCGTACGTGTGTGGCTCGGCAAATGTGGCGAGCGGCCCGAGTACGGCGGTTTGTTCCGCGTACACGTAGGTGAGGGTCGCCACGGCGGCGCGACTACAGGCCGTTCGAGAACACCGTCGCATCAGACTCACGTGTCCGAGGGTAGCGGCACCTGGGCCTCTACCGGCGCTCTCCACGCCGGTGTCACGTCGTACAGTGACGGCCATGAACCGCCGCCCCACCCCGCAACTGCGTCGCCGAGACCGGCACG
This sequence comes from Mobilicoccus sp., assembly GCA_032100225.1. Classification (GTDB taxonomy): domain Bacteria; phylum Actinomycetota; class Actinomycetes; order Actinomycetales; family Dermatophilaceae; genus Mobilicoccus. The sequence goes on from DAMDJY010000074.1 coordinate 14,370, forward strand.
GCAGGGGAGTTCGGGGCCCGCTCGTGTGGCCTCCGGTCCCCTCGATGACCTCGCGTTCGGAGACGTTCGACGACCTCGTCCTCGACGCGGTGGAGCGGGTCGAGCGCCGTCTCGCGGCCGGAATCGGGGATATCGAGTTCGCCGTCGAACTCGTCCCACCCACCGATCCGAGCCCGTTCGAGCCCGAGCGAGTTCCGTTGAGCCGCCTGTTTCCTGCCGAGCGCGGCGTGCCTGCGCGCATCGTGCTGTTCCGGCGCCCGATCGAGACCCGTGTCGACGACCCCCGCGACCTCGCGGTCATGGTCAACGACATCGTCGTCGAGCAGCTCGCCTCGGCCCTCGGCGTCGAACCGACCACGCTGGACCCCGGCTTCAAGGGCGACGACGAGTTCTGAATCGCATTCTCGGTGGGTCCTGCTCCGCGACCACGCGTGCCTTGTCGACATCCCCGACGAGGCACGTCCGCACATCGAGACGCCCGCCGACGACCGACATACAGAACGACCCCGAGCGATGCTCGGGGTCGTTCTGAAAACCGGGGTCGACTCGCCACTGTCCGTATAGCGGCGGTCACTCACCACCTGACGTGTCAGACGGCCTTCTTGCGCAGCTTGCGGCGCTCGCGCTCGGAGAGGCCGCCCCAGATGCCGAATCGCTCGTCGTGCTCGAGGGCGTACTCCAGGCATTCGGACCGGACGTCGCACCCGACGCAGACGCGCTTGGCCTCGCGGGTCGAGCCGCCCTTCTCGGGAAAGAATGCCTCCGGGTCGGTCTGGGCGCACAGCGCCCGGTCCTGCCAGGAGAGGGTCTCCTCGGCGGATTCCGCTCCCGCGATGAGCAGTAGTTCGTGCATGGCCCCTCCTGGTCTCAGTTGCTGCGTTGGCCGTTGGGTCACCCGAGAGCGGCCCGCCGACGCCATGCCCCTCCCCCAGGGACGCATCCGGCGACGGAGGCGAGACCGAGAGGTCAGACCGAGCCGAGCCGGAGAGCGACGACACGCAGAATTACACGCGTGTCATCCCGGTAAGTCAAGCCGGGTGCTCTTAGCCTGTAAGGCTGCTGGAGCTGAACAAATGACCTGGTCAATCGACCTGTAGCGGTGCAGCCGTAGGGCGTTGGTCTCCTCGCTGTGAGCCCCACCAGCCGGTCTCGTGCAAACACGCCGACACCCACAGCTCCCGCCGCTGCCCCGACCGCCGACCTGGCTCCGACCTCTGACTCCGGCCCCGCCCCGAGGCGACTCGCGGCGATGTCAGACTTCCCCCATGCAGATCACGGCACTGGCCAATGGCCTCGGCGGTCGACACCTGGTGAGAGGGCTGGCCAACAGGCTCGGCCCGTCCTCCCGACTCACCGTCATCGGGGGCACGTCGGAGGACATCACGTTGTGCGGGTTGCGCCTGTGTCCCGACCTCGACGCCCTGAGCGAGATCCTCGCGCCCACCATCGGCGGCGCCCCCACGTACGAGGTTCGAGCGCACCTGCGGCACCTCGGTGCGGCACCCGAGTGGTACCCGATCGACGATGCCGAGTTCGCCCGCGCCATCGTCCGCAGCCGGGACCTCGCAGCCGGCATGACCCCGTCCCAGATCATCGCGAGTCTCCTCCAGGCCGCCCAGGCCGACGAGCGCGTCACGCTTTTGCCGATGACCGACCAGCCTGTGGAAACCCACGTCGTCGTCGAGGACGGCGACGAGATGCGCGCGCTCCACGTACTCGACTGGGTGATGCGCGGCGGAGCCCAGCCCGCACCCGGTCACATCACGGCTGCCGGACTCGCCCAGGCCCGCCCCGCGGGTGGGGTCCTCGACGCAATCCGCTCGGCAGATGCCGTCGCTCTGCCCTTGTCGGCACCGGTGACGGGCCTCGGGATCATGCTCGGCCTGCCCGGGCTCCGCGACACCCTGCGCGGCACGTCCGCCCCGGTCGTCGGGGTGAGCCCCCTCCTGCTGCCGACGCGCGGCGACGAGATGCACACGCTCGCAACTCTGCACCTCTCGTTCACGTCCAGAGATGTGTCGAGCCTGGTCAGCGACGTGCTGGATGCCTACCTCGTGCCCGCCGCCGACGTGGACGACCTGAAGCGCGTCGGGGCCCTGCGCAACGTCCGCATCATCGGCGTACCCGCCACGGCAGAGGGCCTGCCCGATGCCACGGCGCTGGCCGACGCCGTCTGCCAGGCCGCCGAAGAGAACCGACGATGACCAGCGGCACCCTGACGGTGGTTCCGCTCTCCCCCGAGGCACGGACCCCGGTGGAGATCGCTGCGGCCCTGACCCAGGCGGTGGAGGGCCGGGCACCACTCGTCGTCGTCATCGACGCCACCCGCCTCGGACCCCGACTTCTCGCAGCGCGACGTGTGGTGGAGGTCCTCGCCCGCGCCGAAACTGTGGTGGCCGAGCGCCGGGGCGCACGCGGAGTCGAGCGCCTCGTCACCGTGGCCGGGTGTGCTGCCGAACTCGTGGACGCTGGGGCTGTGGAGGTGGACGACGAGGTCGCCTTTCCGCCCGCCGACGCCGCAGCCGCGGCAGCGGACCTCGCCCATGCGCTGGGTGGCAGGCACGGCGTGGTCCTCGCCTCCCGAGCGACCGTGTCCGGATCTCCGGTCGCCCTCGCCACGTGGGGGAATGCCCCGGCCACTGCGGCCACTTGTCTCTCCCTCGTGGCCACCGACGCCGCGCTCGTCTCCGGCATCGGCGAGGCCGCGGCAGGAACC
>DAMDJY010000075.1:0-17081 GCA_032100225.1 Mobilicoccus sp.
CCTCCCACATGCGGCGCCGCACCCGCATCTCCGACTCACCGCACCCGAAATGCGCCCCCAGCGCCACCCATATGCGGCTCCCCGGCAGCATGCTCGGCCGGAGCGCTGTCTCCAGGCACGCCGATGCCGCACGGACCTCCCCACGCGACTGCATCGACCCGCCCTCCCCTCTCGGCACCGCCGCGCACCCGGGCACCCGAAATGCGCGCGAGACACCTCCCACATGCGGCGCCGCACCCGCATCTCCGACTCACCGCACCCGAAATGCGCCCCCAGCGCCACCCATATGCGGCTCCCCGGCAGCATGCTCGGCCGGAGCGCTGTCTCCAGGCACGCCGATGCCGCACGGACCTCCCCACGCGACTGCATCGACCCGCCCTCCCCTCTCGGCACCGCCGCGCACCCGGGCACCCGAAATGCGCGCGAGACACCTCCCACATGCGGCGCCGCACCCGCATCTCCGACTCACCGCACCCGAAATGCGCACCGAACGCCACCCATATGCGGCTCCCGGGCAGCATGTTCGGCGCTGCATGACCGGCCCACAGCGGTGCGCGGAGTCCGGAGTCACCCACACCCCCGGAGCAGCCCGGCGCCGACACCCGCGCCGCCACCGATCCTGCGGAGATGACTGCCATCGCGCCGCTCCCGCAGAACCTCGAGTCCGTCGTCGACGCGTTGACCGCGCGAGGGGAGGGCGCATTCTCCAGCGCACAGGCCCGCGGGGCGGGAATCAGCCGTGACCAGCTCCGGCGACTCACGCACCGAGGCGTCGTCGTCCGGCTCACTCATGGTTGGTACGCGCGCCGCGACCCGAGTCTGACGGCCCAAGACCGGCACCGCCGAACCGCCGCTGCTCTGTGCCACCGCATCGAGAATGCGGTCCTCAGTCACCAATCGGCGCTCCTCGCCATGGATCTGTCGACCTTCGCCGTCGACCTCACGGTCGTGCACCTCACCCATCGCACCGACACGACCCACCGGCGCCGGGCCGACTGCGTGCTGCACCCGGCCGACGCCTCCACGCGCGACCTGCCCCATGACGCGCGCACCGTCCGCTGTGCCGACGCGATCGTGCAGGCCGGCCGCATCAACCCCCTCACCGCCCTCGTCGCCGCAGACGAGGCCCTCCACCGCCGGTTCGTCACGAGGGCAACCCTGGATGCCGCGCTCGACCGGTACGCGAAACAGCCTGCGACGCGGCCGGTCGCGGCGATCCTGGCTCGCGCCGACGCTCGTTCGGAGTCGGTGGCCGAGACCCTCGCCCGCCACGCGCTCAACGTGCTGGGCTACTCCCCCACCCCGCAGTTCGTGATCCACACCGAAGGGCACAGGTACAGCGTGGACCTCGAACTCGACGGCCTCCTCATCGAGGTGGACGGCATGCTGAAGTACGGACCGGAAGCTCGCAACGGCGTATCCGCTCAGGAGGCGATCCGGGCCGAGAAGGACCGGGAGGCTGCGCTCGTCCGGGCCGGGTATCGCCCCCCGCTCCGACTCACCTGGCACCAGATCGTCGCTGCCGACGGCCGTCTCCGGTACGACAACCTGACCCACCTCATCGCCGGCTCCCGCAGCGCAGCCCACCCCCAGCGCTGATCCGACCGGCCCGCGACGCCCACGTGGAACGGCAAGAGTCCGCCCCTCGACACCGGAAATGCGCGCGAGACCCCTCCCACATGCGGCGCCCCACCCGCGTACCCGGTGCACCGGAAATGCGCGCTGAACACCACCCATATGCGGCGCCCGACCAGCACTCGCGACTCCCCGCACCGGAAATGCGCGCAAGACCCCTCCCACATGCGGCGCGCCACGCGCGTCACGGGCGCAGGCGTCAGGCCGACATACCCCGGACGCCGACGCACCCCGGACATGGCGGAGGGCGGAGTCCCGGATCCGTCGATCCGGGCCTCCGCCCTCATAGGCAACCGGTCCCCACCGGTTACCTGGCGAGAAGGTCCCCTCGGTCTTCTCGCAGCGTTCCCCCCACAGCCCGGCGCACCCGTTCCCCCACGTTCCCCTTGGTGCGTCGCGCTGTTCGATAGGTACATCGCCGCTGGCGCACTGTCGTTACACCTGACTTGGACGATCGATGTAGAAGGCTCCGGACGGACTGTTGCGCTGCAGGTCAGAGCGTTACGACCAGCTCTAAAAGTGACCCACGCCACACGCAACGCGGCAGTCTCACCGAGCTGCACGAGCCGCAGTGTGAGGTGCGACGGAGATGAGTGAGCCCCCAGCGACCGACCAGCCGCGGGATCCCGGAGGCCTGAGCCCTCCGCCCGAAACTCAGTCGGAGCCGAAGAGGTCGCGGGTGTAGATCTTGTCGGCGACGTCGTTGAGTTCGTCGCTGCGGCGGTTGGCGAGGATGACGTCGCTGCGGCGCTTGAACTCGTCCAGGTCCTTGACGACCTCGGACCGGTAGAACTCGTCGGCCTCCAGGGTCGGTTCATAGACGATGACGGGAATGCCCTTGGCCTTGATGCGCTTCATGATCCCCTGGATGGAGGACGACCTGAAGTTGTCGGATCCGGTCTTCATCGTGAGGCGGTAGATGCCGACGGTCTCGGGCTCGCGGTCGATGATGTCGAACGCGATGAAGTCTTTACGCGTCGTGTTGGATTCGACGATGGCCTTGATGAGGGTCTGCGGCACCTGGTCGTAGTTGGCGAGGAGCTGCTTGGTGTCTTTGGGTAGGCAGTAACCGCCGTAGCCGAAGCTCGGGTTGTTGTAGTGCGCCCCGATGCGGGGGTCGAGGCCGACGCCGTCGATGATCTGCCGGGTGTCGAGGCCGTGCCGCGACGCGTACGTGTCGAGCTCGTTGAAGTAGGCGACACGCATCGCGAGGTACGTGTTGGCGAAGAGCTTGATCGCCTCCGCCTCGGTGGTCCCCGTGATGAGCACGGGCGTGTCCTCGTCGAGGCTGCCGCGGCGCAGCAGCTCGGCGAACTCGCGGGCCTTCTGCTGGGCGGCGCTGTCGGTGGGGTCGGAGCCGACGACGATGCGGGACGGGTGCAGGTTGTCGTACAGCGCCTTGCCCTCGCGCAGGAACTCCGGGGAGAACAGGATCGTCTGCCCGGGGTGCTGCTCGCGCGCTCCCGCCGTGTACCCGACCGGAACCGTCGACTTGACGACGACCGTGGTCTCCGGCGCGCATGTCGCAGCCAGGTCGATCACCGAGTCCACCGTCGAGGTGTCGAAGAAGTTGAGCTCGGCGTCGTAGTTCGTCGGGGTCGCGATGATGAGGAAATCGGCTCCCGCGTAGGCGGACTCGGCGTCCGTCGTGGCGTTGAGCCGCAACTCGCGGGTGGCGAGGTAGTCGCTGATGTCGACATCGACGATCGGTGATGTGCGCCCGTTGATGAGCTCCACGCGCTGCGGTTCCAGGTCCACGGCGACGACCTCATGGTGCTGAGCCAGAATCACTGCATTGGCGAGCCCGACATATCCGAGTCCTGCGACGGCGATCTTCATGAGCCCCAGCCTAGGAGGTCATCCCGTCCTTGCCGGACAGGTGCCATGCGACGGGACCGGACGTCGGCGCGACGCCGCATCGACGCCACATCGAAGCTGCATCGACGCCCCACCGACATCGAATCGAGACCGGCGAATCATGCGACACGCCATGCAGGTTGCGGCCCGGTCACGATCGGCTCGCAAACGGCTCACGACTCAGTGACGATCCGATATCCGAGCAGCTCAGAGGCCATTTCGGGTGCCAGGATTCTCGTAGCGCCACGGGTTACTGCGGCGCATCACGGGGATCTCATTCATAGGGGCCGTTATGTCGTTCTTCTCCCTCTCCACTGCCCGCACCGCCACCACTGCCGCTCTCACCGTGAGCCTGGCCGCTGCCGGTGCGATGACGTCGAGCGCCGCAACCACAGCGTCGAAGACCTGCGGTTCGGGCTGCAGCGTCGTCTCCCGCGCTGATGTCGACGGCGATGGCCGCGCCGACACGACGACGATCACGCAGGCCAAGGGCGGCCTGGCGTACACGGTCCGCACGAAGACGGCGGCCGGCGCGTCGGCCACGGCCCGTGTCAAGGGCCTGTGGCACCCGGAGACCGCGCCGTTCGTCGGTGCACCGCAGATGGACGGAGTCAAGGGCGCGGAGCTCGTCGTCCGCGTCGGGTCGGGCGCGCACACCCAGTACTTCAACGTGTTCTCGTGGCGCCGTGGCGCGCTCGTCGCGCAGAAAGACCCCTCCGGCTCGACCGAATGGGTCACCGACGGCGCGCTGTCCTCGTCGATGGGCTACACGCTGCGCACCGTCAAGGGCATCAAGCAGCTGACGCAGATCAGCCTCGGCCGCGACTCGTGGGACAAGAACGCCACGTTCTCCGGCACTCGCACCGTCGCTCGCTGGCAGAACGGCCGCTGGACCCCGATCACCCGCCGCAACGTCGTCGTCCCGGCCACCGACGCGGTGTGGAACGGATCCGGCTGGAACGTCGCCGGCCTGCAGCGATTCTGACCACCGATCCGGCCAGGCACGCTCCCCTCAGGTGGTTCAAGCGTGACCCACGCGTGATCCCCGGACATTTGTCCAGAGGTGCGTCACGACGATGAGAGTGACGAGTCACCCGCCCGCGTAGGCGGCGTGCAAGGACGCAACGACTCCGCCTCGACACGTGTGCGATCAGGGATGATCCTGCCATGTCGACCTCACGGTCGCGGCGACCAGATCGCCGTGACGACGTGAGACACCGTCACGGTTGCTCCCTGGGATGCCTGTGGCACGCGGACCGGGAGCAGGCGCGGCGCATCCGTCCTCGATAAGCGGGTGCGCCGCGCCCGAGACATCGCACCCCTGGATGCGTCGCCTCCGGATACCGAAGCAGACCCTCCCCCGGGCCGGTCGGTTGGTGTGTGGGCAAAGGGATGGCCCGGCGGCGCGTCGCGAAGTTGTTTACACCCCTGCCAAGGTGGACGTCCCCCCAAGGACATCGACTTCTGACTCGACGATCGGCCCCTGCCACAGAACCGATCATCCAGCAACACCGCCGGGCCCACCTGACGTCTCTAAGAGGCGCCTCCGGTGCCCTGCACTTCACTCATCGGTTAACAGCCGGGCGGAATGACTAGCAGGTGGCCTGTTTTGGGTAAAGGGTTCGTCAAGATCGGCGCTTTTGCAGCGCCTGGCCCTTGGCTCGGGCCATCTCGGCGAGCGACTCCTGAAAGTCGATCATCCGCGAGCGCACCTGCAGGTCAGCCTCGCTCGTTCCGGCGCCGAGAATCCGCGCCGCGAGGAGCCCGGCATTCCGGGCATTTCCGATGGAGACGGTGGCGACGGGCACCCCGGCCGGCATCTGCACGATGGAGAGCAACGAGTCCATCCCGTCGAGGTACTTCAGCGGCACGGGCACCCCGATGACGGGCAACGGCGTGACGGCTGCGAGCATGCCCGGCAGGTGCGCCGCTCCCCCGGCACCCGCGATGATGACGCGCAGTCCGCGCCCAGCGGCCTCCTGCCCGTAGGCGATCATCTCGGTGGGCATGCGGTGCGCCGAGACGACATCGGCCTCGTACGCGATCCCCAACTCGTCCAGCGCCAGCGCCGCCTGCTCCATGACGGGCCAATCACTGTCACTGCCCATGACGATACCGACGACCGGCTGCGTGTTCTCACTCATGAGACCCATCCTGCCCGCTCGACGCTCGCGAACTCACCGAGACCCGACGTTCCGCCCAGCCACGAGACGACGCCGCCTCTCGACACCGCGGCAGCACCCCTCGTCGCCACTCGTCTACTCGGTGATGGTCCCCTGGAGGTAGCCGGCGGCGTGGTCGGCGCGGACGCGCAGGCCGTCGAGGTCGTCGCCGCACACCGTGACGTGACCGATCTTGCGGCCCGGACGCACCTCCTTGCCGTACAGATGCATCTTGAGGCCCGGGTCGCGGGCCAGCAGGTGGCGGTAGGTCGAGTAGAGCTCAGCGTGCTCGGGCAGGTCGCCGCCGAGGACGTTGCCCATGACGGTCCAGCGGTCCCGGGCACGCGGGTCCCCGAGCGGCAGGTCGAGCACGGCGCGCAGGTGCTGTTCGAACTGGCTGGTCACGGCGCCGTCGATGCTCCAGTGCCCGCTGTTGTGCGGCCGCATCGCGAGTTCATTGACGACGTATGAGGGGCCGGACTCGCCTGCGACCTCGAACAGTTCGACGGCCATCACACCAGTGACATCGAGCTCGCCGGCAATGCGCAATGCCGCCTCGGTGACGGTGGCAGCGAGGCGGTCGTCGAGATCCGGTGCAGGAGCGATGACCTCGGTGCAGATGCCGTCGGTCTGGACGGTCTCGACCACAGGCCATGCAGCAGCCTGGCCAGACGGGCTGCGTGCCACGAGCACCGCCAATTCGCGGGTGAAGTCGACGGCCTCCTCGGCCAGTAGACCGGTGCCGTCGGTGCGCTCGAACCAGTCCTGGGCGTCCGCGGCCAAGTCGATGACCCGAACACCCTTGCCGTCGTAGCCGCCTCGCGGGGTCTTGAGCACGAGCGGGAATCCCACCTCAGCGCCGAACGCCTCGAGGTCGGCCACCGAATCGACTCGCGCCCACTGCGGGCACTGCACGCCGATGGCGCCGAGGCGCTGCCGCATCTCCAGCTTGTCCTGCGCATAGAGCAGCGCGGAGGGCTTGGGGTGCAGCTCGACCCCGTCGGCCTCGAGCGCCGCCAGCACCTCGGCCGGCACGTGCTCATGGTCGAAGGTCACGACGTCACACTCGCGCGCAAACGCGCGCACTGCCTCGAGGTCGTCGTGCGCACCCACCGGTGCGGCCGGAACGACGAGCGCTGCTGAGGCGGTGTTCGATTCGGCCAGTACCGCCAGCGTCAGCGACAGTCCGACGGCCGGGGGCTGACACATGCGAGCGAGCTGCCCGCCACCGATGATGCCGACCACGGGGAATCCCCCCGGGTGACGCGTGATCTGCTGGTCCACGTCTGTACTCCTCGATATCGGGGCAGGCCGGGCGCGAACGCCGCGCACCGACTGCACGATATCCGTTCGGCTCGCGGCACCCTCACCGGCGCGCGCGCTCGTGATCGCGTCAGGCGAGTGGTTCAGCCCACGTGGCCGAGGACGGCGGGCGTCTCGTCGTGGGTCGTCTCGGTCACCGACATGAACAACGCAAAAACCACCGGGTCGGAGGCGCGCACGAGGTCGAGTCGGCCGCCGTACTTCTCCGCCAGGTCGCGGGCCAGTCCGAGACCGAGGCCGGTGCTCGACGTGCTCACCGACCGTTCGAAGACACGCCGTTCGATCTCCTTGGGCACCGAACCCGGGTTGCGCACCTCGAGGACGACGGACGGGCCGGCGCGGCGGACCTCGATCTCGACGATGCCCGAGCCGTGGACGAGCGCGTTCTCCAGGAGGGTGGCGACCACCTGGGAGAGCGCGACGGGCGTGGCTGTGACGACGAGCCCACGGTCACCACTGACCTGCACGCTGCGCTGCTGTGCGGCGAACTGTGGGGCCCATTCCCGTTGCAGCGCAGCGAGAACGGCGTCGATGGGGGTGGGACGCGGTGCGCCGGCCGACCCCTGCCGTGCCCGTGCAAGGAGCTCGTCGACGGTGACGTTGAGCCGCTCGACCTGCTCGATGGCGGCGTTGGCCTCCTCGTGGGCGACGTCGAGGTCGTCGGTGACGGCGACCTCCTCCAACCGCATGAGGACGGCGGTCAGCGGCGTGCGCAGTTGGTGACTCGCGTCGGAGGCGAACTGGCGCTCGGTCGACAGAGTGCGCTGCCATTGCCAAGCACTTCCGGCGAGCGCTGCAGCGACCCGGTCGATCTCGGGCAGACCTGACGCGACGGGCTCGTACCGCGCCACTCCGGCGCCCAATTGCTCTGCCTGATCGGCGAGCTCGGCCAACGGGACGCTGAACCGGCGAGCCTGCGACCGGGCCAACAGCACGGCGCCGACGACGGCGAGCAGCGCGAAGAACGTGACGTAGGCGATGACGAACTCACCCTCCAACGCCGGGGTCAGCTCGGGCACCCTCACCTGCACGCCCTTGGCCTGCGCGCGCCCCAGCTCTTCTGCGAGCGCGGCATGCACGTCGAGAAACGTGAAGCCCATGACGAGCATGGGGATGCCGAGCGTCGCGACGGCGAACACCACCGTCAGCAACGTCGACCGCAGTAGCGCCCCCTCCACCGTCCGCGCCGATCAGGCTGCGTCGCTGGGGCGTTCGAAGCGGAACCCCACGCCTCGAACCGTGCTGATGAATCGCGGGTTGGTCGCGTCGTCGCCGAGCTTGCGGCGCAACACGGACACGTGCATGTCGAGGGTCTTGGTCGACCCGAACCACTGGGTCTCCCACACCTCACGCATGAGCTGCTCGCGCCCGACGACCTTGCCCTGCTCGCGCACGAGCACCCGCAGGAGGTCGAACTCCTTTGCGGTGAGCTGGAGTTCGTTGCCGTCGACGAAGACCCGGCGGGCCTGCGTGTCAATGGTGAGCCCGCCACTGTCGGCCGGAGCCGTGCTGGGCGCGCTACGCCGCAGCAGCGCCCGCACGCGGGCGAGGAGCTCGGCGAGCCGGAACGGCTTGGTCACGTAGTCGTCGGCGCCGGCGTCGAGGCCGACCACCGTGTCGACCTCGTCGGCCCGAGCCGTGAGCATGAGGACGGGAGCCGTGCGCCCGTCGGCGCGCAGCCGGCGGCACACCTCGAGTCCGTCCAGGTGAGGCAGGCCGATGTCGAGCACCACCAGATCCGGCGTGCTCTTGGCCTCCTCAAGGGCCGTGAGGCCGTCTCCGCACACCGCGACGTCGTAGCCCTCACGCCGAAGCGCACGAGCCAAGGGGTCGCTGATCGCGCTGTCGTCTTCAGCCAGCAGTACACGCACCATGTTGCGAATGCTAGACGCTCGGACGACCGACTCTCGTTGTGTACGAGGCTAATTCGGCGGCGTGTCCTGGCACATTTAGGGCATCCGAGCGTGTTGGTTCACGTCCGGGTCATCGAATGGTCAAGCGCAGGTCAGCCGCGCGCACTCGGCCACTGCGGCGCGCGCTTTTCGTTGAACGCGGCGACACCCTCGGCACGGTCCGCGGAGAAGGCCGTGGCGCGCCAGCAGGCGTCCTCCACCTCGAGCCCGGTGCGCAGATCGACGTCGGCGCCGAGCCGCATCGCCTTCTTGGCATTGCGCAGCCCGGTCGGGGAGTTCTTGGCGATGAGCGCAGCCTTCTCGAGCGCGGCCTCGCGAGCGGTGCCGGCCGGGACGACCTCGTCGACGAGTCCGTACTCCGCGGCCTCCTCACCGGTGAGGCGCTGGCACGTGAAGATGAGCGACGCCGCCTTGGACCAGCCCAGGCGCCGAGTCAGGAGCTGCGTGCCGCCGCCCCCGGGGATGACGCCGACGGACACCTCGGGCAGACCGAGGGTGGCCTTGGCACCGGCGACGATGATGTCGCAGGACAGGGCGATCTCGCAGCCGCCCCCGAGGGCGAACCCGTCGACCGCGGCGATCGTCGGCATCGGCAGCTCGAGCACGCCGGTGTACGCGGACCGGGCGACGGGCCGCTGGGCGACGAGGTCGGCGTCGGTGAACGAGTTGCGCTCCTTGAGGTCGGCACCCACACAGAACGCCTTCTCATGCGAGCTCGTGACGACGACGGCCTGCACACCGGGGTCGGCCACGAGCTCGGCGCACGCCGCCGCGAGCGCACGCGCCATGTCGGTGGAGATGGCATTCATCGCCTGCGGGCGGTCGAGCACCAACTCGGCCACGCCCCCGGACTCGCCGTGACGCTCGATCCTCACCATGTGCTCGCTCACCGAAACCTCCTGGTTGCTCACCGAAAACTCCTGTGCCCGACGGGCGGACCCTGCCGGGACACGACGAACGCCCGCGCGCGGACGCGCATGCAGTCGCCTCCCCCATGCTGCCCTGCGGAGGCCGTGCGCGGGGGTCAACCGCGGTCGCGGACCACCCACATGCCGGTGACGCCGAGACCACGCAGGGGTCGGGGCTCGAGTGGTTTCAGCCTCCACGTCGGATGTTCGCCCAGCTCAGCGGCGGTGGAATCGTCGACGACGACAGCATCCGGGCGGGTCACCTCGGTGATGCGGCTCGCGCGATTGACCGTGGTGCCGAACAGATCGCCGAGGTGATCGACGGTGCTGCCCGATGCGACGCCGACGCGCAGGCGCGGCATCGAGGGGTCCTCCGACATGACGCGCACGAGTTCGACGCCGATCGCCGTCCCTGCCTGGGCGGTGTCGGCCGTGAAGAGCACCTCGTCCCCGACCGTCTTGACGACGCGCCCGGCATGAGCCGTCACCACGTCTCCGGCGATTTCTTCGAACCGCGCGATGAGTCGCCCGAGCTGCTGTTCCGAGAGCGTGGTCACCAGGGTGGTGAACCCGACCATGTCGGCGAATCCGACTGTGCGCCAGGTTCCCCCGCGCTCACTGCGACCCTCGGAGAACAACCGGTTGACCGCTGCCGAGAGGTGCCGACGCCAGGCGTAGACCATGAGTGGTTCGAGTTCGTCGGCCAACTCCACGAGGCGCTGGGCGGCGAGGTGCGCGGCGTGGGCGTCGTCGCGGCTGTCACCGGCGACACCCGAGCCGAGCGGCTCGTGCATGCGCGCCTCGATGTCCTTGACGAGTTCGTCGGGCGCGCCCTGGTCGGTCAGCTCGACGTCGAGCAGAAGACTCGACTGCCACGCGGCGAGACGATCGGCCGTGCGCCCGATCGCGCGTGCCATCGACAACGCGAGTTCGTCGTCCATGCGGCCGCGACGGGTCATCTGGACGACGTGCCGCAGCGCCTCGACATCCGCTTCGGTGAACTGAGGCTGATCCCGCCGCACGGCCGGAAATCCGAGCGCGTGCCAGTAGCGGCGCGCCTCGTCGAACGGCACCCCCGCAGCCTCGCTGACCTCGAGCCGGCCCATCGTGCGCGGTGTTCCGAACAGCGGCTCGGTGGCGTCGCGCTCCTCATGGGGGGCGTCGGACGCGTCGCTGCTCATACGGTCATGATGCCGCTTCGTCCGGCCGCACGTGAACCACGTCACCGGCAGCATAGGCCTGCCGGCCTCCGTCGGAGTCGATGACCAGACGGCCTTCGCTGTCGACATCGACCGCGCGGCCCGCCACGATCACGTCACCCGGCGCGTGGATCCGCACGTCGAGCCCGATGGTCGAACACGCCTGGCGATAGGCCGATCTCACCTGCTCGACCTGGTCTCCCCCGGCGGCCAACGCCGCGAACCGGGTGATGAACGCCTGTGCGATTCTGATGATCACCTGCTCGCGCGCATCCGGGGCGACGAACCCTTCGAGGTGCAGCGACGTCGCGGTGGGCACCGGAAGGTCTGCCTCGGGAACGGAGGTGTTGACGCCGATCCCCACGGCCACGACCTCCCCCGTGCTCTCGCAGAGGATGCCGCAGACCTTGCGCAGTTCGCGATCCGGGCGGTCCGCAGCTCGGACGAGGACGTCGTTAGGCCACTTCAACGCCACGTCGACTGCACCCGTCGCGGCCAAGGCATCCCGCACGGCCAACCCCGTGACCAACGGAATCCAGCCCCACTCCTCGGGATGCGGCGGCAGCGGCACGGTCATCGTCATCGACACCGAGGCGCCGGGCGGGGAGACCCACACCCGGGCGTGCCTGCCACGCCCCGCGTTCTGCTGCTCGGCCACCACCAACCGCCAGGGGGTCGGCTCGGCCAGGGAGTGCGCGTTGGTCGAGTCGAGGGCCTCCAGCACGTCGACCCGCACCCACTGGCCGGCCGGTTGCAGAAGAGTGTCGACGAGCACAGGCGCGAGAAGGCTTTCAGGCATAGTCGCAAGGCTAGGCTGCCGATATGAGTGACGCCGTGAACACCACCGACACCGCCGCGGGCACCGAGACCAGCCACGACATGCGCACCACAGCCGGCCGCCTCGCCGACTGGCGCCGCCGCAACGACGACGCGGTCCACGCCGGATCCGCCCGCGCCGTGGAAAAGCAGCATGCCAAGGGCAAGAAGACCGCCCGCGAGCGCATCGAGCAGCTCCTCGACGAGGACAGCTTCGTCGAACTCGACGGCCTCGCGCGGCACCGATCCATCAACTTCGGTCAGGAGAAGAACCGCCCCTACGGTGACGGAGTCGTCACCGGCTACGGCACCGTCGAAGGCCGCCCCGTGTGCGTCTTCGCGCAGGACTTCACCGTCTTCGGCGGATCCCTGGGCGAGGTCTTCGGCGAGAAGATCGTCAAGGTCATGGACCTCGCGATGAAGATCGGCTGCCCCGTCGTCGGCATCAACGACTCCGGTGGCGCCCGTATCCAGGAGGGCGTCGCCTCCCTGGGCCTCTACGGCGAGATCTTCAAGCGCAACGTCATGGCCTCGGGCGTCATCCCCCAGATCTCCCTGATCATGGGCCCGTGCGCCGGTGGCGCCGTCTACTCCCCCGCGATCACCGATTTCATCGTCATGGTCGACCAGACCTCCCACATGTTCATCACCGGCCCCGACGTCATCAAGACCGTCACCGGCGAGGACGTCGCGTTCGAGGACCTCGGCGGCGCGCGCAGCCACAACACCAAGTCCGGCGTCGCGCATTACATGGGCGAGGACGAGGACGACGCGATCGAGTACGTGCGCGAACTGCTCTCCTACCTGCCGCAGAACAACCTCGAGGAGGCCTCGGTCTTCGAGTTCGAGGAGCTGCCGGAGACGACGGAGGAGGACGAGGCGCTCGACACCTTCGTGCCCGACTCCCCCAACACGCCCTACGACATGCACACGATCATCGAGACGGTCGTCGACGACGGCGCGTTCACCGAGGTCCACGCCCTGTTCGCACCCAACATCATCTGTGGCTTCGGCCGGGTCGAGGGCCGCAGCGTCGGCATCGTCGCCAACCAGCCCATGCAGTTCGCGGGCACCCTCGACATCGACGCCTCCGAGAAGGCCGCCCGGTTCGTGCGCACCTGCGACGCGTTCCACATCCCGGTGCTCACGTTCGTCGACGTCCCGGGCTTCCTCCCCGGCACCGACCAGGAGTGGAACGGCATCATCCGCCGCGGCGCCAAGCTGATCTACGCCTACGCCGAGGCCACCGTCCCGCTCGTCACCGTCATCACGCGCAAGGCCTACGGCGGCGCGTACGACGTCATGGGCTCCAAGCACCTCGGTGCCGACATCAACCTGGCGTGGCCCACCGCGCAGATCGCGGTCATGGGTGCTCAGGGTGCCGTCAACATCCTGTACCGCAAGCAGATTCAGAAGGTCATCGACGAAGGCGGCGACGTCGACGCGGCCCGCGCCAAGTTCATCGAGGAGTACGAGACCACCCTCGCGAACCCGTACATCGCGGCCGAGCGCGGCTACATCGACGCCGTCATCCCGCCCTCGGAGACCCGCGGCCAGGTCGTCCGCGCGCTGCGTGCCCTGCGCACCAAGCACGCCAAGATGCCCGAGAAGAAGCACGGCAACATCCCGCTGTGACGCCGGCGACAAAGGAGTCCCGATGACGAACGACACCACCGAGGCCACGCAGGCCGACACGGACGAGACGCCAGCTGCGCCCGTCATCACCGTCACGCGCGGCAACCCCAACGCGGAGGAGGTCGCCGCTGTGACCGTCCTCCTCGCCGCGATGAGTTCCGACGCGGGCGAGAGCGAGCCCAACCTGCGTCGCGGATGGGCCCGTCCCTCGCGCCGCTTCAACCGAGCCACTGTGCCCGGCGCCGGCTGGGGTCGTCGCTGACCGCACCACGCAGCACGTCACGCAGAACCCAGCACGACGCGAGGGGCCGATCCACCCGGATCGGCCCCTTGCCGTCTGTGGTGACGTGGCCCCATCGCCCCGGTCGACGACATCGACGCCGTCACCAAGGACACGATGCAGGAGCGCCTCGGCATCGAGGAGGCGATCCATCAGGCCGGGCTCGACGCGATGAGCCTCAACGTCATCGAGTCGCCGCTGCAGTTCGTGCGCGACACGCTCGACCTCCTGCCCACCGATACCGACGACGACTGGGCTGCCATCGGCGCCTACCTCGGCGCTGTTCCGCAGGCGATGCAGGAATGGCACGCGTCGTTGACCCACGCCGCAGCTCAGGGACTCGTCGCGTCTCGCCGCCAGGTCGAGGGCGTCCTCACGCAGATCGACGACCTCGTCGCGCCCGACGGCACCCTCGCGCAGCTCGCGAAGCAGGGCCGTGATGCATCACCAGCTGCCGCGCAGCAGCTCGATGACGGCATCGCCGCCGCGGTCCGAGGGTACGGAGAGGCACGAATGTGGCTCGTCGCCGACATCCTCCCCCGCGCCGGAACGATCGACGCCGTGGGCCGCGACGAGTACGAGATGTACTCACGCCGTTTTCTCGGCACCGACATCGACGTCGAGGAGACCTACGCCTGGGGACTGGCGGAGCTGGAGCGCATCCAGGCCGAGATGTCCGCCGTCGGAGCCCGGATCCTTCCCGGAGCCACGATGCCGGAGGTCTTTGCCCACCTCGACGCGGATCCCCGCTACGCCATCGAGGGCACCGACGCGCTGCGTACCTGGATGCAGGGCCGCGCCGACGAGGCCGTCGCCGAGCTCTCCGGCAGCCACTTCGACATCCCCGAGCCCGTGCGGCGCATCGAGTGCCGGATCGCCCCGTCGACCACCGGCGGCATCTACTACACCGGCCCGAGAAGACTTCTCGCGCCCCGGTCGCATGTGGTGGTCCGTACCCAAGGGCGTCACCCGCTTCAGCACGTGGCGTGAGCTGACGACGGTCTACCACGAGGGCGTGCCCGGGCATCACCTTCAGATCGGGCAGACCGCCGCTCGTGCCGAGCTGCTCAACCGCTGGCGCAGGCACATGTGCTGGGTGTCGGGTCACGGCGAAGGCTGGGCGCTGTACGCCGAGCGGCTCATGGCCGATCTCGGCTACCTGTCCGACGACGCCGACTACCTGGGAATGCTCGACGGCCAGGCGCTGCGTGCCGCCCGCGTGGTCGCCGACATCGGGGTGCACTGCGAGCTCGGCGCACCCGTATCTGTGGGTGGCGGCATCTGGGATGCGGAGAAGGCGTGGACCTTCCTCCGCTCGCACGTCGCCCTCGAGGAGTCGACGCTGCGCTTCGAACTCGACCGCTACCTCGGCTGGCCCGGGCAAGCCCCGTCGTACAAGATCGGCGAACGCCTCTGGATGCAGATCCGCGACGAGGTCGCCCAGGCCGAAGGGGATTCCTTCTCCCTGCCGGACTTCCACCGACGTGCCCTCGACCTCGGCTCTCGCGGACTCGACACCCTCCGCCGGGCACTCGTCGCACGCTGACACTGCGCGGGTACGTCGGCCAGGGCACAGCTGGGTAGGGTGGCCGTCGTGCCGAACATCTCGCTGTGCCTCGCATCCGCCTCACCCGCTCGCCTGACGACCCTGCGCCGCGCCGGCGTCGAGCCCCTCGTGCGGGTCTCCTCTGTCGACGAGGACGCTGCCGTCCAGGAGGCGACCGCCCGCTTCGGTGAGCTCGTCAGCGAGGACGTCGCTCTCCTCCTGGCTCGCGCCAAGTGCGAGGACGTCGCGCCGATCCTCGAGGACGAGGACTGGGAGGGGATCGTGCTGGGGTGTGACAGCGTGCTCGACCTGGATGGACGCACCTACGGCAAGCCCGCGGATCCCGACGAGGCGAAGGCACGGTGGCGCATGATGTCCGGCAACACCGGCACCCTGCACACGGGTCATTGGATCATCGACACCCGAGACGACGGAACGGGCGCCACCCTCGGCGCTGTCGCCTCCACGATGGTGGAGTTCGCGGAACTCAGCGACGACGAGATCGACGCCTACGTCGCCACCGGAGAGCCGCTCGCCGCTGCCGGCGCGTTCACCATCGACGGCATCGGCGGCCCCTATGTCACGAGCCTCCAGGGAGACCACCACAACGTCGTCGGCGTGAGCCTCCCCCTGCTCCGCGAGATGCTGCACGAACTCGACATTCCCTGGCACGACCTGCGCGACTGAGTCATCACGCCTCACCGAGTGACCGCGTCTCTCGCTGAGACGCTCTCCCTCTCAACACAACAAGACCGCCACCGCACTGTGACGTGTGGTGGCGGTCTCGTGTTGTTGTCGTTGACGCCGGTCAGCGCCCGGTGAACTCCGCGGTGCGACGCTCACGGAACGCGGCCACGCCTTCGACGAAGTCGGCACTCTGCATGAGGTCGGTCTGCCCGTAGCGTTCGCGCTGGAACGCCTCGTAGAGGCCGCCGAGCGTCATGTCGTTGATCGCTGCCTTGGTTTTGCCGTAGGCGAGCGAGGGCCCGGACG
Organism: Mobilicoccus sp.; assembly: GCA_032100225.1. Classification (GTDB taxonomy): domain Bacteria; phylum Actinomycetota; class Actinomycetes; order Actinomycetales; family Dermatophilaceae; genus Mobilicoccus. The sequence continues at coordinate 16,268 of DAMDJY010000075.1, forward strand.
CGAGCTTGGCGACGACAGTGGAGACCTCGTCCTCGAGCGTCTCGGGGGAAGCGAGGTGGGTGATGAGGCCCCACTGGAGAGCGTCGGCGCCGTAGGCCCGTTCCCCCAGGAGCGACATTCGCATAGCCCGCGCGCGACCGACGGACGCTGCCACCAGGGCCGTGGCACCGCCGTCGGGCATGAGACCGATGTTGGCGAACGCCAGGAGGAAGAACGCCTTCTCAGATGCGACGACGAGGTCGGCGGCGAGTGCGATGGAGACACCGATGCCGGCGCACGGCCCGTGGACGACGCTGACGACCGGGTAGGGAAAGTTGCGGACCGCGGTGACGAAGGCTGCGCCGGCGTCGAGGGTGTCGGGCGACGGCGGGGCGTCGGGGTCGAGGTCTGCCCCGGAGCAGAACCCCTTACCGGCGCCGCGGATGACGAGGACGCGAGCTGCGCCGCTGCGGGTCGCCTCACGGATGACGTTCTCCATTGTCACGAACACCGACGCAGGCAGCGCGTTGAGGGAATCGGGACGGTTCATCGTCATGGTGAGCACTCCCCCGTCGAGGGAGGTGAGTACGTCTCCGGAGCTGAGGGAGAGAAGATCCTGGGTGGTCACGATGAGCCCTTTCGAACGGCGCTGTCTTGACTCCACCCTAGGACGCCACTGCAGCTTCGACGCACCCGACGGCCATCAGGTTGCGTGCGTGCCGTCACATCATGCCGAACTCGACACTGGCCGGTGCTGCAACCCGAGGAGTTCACACCTTGAGGGCATGCAGAAGAGGGTGCCCCGCAATGCGGGGCACCCTCTCCTAATGATTGT
>DAMDJY010000076.1:0-16882 GCA_032100225.1 Mobilicoccus sp.
TGCACTGTGCTCGCCGGCGACGCTGCAGCAGCAGCTGGTCGACGCCCCCGCTGCGAGACTCGGAGCCGCGGAGCCGGCGCAGCAGCGGGCCGGTCTGCGCGACGCGCCTGGTGACCACGGCCGCGAAACCGAGACGCGCCAGGCTGCGGTGTGAGTCCTTGGCCTGCGTGGGCAGAGCGCACCCGATGTGGTCCACGCCCCGCTTCTGCGCGTAGGCCGCGGTGGAGGTCAACAACGCACGTGCGACACCTTGGCCGCGAACCTCGGGCAGCACATAGAGGTCCTCGATGGCGAGAGTGGGCAGGTCGAACTGGGCGGCCATGGGCTGCAGGGAGAGCCACACGTATCCGGCGGGAGCGCCGTCGAGTACCGTCATGAGTACGACCGTATGTTCGCGGCCGACGGCCTCGGCGAAACGACCTTCTTCCACCGCCCGACGGGCCGATTCGGCCGACGGGCCGATCTCTGTACGACGCTGCACCCACATCTGGCCGACGGTGCAGACGTCGTCGGCGGACATGGGGACCACGGAAGGCTGGAGACGAACCACGCTGGTCACCTCTGAGGGGGGAATGACGATGAAGTCCCGCCGTTTCGGTGGTCGTGGCCGGCAACACCGGCGAGGCCATCGGTTCAGGGGAAGCGGGACGGACCCTTAGAGCATAGAGGTCGGTCGACCGTCCTGGAAGCGGCGGGTACGCAACGGTTCCAAGTGGTTGTTTCACAGAACGACCGACGCCTCTCCGTGGCTCCTCCGCCTCCTAGGGTGGCGCCATGGATTCCCTCTTTCCCGGCTTCGGCACCCTGATCAACACGGTTGCCGTGATCGCCGGGGCTCTGCTCGGCATGGCCGCCGGTCATCGGCTGCCGGAGCGGACGAAGAAGATCGTCACGGACTGCCTCGGTTTGGTGACGCTCCTCATGGCCGGGTTGTCGGTCATGTCCGTGACCGACCCCGCGTTGTCGGCTGCGGTGGGCTCTTCCGCACCGGTCCTCATCGTTCTCGGGAGCCTGCTCATCGGCGGCATCATCGGCTCGACCCTGCGCATCGAGGACCGCCTGGAATCCCTGGTCAGCACGTTGCAGGATCGGCTTCGTCGACCCTCTCGCGGGGGCGATGCTGCCACCGGTCAGGCCGACACCGCGGACGCGTCGGAGGCAACTGCAGCGGCCAAAGAGCGGTTCGTGGAGGGCTGGCTGACTGCCACGCTGTTGTTCTGCGTCGGCCCGTTGACGATCCTCGGCTCGCTCAACGACGGGCTGGGGCGCGGCATCGATCAGCTCGCGGTCAAGTCCGCACTCGACTTCTTCGCCGCTATCGCGTTCGGGTCGACGTTCGGACTCGGCGTGCTGTTCTCGGCCGTGTCGATCCTCGTCATCCAGGGCAGCCTCACCCTCATCGGCATGCTGCTGGGCGCGGTCATGCCGGAGGCGCAGATCATGGCACTGACGGCCACCGGCGGGTTGATGCTCGTCGGAATCGCGTTCCGGCTGCTCGACATTCGTCAGATCCGCGTGGGCGACCTGCTGCCGGCCCTGATCGTGGCACCGCTGCTGACCGCGGCTCTCACCGCACTGCGCTGAGAGCCGCGACCAGGTCGATCACTTCTGCGGCAGACCGGTGATGACGGCGTCGGCGACCTCGCGCATGCCCAGGCGGCGGTCCATCGCCGTCTTCTGGATCCAGCGGAAGGCGTCCTGCTCGCTGAGCTTGAGTTGCTTCATGAGGATGCCCTTGGCGCGGTCGACGGCCTTGCGGGTCTCGAGGCGGTCGGAGAGGTCGGCGATCTCGGCCGTCAGGGCCTGCCACTCGACCCAGCGGGAGCGGGCGATGGCGATGGCCGGGCGGAGGTCGTCGATCGTGAACGGCTTGACGACGTAGGCCATGACGCCGGCGTCGCGGGCACGCTCGACGAGGTCCTTGTCGCTGAACGCCGTGAGCATGACGACCGGGGCGATCTTCTCCTCGCCCACCGTGGCAGCAGCGCTGATGCCGTCGAGCTCGGGCATCTTGATGTCCATGATCGCCAGATCGGGGCGGTGCTCACGAATGGCCTCGACGGCCTGAACACCGTTGCTCGCCTGCGCGACGACCTCGTAACCCGCCTCCTCCAGCATCTCGGCCAGGTCGAGGCGGATGAGGGCCTCGTCCTCGGCGATGACGATGCGTAGGCGCTGGTCGTCGACCACGTCGCCGTTGGTGGTGTCGCTGCCGGTGTCAATGGCGCTGTCGTTGGCCTCCGGGGCTGCGTCGTTCTCCGTTGAAGTCACCCGAGAAGAATACGAGGTGAAGATCGCCGGGCGAACACCGAGGTGGCGTTATGCGCAACAGATCACAGGGTGGGACGAAAGCGCCTGCGTCCGTAGGTCGCTCAACATGAGAGGTGTGGTGCCGGGAGCGGGACTTGAACCCGCACGACCTTTCGGCCAGAGCATTTTGAGTGCTCCGTGTCTGCCATTCCACCATCCCGGCGAGGAGGTGCGGCGTCCAGTGTAGCGGTGCGCTCGGGGCCCTCGAACCGCCCCGACACTCCGCCACACCGGACGGCGCCCGCTGCTCAGTCGGCGAGGCCGCCCACGCGGTGAACCTGCAGTGCGTTGGTCGAGCCGGAGACACCATGAGGACGACCGGCGACGACGACGATTGTGTCGCCGTGCGTGCAGCGTCCCTGCTCGAGCAACGTGCGGTCGACGGCCCCGACCATGGCGCTCGTGTCTTCCATCTCGGGCGCCAGGAAGGCGGTGATGCCCCAGGTCAGAGCCAGACGGCGACGGGTGTGGGGCTTCTGCGTGAAGGCGAGCATGGGCAGACGCGGACGCACGCGCGACATGCGCCGCGCCGAGTCTCCCGACGTGGTGAACGTGACGAGGTACTTGGCGTGCAGGTACTCGCCGATCTCGGCTGCGGCCTTGGTGACGGCGCCACCGGTGGTGCTGGGGATCGTGCCCAGGGGGGCGATACGGCCCAGGCCGTGGTCCTCGGTGTTCTCGATGATGCGGGCCATCGTCTGTACAGCGATGATCGGCCACGCACCGACGCTGGTCTCACCCGAGAGCATGATGGCGTCGGCACCGTCGAGGACGGCGTTGGCGCAGTCGGAGGCCTCGGCGCGGGTGGGGCGCGAGTTCTCGATCATCGACTCCAGCACCTGGGTGGCGACGATGACGGGCTTGGCGTCGCGACGGGCGAGCTCGACCGCACGCTTTTGCACCAGCGGCACCTCTTCGAGGGGCATCTCGACACCGAGGTCACCGCGGGCGACCATGATGCCGTCGAAGGCCCGGACGATCTCCTCGAGGTTGGCCACGGCCTGCGGCTTCTCGATCTTGGCGATGACCGGACGCATGAGCCCGACCTCGGCCATGATCTCGTGCACGCGGGTGATGTCGGCGGCGTCACGTACGAACGACAGCGCGATCCAGTCGGCGCCGACGCGCAGGGCCCAGCGCAGGTCCTCCTCGTCCTTCTCGGACAGGGCCGGCACGCTGACGGCGACTCCGGGCAGGTTGATGCCCTTGTTGTTGCTGACCGTGCCGCCCTCGAGGACGGTGCAGGTGACGTCGGTGTCGGTGACGGCCGTGGCCTTCAGCGAGATCTTGCCGTCGTCGATCAGGAGGGCGTCGCCGGGGCGGACATCGCCGGGCAGGCCCTTGAACGTGGTGGAGACGCGCTCCTGGTCACCGTCGATGTCGTCGGTGGTGATGGTGAACGTGTCACCGACGGAGAGGTGGACCGGACCGCCGGAGAAACGCCCGGTGCGGATCTTGGGGCCCTGCAGGTCCACGAGCACGGCGACGGCCCGACCGGATGCGGCTGCACCCTCGTGGACCCACTTGATCTGCTGCTCGTGCTCCTCGTGTGAGCCGTGAGAACGGTTGATCCGGGCGACATCCACCCCCGCCTCGATGAGGCGCTGGATGTCCTCCTTGGAGTTGACGGCCGGACCCAGGGTGCTGACGATCTTCGCGCGACGCATATCCCCATGTTACGGGGGGAAGCACCGACCCCCCGAACCGGATGGACCGGTGTCGGGGGGTCGAGTTCGTGAATGTTGCGCGAAGAGCAGGCATTCGGCGATGCCTGCCGCTCGCTCAGACCATCAGCGGCCTGTCCGTCGGCGCAATCGGGCGGGGCAGGTTGGACTGTCCCGAGAGCCACGCATCGACCCCCGCAGCGGCGGATCGCCCCTCGGCGATGGCCCACACGATGAGCGACTGGCCGCGCCCCGCGTCACCGGCGACGAACACGCCGGGGACGCTCGTCATGAACGACTCGTCGCGCACGATGTTGGACCGCGCGTCCCGCTCGACACCGAGCTGGTCGACGAGGCCGCCGCCCTGCGGGCCGAGGAAGCCCATGGCGAGCAGCACGAGCTGCGCGGGGATGATCCGCTCCGACCCCTCGACCTCGACCGGGCGGCCGTCCTCGAACGTCACCTCGACGAGGCGCAGACCCGAGACGTGGCCGTCCTCGCCGAGGAACTCCTTGGTGTTGACCGAGTACACCCGGTCGCCACCCTCCTCGTGAGCGCTCGCCACGCGGTAGAGCACGGGGTACATCGGCCACGGGTGCGCAGCCGAGCGCTCCTCCCCCGGCATAGGCATGATCTCGAGGCTCGTCACGGAGCGGGCTCCCTGACGGTGCGAGGTACCGATGCAGTCCGCGCCCGTGTCGCCGCCACCGATGACGACGACGTCCTTGCCGGCAGCGGTGATCTGGTCGGGCACGGCCTGACCGAGCGCGACACGGTTGGCCTGCGGGAGGAACTCCATGGCCTGGTGGATGCCGGAGAGCTCGCGCCCGGGGACGGGCAAATCACGCGGAACCGTGGCGCCGATGGCGAGGACGACCGCGTCGTAGCGACGACGGAGGTCCTCGGCGGTGAGGTCCTTGCCGATCTCGACGCCGGTGCGGAATCGGGTGCCCTCGGCGCGCATCTGCGCGAGGCGCCGGTCGAGGACCGACTTCTCCATCTTGAACTCGGGGATGCCGTACCGCATGAGGCCGCCCGCCTTGTCGGCCCGCTCGAAGACGGCCACGGTGTGACCGGCGCGCGTCAACTGCTGCGCGGCAGCCAGACCCGCGGGCCCCGAGCCGATGACGGCCACGGTGCGACCCGAGAGACGCTCCGGGATGACCGGCTCGACGCGACCGAGGTCGAACGCCTTCTCGATGATGCCGACCTCGATCTGCTTGATCGTCACCGCCGGCTGGTTGATGCCGAGCACACACGCCGACTCGCACGGCGCCGGGCACAACCGGCCGGTGAACTCCGGAAAATTGTTGGTCGCGTGCAGGCGTTCGATGGCCTCGGGCCACCGCTCGTTCCAGGTGAAGGTGTTCCACTCGGGGATGAGGTTGCCCAGCGGGCAGCCGTTGTGGCAGAAGGGGATTCCGCAGTCCATGCAGCGCCCTGCCTGCTGGCTGAGCTGACCGGCCTGCTGCTCCTCGTAGACCTCCTTCCAGTCCTTGATACGGACCGGAACGGGCCGGCGAGCCGGCAGTCCACGTTCGCGGATCTTGAGAAAGCCCTGGGGATCAGCCACGGGTCACCTCCATGATGCGGTCCCACACCTGCGGGGATTCGAGGGAAAGGCCTTGTGACTCCGCCTCGTCGCGGATGTCGAGGACGCGCTGGTAGGCGCGGGGGACGACGGTCGAGAACCGGGCTCGTGCCGCGTCCCAGTCGGCGAGGAGTCCGGCGGCGACGGCCGACCCGGTCTCCTCGCCGTGGCGGGCGAGGAGGTCCTTGACCACGGGCTCGTCGTGGTCGCGCAGCGGCACGACATCGACGAATTCGGGGTTGACGCGGCGGCGCTCGAGGTCGAGCACGTAGGCGAAACCACCGGACATGCCTGCGCCGAAGTTGCGCCCCACGGCACCGAGGACGAGCACGCGTCCTCCGGTCATGTACTCGCAGCCGTGGTCGCCCACGCCTTCGACGACGGCGGTGGCGCCAGAGTTGCGCACGCAGAACCGCTCACCGGCCTGACCACGCAGGAACAGCTCACCGCTGGTGGCGCCGTACGCGACGACGTTGCCGGCGATGACGTTGGCCTCGGCCGCGATGGGCGATCCGGGCGCGGGGCGGACGATGATGCGACCGCCGGAGAGTCCCTTGCCGACGTAGTCGTTGGCCTCTCCGTGCAGGCGCAATGTGACGCCTGCGGGGACGAACGCGCCGAAGCTTTGGCCCGCCTCGCCGAAGAGGTCGACGGTGATGTGGTCGGTGGGCAGCCCGTCCGGGTGGGCGAGCGTCACCTCGTGGCCGAGCATCGTGCCGACGGTGCGGTTGACGTTGCAGATCTGCGCCTCGAAGCGGACTGCCTCTCCCCCGTCGATGGCCGAGCGGGCCTGGGCGATGAGGTCGACGTCGAGCGCCTTGCCGAGCGAGTGGTCCTGCCCCTGGGAGCAGTACCGCGTCGTGTCGTCCTCCGGCACGGCCTCCATGAGCAGCGGCGCCAGGTCGAGTCCGGACGCCTTCCAGTACTCGACGGCCTCGCGGGTCTCGATGATGCTCGTCTGTCCGATGGCCTCCTGCAGCGTGCGGAAGCCGAGCGCTGCGAGGTGCTCGCGCACCTCCTCGGCGATGTACTCGAAGAAGGTCTCGACAAACTCCGGCTTACCCGTGAACCGCTCGCGCAGCTCGGGGTTCTGCGTGGCGATACCGACGGGGCACGTGTCCTGGTGGCAGACGCGCATCATGACGCAGCCCGAGACGACGAGCGGTGCGGTGGCGAAGCCGTACTCCTCGGCGCCGAGCAGGGCGGCGATGACGACGTCACGACCGGTCTTGAGCTGGCCGTCGGTCTGCACGACGATGCGGTCGCGCAGGCGGTTGAGCACGAGGGTCTGCTGGGTCTCGGCGAGACCGAGCTCCCACGGTGCGCCCGCGTGCTTGAGCGACGTCAGCGGGGAGGCACCGGTGCCACCGTCGTGACCCGAGACGAGAACGACGTCGGCGTGAGCCTTGCTGACACCCGCCGCGACCGTTCCGACGCCGACCTCGGAGACGAGCTTGACGTGGATCCGCGCGCTCGGGTTGGCGTTCTTGAGGTCGTGGATCAGCTGGGCGAGGTCCTCGATCGAGTAGATGTCGTGGTGCGGCGGCGGGCTGATGAGACCCACGCCCGGCGTGCTGTGCCGGGTCGTCGCGACCCACGGGTACACCTTGCCGCCGGGGAGCTGGCCGCCCTCACCGGGCTTGGCTCCCTGCGCCATCTTGATCTGGATGTCGTCGGCGTGCGTGAGGTACAGGCTCGTGACGCCGAAGCGACCCGAGGCGACCTGCTTGATCGCGCTGCGCCGCTCGGGGTCGAGCAGACGGTCGCGGTCCTCGCCGCCCTCACCGGTGTTGGACTTGCCGCCGAGGCGGTTCATCGCGATGGCAAGGGTCTCGTGCGCCTCCTTGCTGATCGAGCCGTAGCTCATGGCGCCCGTGCTGAACCGCTTGACAATCTCGGAGACCGGTTCGACCTCCTCGATCGGCACCGGCGGACGCTGACCCTCCTTGAAGGAGAACAGGCCACGCAGCGTCATGAGGCGGCGGCTCTGGTCGTCGATGCGCCCGGTGTACTGCTTGAAGATGTCGTACCGCTTGGCGCGCGTCGCGTGCTGCAGGCGGAACACCGTCTCGGGGTCGAACAGGTGCGGCTCGCCCTCACGGCGCCACTGGTATTCGCCACCGACGGGCAGAACCCGGTGCGAGGGCGAGATGCCGTCCTTGGGGTAGGCGATGGCGTGCCGTGCGGCCACCTCGGCGGCGATGACGTCGAGGCCCACTCCCCCGAGCTGCGTCGTCGTGCCGGTGAAGTAGTCGTTCACGACCTCCTGGGAGAGGCCGATGCACTCGAACACCTGCGCACCGCGGTAGGAGTCGACCGTGCTGATGCCCATCTTCGACATCACCTTGAGCACGCCCTTGCCGAGCGCCTTGATGAGGTTGTGCACCGCGTCCTCGGCGGTGACGCCGGGCAGTCCGCCGCGGCGCACGAGGTCCTCGACGGACTCCATCGCGAGGTAGGGGTTGACGACGGCCGCGCCGTACCCGATGAGGAGGGCGACGTGGTGGACCTCGCGCACGTCACCGGACTCGATGATGAGACCGACGTCGGTGCGGGTCTTCTCGCGCACGAGGTGGTGGTGCACGGCCGCGGTGAGCAGCAGCGAGGGGATCGGCGCCTGGTCGGGACCGGAGTCGCGGTCGGAGAGGACGATGAACTTCGCGCCGCGGCTGATCGCGAGGGAGACCTCCTGGAAGATCATCTCGAGGCGGCGGCGCATCGCCGGCGCTCCCCCGGCGACGTCGTACAGACCCTTGACGACGACCGTGCGTCGCTCGCCCTGCACCTCGCCGAAGACGTCCTCGTCGATGTGGACGATCTTGGCGAGGTCGTCGTTGTCGATGACGGGGAACGGCACGGTGATCTGGTGTGCGTGCTCCGGGCCGGGCTCGAGGAGGTTGCCCTCCGGTCCGAGCGAGGAGCCCAGCGACGTGACGAGCTCTTCGCGGATCGCGTCGAGCGGCGGGTTGGTGACCTGCGCGAACAGCTGCGTGAAGTAGTCGAACAGCAGGCGAGGACGCTCCGAGAGCACGGCGACCGGGGTGTCGGTGCCCATCGAGCCGAGCGCTTCACCGCCGGTGCGGGCCATCGGCGCGAGGATGAGCCGCAGCTCCTCCTGGGTGTAGCCGAACGTCTGCTGACGACGCGCCACCGAGCTCGGAGTGTGCAGGATGTGCTCGCGCTCGGGCAGGTCGGCCAGACGGACGACGCCCTCTGAGACCCACTGCTCGTACGGGTGCTCGGCGGCCAGAGCCGCCTTGACCTCGTCGTCGCCGACGATGCGACCCGCGTCGGTGTCGACGAGGAACATGCGACCGGGCTTGAGCCGCCCACGCTGCTTGACCTTGCTCGCGTCGATGGGGAGCACGCCGGCCTCAGAACCGAGAACGACGAGACCGTCCTCGGTGACCCAGTATCGACCGGGGCGCAGGCCGTTGCGGTCGAGGACCGCGCCGACGAGCCGGCCGTCGGAGAACGCGACGTTGGCGGGGCCGTCCCACGGCTCCATGAACATCGAGTGGTACTCGTAGAACGCCCGGCGAGCGGTGTCCATCTCCTCGTGCTTCTCCCAGGCCTCCGGGATCATCATCAACACGGCGTGCGGGAGGGAGCGGCCGCCGAGGTGCAGCAGCTCGAGCACCTCGTCGAAGCTGGCCGAGTCCGACGCACCCGGGGTGCAGATGGGGAACAGGCGCTCCAGGTCGCCGCCGAGCAGGTCGCTCTTGAGCAGAGACTCGCGGGCGCGCATCCAGTTGCGGTTGCCCTTGACCGTGTTGATCTCGCCGTTGTGCGCGATGAGACGGAAGGGGTGCGCGAGGGTCCACGTGGGGAACGTGTTGGTGGAGAAGCGCGAGTGGACCAGCGCCAGCTCACTCGTCATCCGCTCGTCCGAGAGGTCGGGGTAGAACGAGGTCAACTGCACGGGCGTCAACATGCCCTTGTAGACCATCGTGCGCGACGACAGCGACGGGAAGTAGACCTCGAGGTCACGCTCGGCGCGCTTGCGCAGGCAGAACGCCGCCCGCTCGAGGGGGAGTCCGTGCATGCCGTCCTCGGTCGGAGTGAGGAAGACCTGCTCGAAGATGGGCATGACGTCGACTGCGGCCTGGCCGATCCCCGTCGTGTCCACGGGCACCTCGCGCCAGCCGAGGACCTGCAGGCCCTCTTCGACGGCGAGAGCAGCGATCTTGTCCTTGACCTCGTCGGCAGCGGCCCGGTCCTGAGGAAGGTAGGCGGTACCGGCGACGTAACCACCCGCTTGCGGCAGCTCGACACCGGCGACCTCGCGGAGGAAGGCGTCGGGGATCTGCAGCAGGATGCCGGCGCCGTCACCGACGGCCGGGTCTGCCCCGGTGGCACCACGGTGGTCGAGATTGATCAGTGCCTGGAGCCCGTACTTCACGATGTCGTGCCCGGGGGTGCCGCGCAGCGTGGCGACCATGGCCACACCACAGGCGTCGTGTTCACGTGAGGGGTCGTAAAGACCGGAGGGGCCGGGCAGCGCTGAGAACGCAGGAGGCATCGTCACCGTCCTCGGAGCAGGGGTCGACCCAGGGCCGACACTAGGGGATTGGGGCTGGACGACAATGGCCAGTGGCGTGACGATAACCCCGCGTCTCACCGATCGCACCGCACCCATCCCGCATGTCGGACACAACAATCGGGTCGGCCCCTGCCCACCAGGATCAGCAGGCAGGGGCCGGATGCATATCGATGCAGATCAGGGCATGTCCATACAGGGAGCGAGTCTCCGCCGACGGACTCGGCGGCCCCTTTGCGCACGGGGTGTGACCTAGCGCACCTGGGCGGCTGATCTCTCATCGTGAACATGGACAGGGTCGCGGCGCCGCCACACCCACCACAGCAGAGCGCCCAGGGCGAAGACGGCCACGGACGTCCACACGTTGAGGCGCAGGCCGAGGATGATCTGGGCCTCGTCGATGCGCAGCGACTCGATGACGCCGCGTCCGAGGGTGTACAGCATCAGGTACCCGGCGAAGAGCTGCCCCGGAGCGGGGTGCCACTTTCGCTCGAGGAGGACGAGCAGACCCGCGATGATCAGGCACCAGATCGATTCGTAGAGGAACGTCGGGTGGTAGGTGCCGAGCACGACGGCCTCACCGGAGGCGTCGCGAATCGCCTTGCCGGCGGAGGCGTCCCAGGCGTGGATCTGCAGCCCCCAGGGCAGGTCGGTCGGCCCGCCGTACAGCTCGTTGTTGAACCAGTTGCCCCACCGACCGAGCGCCTGCGCCACGGCGAGCGGCGGCGCGATCGCGGAGGCGAGATCACGGAAGTTCGTGCCACTACGACGCGCACCGATCCACGCGCCGAGGGCTCCGAGCGCGACCGCGCCCCAGATTCCCAGGCCGCCATGCCAGATCTTGAGCGCATCGACGGGGTTGCCGCCGGGGCCGAAGTACGGCCCCGGCGACGTGATGACGTGGTACAGGCGACCGCCGATGATCCCCAACGGGATGGCCCAGACACCGATGTCCCAGATCGCGTCCTCCGAGCCTCCACGCGCCTGGAGCCTGCGCCCGCCCCACCACAGGGCGACACAGATGCCGGCGAGGATGCACAGGGCATACGCGCGGAGCGGGAACGGGCCGAGATACCAGACGGCCTGCTCAGGACTGGGGATGGCGGCGATCACCCGAAGATCACTTCTTGGCGGCGAGGACGGCGTCGGTGAAGATCTTTCCCGCGTCCTCGCGGGGCCCGCCGGTCATCGGGTCGGCCACCTTGCGCAGGTCGAACTCTTCGCCGTTGATGCGGTAGGTCGGCGTGCCGGTGATTCCGTCGCGGGCGCTCTGCTCCTCGACAGCGTTGACGTAGTCGTTGTGGGCGCCGTCGGCGACGCACTTGTCGAAGGTCTTCTTCGCATCCCCGGTGATACCGGAGTCCTGCGCGAGCTGCGAGAAGGTCATGTCGGGCCACCCCTTGCCCTCGTCCTCGGGCTTCGGCGCACTGTTCATGATGCCGTCGCGCACCTTCATGAACTGCTCCGGTCCAGCGTCCGAGGCGCAGGCGGCGACGTTGGCAGCCTTGAGGGAGTAGTCGTTCTTCAGGCCCGCATCGAGGAAGGACTTCATGTGCACGATGACCTTGGCCTTGCCGCTGGTGGCCAGCTCGTCCACGGACGCGCCCATGGCGCCGTGGAAGAGGTGGCAGGCCGGGCACTGGAAGTCCTCGTAGATGTCGACGACAGGCACTCCCTCGCCCGGGTCCGTAGCGTTGAGCATGATCCCGCCGCCCTGCGAGGTCGCGCCACGGGGCAGCGTCCCCGCCTTCGTGTCCGAGCCACTGTCGGGCATGCCGGCCATGATCGCCCAGGCGATGCCGCCGATCGCGAGCAACGCGATGAGGATGCCGAGGACGGCCTTGAGGTTGCTCTCCTTGGGCGTCGCCGCCTGAATCTTGGCCTGGCGGCTGCCGCGATCGATCGGGTCGCTGGGGCCGTTGGGCGCCTGCGGGGTGCTGCTCATCGGGAGGTCCTTTCGGAAGACAGGAGGTGATCGACACTGAGTCGGGTGCGCGGACGCAGGATCAGCCAGAGGCCACAGAGGGCGAAGACGACGTCACGGGCGATGTCCTGGGCGTACTTGGTCTCGCCGGGGGCGACGGTGCCGCCACCACCGAAACAGCCGCAGTCGATGCTGATGCCGCGGACCCACACGGAGGTGATGCCCGCGATGAACACGACCATGAGGAACGTGCCCGCGATGGCGGCCGGGCGGGTGAAGAGGCCGAGGATCAGGAGGGCACCGATGACGATCTCGATGATCGGCAAGGCGATGCCCACGTACCCGGCGAGGTCGAACGGCAGGATCTGGTAGGCCTGCACGGCCCTGGCGGCGACCAACGGCGAGCCGACCTTGGTGGCACCGGCAAAGATCAAAGCCCCGCCGAGAACCAGGCGGCACACCAACCCGATCCACGGTCGGAGTCCGTCTTGATGCGACTCCCCCGCCGGGACGGGGTCGGCGTGGCTAGAGCCCCCGGTGAGGTCCGTGCTCATGCGCGAGCCTTGCGCACCCCGGCAGCCAGCTCGGCTGTCAGGGTGCGGAGTCGATCGAGGCTGCTGCTGCCGCTGGCACTGTCGTTCTCCTGCGGGTCGAGGCAGTGGACCAGCGCCGATCCGACGATGACACCGTCGGCGAACGAGGCGACCTCGGCGGCCTGCTCACCCGTCGAGACGCCGAGACCGACGGCCAGGGGGCGATCGGTCAACCGGCGCGCGCGGTCGACGAGCACCTTGGCGCCGTCGCCCACGCTGGTGCGAGCACCGGTGACGCCCATGGTCGACGCGACGTAGACGAATCCGGTACAGGCATTCGCCGTCATGGCGATGCGCTCGTCGCTGCTACTCGGGGCGATGAGGAAGATCGGGTCGATGCCGTGCGCCGCAGCGGTCTCGCGCCAGTCCTCGGCCTCGTCGGGGGTGAGGTCGGGCGTAATGAGTCCGGCTCCACCAGCTGCGGCGAGGTCGGTGGCGAACCGGTCGAGGCCGTAGCGCAGCACCGGGTTCCAGTACGTCATCGGGGCGGCGACTCCCCCGGCCTCGGTGACGGCCCGCACGGCGTCGAACATGTCGGTGAGGCGCACGCCGCCGGCCAGAGCCACGGTGGCCGCGTTCTGGATGACGGGGCCGTCCATCAGCGGGTCGCTGTAGGGGATGCCGACCTCGACGATGTCGGCGCCTGCCTCGACGACGACCTTCATGGCCTCGATGGAGGTCTCGACGGTCGGGTATCCGACGGGCAGGTACGCGACGAGAACGGCGCGGCCTTCCTGCTTCGCGGTCTCGAAGACCTCTGTGATGCGGCTGCTCACCATCCGCTCCCTTCAGCGTCTTCGACTGGCTCTTCGGCCTTGATCTGTTCGGCCTCCACCAGTTCTTCTGCGGTGACCAGGCCGAACCAGCGGGCAGCGGTGTCGACGTCCTTGTCACCGCGGCCGGAGAGGTTGGCGAGGATGACGCCCTCGGGGCCGATCTCCTTACCGAGTTCGATCGCGCCGGCCAGAGCGTGGGCGCTCTCGATGGCCGGGATGATGCCCTCGGTGCGGCACAGCAGGCGGAACGCCTCCATGGCCTCGTCGTCCGTGGCGTCGCGGTATTCGGCGCGGCCGGTGTCGTGCAGGTGCGCGTGCTCGGGGCCGACGCTCGGGTAGTCCAACCCGGCCGAGACGGAGTGGGATTCGATGGTCTGGCCGTCCTCGTCCTGGAGGACGTAGGTCGACGCACCGTGCAGGACTCCGGGGATACCGCCGGAGAACCGAGCGGCGTGGCGACCGGTCTCGACGCCCTCGCCGCCGGCCTCGACACCGATCAGGCGCACGTCGGCGTCGGGGATGAAGGCGTTGAAGATGCCCATGGCGTTGGATCCGCCACCGACACACGCGACCACGGCGTCGGGCAGGCGGCCGACGCGCTCCTGGATCTGCGCGCGGGCCTCCTCACCGATGACCGAGTGGAAAACACGGACCATCTCGGGGAACGGGTGCGGGCCGGTGACGGTGCCGATGCAGTAGTGCGTCTCCTCGACGTTGGTCACCCAGTCACGCATGGCCTCGTTGATCGCGTCCTTGAGGGTGCGACTGCCGTGCGTCACCGGGATGACCTCGGCGCCGAGCAGGCGCATGCGTGCCACATTGAGCGCCTGGCGTTCGGTGTCGCGCTCCCCCATGTAGACGACGCAGTCGAGCCCCATGAGCGCAGCCGCGGTCGCGGTCGCGACGCCGTGCTGGCCCGCGCCGGTCTCGGCGATGATGCGCTTCTTGCCCATCTTGACCGTGAGCAACGCCTGGCCGAGCACGTTGTTGATCTTGTGCGAGCCCGTGTGGTTGAGGTCTTCACGCTTGAGAAAGACGCGGGCCCCACCGGCGTGCTCGGCAAAGCGCGGCACCTCGGTGAGGACGCTCGGGCGACCCGTGTAGTCACGGTGCAGATCGGCGAGCCTGGTCTGGAATTCCGGATCCACCGCCGCCTTCAGCCGTGCCTCGTCCAGCTCCTCCAGAGCCGCGACCAGTGCCTCGGGCACATACCGACCTCCGTACGTACCGAATCGTCCTGAACGGGGGGGTGCGGTCATCGGGGATCCTTCGGCGACGGCGTACGGGGTAACAGAACACGGGGTAACGGGGGTGAGTCTTTCAGAATGGACGCGCGAAGCCTCGCAGGAGTTCCCTGCACGGGACGGCGGTTCGTCAGCGCGGTTTCTGTCAGCGCGGTGCGCGCAGAGCGGGGTGGGCGCCGGCGGCGATGAGGTCGGCGACCGCCGCCTTGGGGTTACCGCCGGTGACCAGTGCCTCGCCCACGAGGACGGCATCGGCCCCGGCGCGAGCGAACTCCAGCACGTCGTGCGGACCACGGACGCCGGATTCTGCAACCCTGACACGGTCCTCCGGGATGCGCGGCGCCAGGCGGGCGAAGGTGCTGCGGTCGACGTCGAGGGTCTTGAGGTTGCGGTTGTTGACGCCGATGACCTGGGCTCCGGCGGCGACGGCGCGGTCGACCTCCTCCTCGTCGTGAACCTCCACGAGGGCGGTCATGCCGAGCGAGGTGACCCGGTCGAGCAGACCGGTGAACCTGTCCTCGTCGAGCGCGGCCACGATGAGGAGCACGACATCGGCGCCGTAGGCCCGCGCCTCCCACACCTGATAGCTGGAGACGACGAAGTCCTTGCGCAGCACCGGGATGTCGACGGCGGCACGCACGGCGGCCAGGTCGTCGAGGCTTCCCCCGAATCGGCGACGCTCGGTGAGCACGCTGATGACCGACGCGCCACCCGCCTGGTAGTCGGCGGCGAGAGCGGCCGGGTCGGCGATCATCGCCAGGGCACCCTTGCTGGGGCTGGACCGCTTGACCTCGCTGATCACCGACACTCCGGGCGCGCGCAGTCGAGCTGCCGCATCGATCGCCTGAGCAACGCGCGAGGCACGCTCCTTCAACTCTTCCAGCGACACCGAGGCGCGCCTGACCTCCATGTCCTCGCGGACACCGTCGATGATCTCGTCCAAAACCGTAGCCACACAGCCAGGCTACGGCCCGGGCACACCTGCGACCCAACCGGCGTCGTTACCCCTGGTCACCCACGGTCGGGCTTAGTGTGATGGTGCGATACGACCATCGATCGAGGAGTGACCATGTCCGACCAGTTCAACTCGGGGAGTTCGGACCGATCCGGGGCAACCCCCTGGAACTCCCCTGACCCGTCCACGCCGTCAGGCAACACCGGCAGCGGCTCCGACCAGTTCAACAGCGGCAACCAGAGCTACGGCTCCGGCAGCACGTTCGACAGCACCCCCGGCCAGCCCGCCGGTGCTCCGTCGTATTCCCAGCCGACGTACCCGCAGTCCGCCTACTCCCAGCCGGCGGGGGCCGGCCAGTACGGCGCCGTCGGGAATCCCGACCCCTACGCTGCGGGGTCGTACGGCCCCAAGCCGCAGGGCATGGCCATCGCCGCTCTCGTGTTCGGCATCCTGTCGATCCTCCTGGGTGCGCCGATCCTCGGCGTGATCCTCGGCCTCGTCGCCATCGTGCTGGGCTTCATCGCTCTCAAGAAGGTCAAGAAGGGCGTCGGCGGCGGCCGCGGTCTGGCGATCGCCGGCATCGTCACCGGCATCATCGGAGCGATCATCAGCATCGTGCTCACGGTGTTCCTCGGCGCAGTCCTCACCGGGCTCCTTCAGAGCGGCAACCTCGAGGGTGCGATGGAGTGCTCTCAGCTCCCGCAGGCCCAGCAGGAGGCGTGCCTCAACAACTGGATCGAGAACATGGACCAGGGCACCAGCGACCGCACCTGAGTTCACCACCCCGGGGCAACATCCTCGGGGGTACGACAAGAGGGGCTGTTCCCGTCTGGGAACAGCCCCTCTTGGTGTGTCTGGGTGTTTGTTTGGCAGAACCTCAGCGCACCGCGCCAGTTCCCTGGGTGTGGCTGGCGGGACGCTCGCCCAAGCCGGCCTTCTCCATGGCGATCCAGGCCACGACACCGGCAACGATGCCGACGACACCGATCACCCACAGCCACGTCTCGGCGAACACCATGCCGAGGCAGACCAGCAGGGTGCCGAGAAGGATGATGCCGGTCCCCGTCCACGAGGCCTTGCTCTGTCCGTGTGACTCTGCCATTCGGTGACTCCTGTTAGCGGTGGGTGCGTGTCTCGTGCTCATTGTGTCAGGCCGACACGGGTGGATGCGCGCAGGCTGCGCCGAAACTCACGTGGGATCCTCGCCACGGCTGAGTCGTTCCCACTCGCTGATCTCGTCCGCGGGGCGCGGACCCGTTGCCTGTCGGGCGGCGCGGCGCGGCCA
>DAMDJY010000077.1:0-1215 GCA_032100225.1 Mobilicoccus sp.
CCCCCAAGCGGGTCGTCGCACCGGCCGGAACCCCCGAGGGCAGCGCTCCCGCCTCGGCAGCACCTGCTGCGGCACCCTCGGCGGCTCCGAAGCCTGCGACGCCCAAGCCAGCAGCGCCCACGCCGGCCGCGAGCAAGTCCTCGCGCCGCAAGGGTCGGGCGAGTGTGCCTGCCTGGGACGACATCATGTTCGGCGCCAAGCCGGGCGACGAAGGCTGATCACCCGAGCCGGATCCGCCGCGGCCAGCGTCAGCGGCGGGGTGGCACCACGAGGAACGGGATCGACAGTTCGTCGTGGGTCAGGGAGCCGTGCAGGCCGATGAGGCTGCGCATCTCCTGACGTTGCGTGCGTGAGTCGACGATGGCCTCGGTGCCGCGCATGACGACGATGACGTCGCCGACCCGCTCGTTGTTGGCCGCGTCGACTCCGCCGAAGAGGGCGTCGGCGTCGGGACGAGTGATCACCCAGGCTCGGTCTGCCAGACGTGCCGTCCAGGTGGCGGCCACGTCGTCGATCGCGCCTGGCTCGCAGTAGAGCTGCAACCCGCGGGGTTCTCCCCCGGCGTGCCGCACCCCGGCCGCGAGTTCGGCGTCGTGGGCCAGGTCGATGCGCCCGTCCAACGGTGAGGCGATCATGCCGTGATCGGCCGTGATGACGATCGCGGTGTCGTCGGGAACGCTCGCGGCCAGTCGGCGCAGTTCGCCGTCGACATCCTCGAGTTCGGCGCCCCACTGCCAACTGTCCGGTCCGCGCACGTGGCCGATCTTGTCGACCTCACCCCAGTACAGGTAGACGAGAGCCTTGCGGTCGCGGCGCAGGGCTGCGAGCGAGGCGTCCACACGCTGCGGCAACGTCTCTGCTGCCACGAATGCACCACCGCGCAGGGCGGCGTCGGTCAGCCCGGATCCGTCGAAGTACGCGGGACCGATACGCGTGACGGCGACTCCGGCGCGGTCGGCCTCGGAGAACAGCGTGGGCCGCGGCTGCCAGAGGAACGGGTCGGGCCCGTCCTCCCAGCTCAACTCGTTGAGCAGCTTGTCTGCACCGGGGACGAGCACCGTGTAGCCCAACATGCCGTGGGCTCCCGGCGGGAGCCCCGTGCCGAACGTGCCCATGCTCGTGGCGGTCGTCGTCGGAAACCCGGACATGAGGGTCTTGCCCGTGGGCAGCAGCGAGCGCAGGAACGGCGCGTGGCCGGAGCGGCGGCGCAGCAGC
>DAMDJY010000077.1:1265-2928 GCA_032100225.1 Mobilicoccus sp.
TCGCCGAGTCCGTCGACGAGCACGACCACCGCGCGGCGGCACTCCGGCATCGGGAGTCGCCCCACGACGTCGGGGACGCCGAGGGCCGCACACACCGAGGGCAGCACATCGGACAGGCCGCCGCCGGAGTAGGCGGCGTCGGGCGAGATCAGATCCGCGGGAATGCTCACGTCGTAGGTCAGCGAGCCGTCGCGGCCTGCAGGGCCGAGGCGAAGGTGACTGCCTGACGCAGGGCCTGGTCACCGTCGGCCACCGCGCTGACGCGCACGCTGATGTCATCGGCGGTGATCGTGCCCTCGTAGCCGTGGTCGGCGTCGCAGGCCGGGTCGCCGCAGGTGGCAGGCAACATGTCGACGCGGGACACCGAGCCCCATCCGATGGTCACCGTGAGCTCGTGACCCAGCACGCCCGGGCGGTAGGACGCCGGGTCGGCCACGACGTGCGTGAGCATGACGCCACGCACACCGGAGAGCGGCACGCTCTCGGTGGTGGCGGTCGCCGTCCCCACCGGGGCACCGTCCTCGGTGTGGTCGTCGGCATGTGCCACCACGAGACGGGTGGCGGTGAGCACGAGGACTGTCACGTGCCGCCGCACCGAGTCGTGGTCGAACGTCGTCTCCTGGTGCACGAGGTGCGAGACCACCTCGTCACCGGCCAGGGCGGTACCGACCACGTCTCGAACCAGGGCGGGGTAGTAGCCGGCGCGCTCGATGTCACGGGTCAGATCAGCGGGCAGCGCGGGGTTACCGGGCTGTCGGGACGTGAAGCTCATTCCCCCAGTGTCTCCCGAACCGCGTCGACTCACGTCAACGCCCGCCGGCCGGGATCGGTGCGAGCATCGGCCGGGGCCAGCACGACCTCCGCGCCGAGCACCTCGGCCCCACCCGGGTGGGCGTTGACCGGGTCGAGCTGGAGCCTCGAGATCTCGGGGATGTCGTCGGTGAGGGCCGCGACCCGCAGCAGCACGTCGACCAGGGCCGCCTCGTCGACCGGTGGGGTGCCGAGGTAGCCGGTGAGCAGGCCCGCCGCGCCGATGTCGGTGAGCATGCCCGCCGCGTCGACATTGGTGAGGGGGGCGATGCGGTGGCTGAGGTCGCCGAGGAGATCGGACGAGGGCCCCGCGACACCGAAGGAGACGACCGGCCCGAACAGCGGGTCCTCCACCGCACGTACCAGCGTCCCGATGCCGGAGGGCGCCGTCTTCTGCACCACCAGGGCAGGATCGTCGAGGTAGGACAACTGGGCGCTCAGGTCGCGGTAGGCGTTGGTCACCCCGGCGTCGGTGATGAGCCCCCCACGCACCGTTCCCGGGCGGGTGCGGTACCCCGAGGCCAACGACCGGAGGATTGCAGGTCCGTCCACCTGGGTTGCGGCCTCGATGGCCTCCTCGACCGAGGCCACGTGCACGACGGGCCACACGTCGATGCCGTAGGCCGCGAGCAGCGTCGCGGTCTCCTCCGTGGTCAGCAGGCGCCCGTCCGGATCGCCGCCGAGGACCTGCTCGACCAGGGCGCGTGCGGC
This sequence comes from Mobilicoccus sp., assembly GCA_032100225.1. Lineage (GTDB taxonomy): Bacteria > Actinomycetota > Actinomycetes > Actinomycetales > Dermatophilaceae > Mobilicoccus. The sequence continues at coordinate 2,787 of DAMDJY010000077.1, forward strand.
CGCGCGGTCGATGCCGTCGGGGCGCACGAACTCGCCTTGCTCGCGTTCACGCCACGCCACGTACCGCGTGACCGCGCCGAGGGCTGCCACCCCGTCGATGGGCGTCTTGTAGACCGGGAGGATGTAGCGACCGGCGCCGTCC
>DAMDJY010000077.1:3037-16845 GCA_032100225.1 Mobilicoccus sp.
ATGACGCAGACGATCACGCTGTCCACGTCGTCGTCGGCGAAGGCCGCCTCGACGGCATCCGCGATCTCCGTGGCGGTCGAACCGGTGCGCAGCGTCACCGGCCCGTGCGTGATGGTGAGTCCCTCCTTGGTGGCGGCGTCGGCGACCACCGCGTTGAGTCCCCCCGAGTTGCCGACGACGGCAACGCGAGGTCCGGCCGGCAGCGGTTGGTGGTTGACGAGCTCGGCGACGTCGATGAGGTCGTGGATGCTCTCCGCACGGATGACACCGGCCTGCGAGAGAAGCGCCTCGAAGGCCTCGGGTTCGACCCTGGCCGCTCGAGCGCGGTGCCCGGGCGGAACGGTGCCCGTCGTGCCCGTCTTGACCGCGATGACCGGCTTGCGCATCGACAACTGCCGAGCGATGCGGGAGAACTTACGCGCGTTGCCGAGCGACTCCAGGTACAGCCCGACCGTGCGGGTCTGGTCGTCGTCGATGAAGTACTGCATGAGGTCGTTGCCGGAGACGTCGACACGGTTGCCCGCCGAGGCGAACACCGACACGCCCAGCCGACGGCGCGCAGCCGAGGCGAGGAGTCCGACGCCGAGACCCCCACTCTGGCTGAACAGTCCGAGGGACCCCGGGTTGGGTGTGTTGCGGGCGATCGTGGCCGAGAGCCTGGTATTGGGGTCGTTGTTGAGCAGGCCGAAGGAGTTGGGACCGATGACACGCATGCCGTTGTTGCGGGCGCGGCGGAGCAACTCGCTCTGACGCTCCTCACCCTCGGTGCCCGCCTCGGCGAACCCGGAGGAGAGCACGAGCAGGGTCTTGACCCCGGCCTCGGCACAGTCGTCGACGACGCCGAGCACCCGCTCGGCAGGAACGGCGATGACGGCCATGTCGACACCACCCTCGATGTCGCTGACCCGTGAGTGCGCCTTGAGGCCGCGCACCGAGTCGGTCTCGGTGTTGACCAGGTGGACGTCGCCAGCGAACCCGCCGTCGAGGAGGTTGTCGAGCAGGATCGAACCGACCGCATCGGGGCGGCGGCTCGCGCCGACGACTGCGACGGAGGCCGGGCTGAGAACCGCCTGCATGCTCTGCGCCTCGGCGCGATGCTCCCGCGCGAGCTGCACGGCTTTGCTCTTCTCGGTGGGTTCGATGGTGAACTCCACCGAGATGACGCCGTCGTCGAAGTGGTGCTTGACCTCGTAGCCCGCATCGATGAAGACGTTCATCATCTTGCGGTTCTGCGGCAGCACGTCGGCGACGAAGCGACGCACGCCGCGCTCCTGGGCGATGGCCGCGAGGTGCTCGAGCAGGACCGAGCCGACGCCCTTGCCCTGAAAATGGTCGGAGATGTTGAAGGCGACCTCGGCCAGGCTGTCGTCGTCGAGCCTGTCATAACGCGCGACGCCGATGATCTCGTCCTTCAACGTCGCGACGATGGCGGCGCGCGAGTCGTAGTCGACGTGCGTGAAGCGATAGATGTCCTTCTCGGAGATCTGCTTGATGGGCGCGAAGAACCGCAGGTAGATCGACTCGTCGGACTGCTTGCTGTGGAATTCCTGCAGATCGTCGGCGTCGGCCGGGACAATGGGCCGCACGTGCGCGACCGATCCGTCACGCAGAACGACGTCGGCCTCCCACGACCGGGGGTAGTTGTCCGGGTAGTCCGACACCAGCTCACCCCCCGAAGGCGGTCCGCCGGGGACCGACCCGCTCGGGGTCTCGGTCGAAGGAGCGGGGGAAGTCGCAGCGTCATCGGCCATGCCCCAGTATCCCACGGCGGGCCCTCGCGCAGGGGCTCCGACAGAAGCGCCGAGAGTGTTCTACGACGCACTCCCGAGCCGCGCCGTGGCGCCGCAGCGCAAGCGGCGGGCGGCCTGTCGACATGGCATGCACCCGATATGAAGGCCGCCCGAACGGTGTCGAGATGCCTCCTACTTTGCACACGGGCACGCGGGCTACTTTGTGCGCTCTGCGGCTCTGACACCGAGCGGTGCAAAGTAGGTCGTCTCGGTACCTGGACGCGCCCGGCGCGGCATGTGCGACCGTAGGTATCGAGTCGGGCACGAACGACCGTCGCACCCCACCCGGGCTCTTAGAGGTCAAGGTCGAGAACACGCTCTGCGTGGCGGTGGAGGTCGTCGTCGGCGAGTGCGGGCAACCGCAGGAACCATCGATAGAGGATCGGGGCGAGGAGTAGCTCGGTCGAGGCCTGTGGGTTCGGGTATCCGGCGGCCGCCACTAGATCCTGGATCTGGTGCAGCTGGGGTTGGAGCAAGCGTTCGTGGAACTGTCGCGCGACGTCCGCGTCCGTCTGGATGGTCGCGGCCAGCGCACGCAGGAGGGAGGCTCGTGGTTCCGTCGTGATCTCCTCGATCGTCGCGCGCAGCAGGTCCGGGATCGTGGCGTCCGGCGCGGGAGCATCGGGCGACGCGTCCTCGTGAGCGAGGGCGTCGAACAAGACTGCGTGGACAGACGGCCAGTTCCGGTAGAGGGTCTGCTTGCCCACGCCGGCTGCGGCGGCGATGCCTTCCATGGTCAAGGCTTGCGGACCGCCGCTTTCGGCGAGGCTGAGGACGGCGGCGTGCACTCGCTCGACGGTGCGGGGTCTGGCCATGCCAGCAGTATAGAAACGAGACGCAGCGTCTCGTTTGGTGTTGAATAGGCGCATGACGACGACGCAGACCTGGTTCATCACCGGCGCGAGCAGTGGTCTCGGTCTTGCCCTGACCAGGCAGGCCCTGGCCGCCGGCCATCGCGTGGTGGCCACCACGCGCAAGGCCGACCTGCCGATCGACGACCCCCACCTGACCGTCCTCCACCTCGATCCCGCAGACAGGGCGGCGTGTCGGCGCGCGGTCGACGACGCCGTTCGTGTCACGGGGCGGCTGGATGTACTGGTGAACAACGCCGGCTACGGGTTGGTGGGCGCGATCGAAGAGGTCAACGAGACAGAGGCCCGAGCCATCATGGACGTGGACTTCTTCGGTCCGTTGTGGCTGACCCAGGCGGTGCTCCCCGTCATGCGTGGCCAGGGTCAGGGGCACATCGTCCAGATCTCCTCCGTGGGCGGTGTGGGGGCGATGGCGTTCTTCGGGCTGTACAACGCTGCGAAATGGGCCCTCGAGGGTTTCAGTGAGGCGTTGGCCGCCGAGGCGCACCCGATGGGCATTCACGTCACCATCGCCGAGATCGGCGCGATGGACACTCCATGGGCAACGACCGGGATGCAGTTCAGCGCACCACTTGGCGATTACGACCGGCTGCGCTCCCAGACTCTGGGGTCGACAGCGGTCCCCTGGCCCAGTAAGCCGGGGGATACGGGCGGAGGAACGCCCCCGGAGAAGATCGCCCGGGATCTGATCGCCCATGTCGCCGACGATCAAGTCGGCCCCCTGCGCCTTGTCCTCGGCGAGGACGCCGCCGCTCAGATCGCCACAGTTCTCGAACGCCGCCACCAGGACTACGCGGGTCAGCCCGGCTTCAACGACTCTCCCGCAACCTAATTGCCCCGACCTCTCCTCCCCGGGAGCGGATGGGGGCGCGGACAGCGAGACCGACCGCGGCACGGCGACAGGGAAGCAGCGGAAGCCCGCCGAACGCGAGGTGCCGGCGGAGGTGATTCGAGGTCAATCGGCGTCGGCGCCTGCCGCCTGCCAGAGTTGAATGGGGTTGCCCTCGGGATCCTCGAGGTCTGCGAACTTCCCGTTGGGGTAGTCCTCCGGATGCGTGGAAACCGCTATCCCGGCCCCGCGCAGCTGGGCCACCATCGCGTCCAGGTCGCGCACGCGGAAGTTAATGGCCCAGTTCCGGCCATTCAGATGGTCCGCGCCGCCCCCAGCTGGAGCAAACACGGTGGCGCCTGCGGCCTGCCGCCAGGAAGACTCGTCGTACGTCGCAGGAGGCGGATCGATGCCGAGATGGTCGGCGTACCACGCCTGTAGTGCTTCTGGGTCTTGCGCTGAGAAGAAGAAGCCACCGATCCCAAGGACTCGCTCCATGACCGCGAATGTACCCACCTAGCTGTACTGACCGGGGACGTTGATCGAGTCAGCGGCCGCAGCTGAGGGACTCACCCAAGCATGTTCGCCAGTAGAGGACTTCGCGGCCGGCTCTGCGGCGGGTGATGATTCCTGCGTCGTGCAGGATGGCCAGGTGGCGGCCGACCGATCCGAGTGAGAGGCCGGTGCGGGCGACGAGCTGTGACGTCGATGCAGGGGTGGTGAGCTCGGCGAGGATGCGGGCGCGGTTGGCGCCGATGAGCCGCTCGAGCGAGTCGTCCGGCTTTGGCCCGGCGGGGTTGAGCCCACTGCCGGTGGCGGGGTAGGTCAAGGCGTAGCGGTCCTGGGTCAGGTCCCACATGACGAATCCGCGTTCGCCGGGGACAGGGTGCAGCGCCAGGTGCGCCTTGGTGAGGTCACGTGGGGGCAGGTCGTGCCCGCTGATGCGGATGGTGCCGCCGCCAAGGTAGGCCGTGCCGGGGCGCATGCCTTCGAGTGCGCCGGCCCAGCCCTGCCTGCTCAGAGCGGTGGTGCGGGACACGATGTCGGACTCCAGGATCCAGCGTTGTCGCTCCCAGTCGCCGGCGACGTGCTCGTCCCAGATGCGGGTCAGGGCGTTCGCGGCTCGCGCGCCCAGGCCGCTGGTCGTGCCCAGGATTGCCGGCAGGGCCGTGGCGTCGTGTGCCCGGCGGGCGCCCGTGGTGGCCAGCGCCATCGCGGCGACCAGATCCCGACGAACCTGCTCGTCCGAGTAGCGGCGCAACACCTCCAGCTCGTGGTCCAGGCAGTCTCCGGGCGGTACCGCGAGGGTGAAGCAGTCTGCGATCCACCGGGGCTGCAGACCCGTCGTGATCAGGGCCGTCCCGACGGGGTCCCCGTCCAGTGCCGGGTCCACGGCAGTCGTGCCGCGGGACGCCAGCTGGGCTGTCACGGCGAGGGCGACTGCCAGGTGCGAGATCTCGAAACGAGCGCGCGCCAGCGCATCGGCACCTACGATCCACTCACTCACTTTCGCCTCCAGGCGAAACACTAGGCCCAGCGTCGCCTGCCGGGTCCACTGGCCCCCATGACCTCCCCGACCGATGAGTCCGCCGGCCCGCCCGGTTACCGAGCGTTGTTCCGGATCCGCGAGCTACGCGCACTGGTGGTCAGCTACGCAGCACTCGTCGCCGGCAGCTCGCTCGGCGGTCTGGCGCTCGGAACCGTGGTCAACACCCAGACAGGGTCCCCGTTGTTGACCGCGTTAGCCCTGTTCGGCCCGACGCTGGCCAACGTCATCGGTGCCGCCACCCTCATGGCCTGGGCAGATACCGACCGGCCCCGGCGGGCAATGGTGGTGTTGCAAGGCCTCGCCGGGCTGCTCGTCCTGGCGCAGACGGTTCCGGGTCTTTCGATCCCGGTGCGGCTCGCACTCGTCATCGTCCTCGGCCTGATGATGTCCGTCGCGACGGGGCTACGCCTGGGCGTGCTGACCGAGATCGTCGACGCCGATGGCTATGGGCCGGCACGCTCCATGATGAACATCGCGAACGGATCGATGCAGGTCTTCGGCTTCGGTGCGGGCGCCGTCCTGCTCAGCCGCTTCACGCCCCGAGACCTGTTCCTCGCCGATGCACTCGCTCTCGGCCTGTCCACCATGGTCGTGGCCGTCGGCGTGCGCGAGCACTCCGCGCGAGTCGGCTCACGTCCGAGCCTGCGCCAGACCGTCGCCACGAACACCTGGCTACTGCGCCAGCGCATGCTGCGCCCTCTGCTGATCAACCTGTGGGTCCCCAACGGTCTGATCGTCGGCTGCGAAGCCCTGTTCATCCCCTACGCCGGGAACAACGCCGGGACCTTGTTCATGGCTGGCGCCCTCGGGATGCTCCTCGGCGATTTCGCAATGGGCCGGCTCGTCACCCGGGCCCAGCGCTCGATGCTGAGCCCCTGGCTACGTGTCCTGCTCGCTGCGCCCTACCTAGCCTTCGTCGGCAGCCCGCCACTCGCTCTAGCCGGCGCCCTCGTGGTCCTCGCCTCCGCCGGCTTCTCCGCAACGCTCGCCCTGCAGGAGCGGCTCGTCGAGCTGGTCCCGGCGGAGGTCCGAGGACAGGTCCAAGGCGTCGAGGGAGCCGGGCGGATGACCATGCAAGGGGTCGGCGCCCTGCTGGCCGGCGCGCTTGCCGAGGCCGCGCCGGCCCACATCGTCATGACCGTGATGGCTGTGGCCTCCCTGCTCGTAACGGCGACATCGCTGCGCGCCGTCAACCGAGCCTTTCGATGACAGGCCCCTACACGCTCCAAGACACCCCCGAACCTGCGAGGTTGCCGTGCCCCATCCCAACGCCGCACTGACCCCCCGACACCGGCTGAAAGTCGCACGCCTCGTCGTCGACGACGGGTGGCCGATCAGCGAGGTCGCCGCCCGGTTCCAGGTCTCCTGGCCCACCGTGAAACGCTGGGTCGACCGGTACCTCGCCGGGGAGTCTATGCACGACCGGTCATCCTGCCCGAAGGCATCGCCGAACAAGACGCCCAAGGCGGTGAGCAAGCGGTGCATCAGCCTGCGAATGCGGTTGCGGGAAGGGCCAGTTCAGCTCGCAGCCCGCCTCGGCATCGCCCCGTCGACGGTCCACCGCATCCTCACCACCGCAGGGCTCAACCGGCTGTCCCACGTCGACCGCGCCACCGGTGAACCCGTCCGCAGATACGAGCACCCCCACCCCGGATCGCTGGTGCACGTGGACGTGAAGAAGATCGGGAACATCCCCGACGGTGGCGGTTGGCGCTACGTCGGCCGCCGCCAAGGCGAGAAGAACCGCGCCGCCACTCCCGATAGGCCACGCAACCAGTACGGCGGCCCGAAGCTCGGATACGCGTTCGTTCACACCGTCATCGACGATCACTCCCGCGTTGCGTACACCGAGGTGCACGACGACGAGACCGCTCTCACCGCTGTCGCCGTCCTGCACCGCGCCGTCGAGTGGTTCGCCGAACGCGGCGTCACCATCAAGCGGGTGTTGTCGGACAACGGCGGCGCGTACAGGTCGCACGTGTGGCGCGACACCTGCGAGGTGCTATCGATCACGCCGAAAAGGACCCGTCCGTACCGGCCGCAGACGAACGGGAAGGTGGAGCGCTTCCACCGCACCATGGCCGACGGATGGGCGTACGCCCGCTGCTACACCAGCGAGCAGGAACGCCGCGACGCGCTGGATACCTGGCTGCACCAGTACAACCAGCACAGGCCGCACACCGCCTGCGGGAATCAGCCGCCCTTCTCACGCTTGACCAACGTCCCCAATCAGTACACCTAGCCAGCTTGTTTCTCGATCCGCGAGCCGCGCACCTGCGGCTCGACGGCGTCGATCGTGCTGCTCAGGCCAGCCCGGGACGACTCATCCGTGAGTCGCTCAGGTTTGACACCCCTCGCCTGACTAGGGCTACTTCGGTTCGCCTTGTGTTGACGGGCTGTCGTGCCCACCGGGCAGCGGGGAACACGCGTAGGGCGGCAGTTCATGACGTCTGGTCGAGTCGTTGTTCTAGGCGGTTGATGCCGGAGCGGATCATCGCGCCGTACCCGGTTTGGGATAGGTGGTGTTCGACGGCGCGTGCTGCGTCGAGGTGGGTGCGAGCTGCGCGGACGTCACCGCCCCGTAGGTAGTCGTCGCCGAGGTTGAGGTGCAGACTGGGTGAGAAGCCAGCTGTGGATGGAACGCCGAACGGCGCCAGATCGGCGTCGGTGACGTGAGCGTGTTCGGCCAGCGCAATCTCGTCCCACTGAGTCTCCGCGGCGAGAGCGTCCTGCTGGTCGGCGAGGTAGTGGGCCAGGATGCACCGTTGTGCGTGCTCACCCGGCCCGGTGCCGTCCCAGCATTCCTGCAGGGCTTGACGCGCAGACTCGCTGCGTCCACTCACTGCTTCGCCCACAGCCCGGCTGATGTCGTCCCACGAAGTCATGGTCGTGAACCTATGACGCGGCGTGCGGTGCCGGCTTGAACGGATCGGACGCTCAGGGTTGGCTTGCCAGGGCTTGGGAAGCTGAGGTGAGTGCAAGTCGCCGGCATTCGCGGGCTAGATGAGCCTGGTCGCTGTACCCGGCTGATGCGGCTGTGTCGGCCAGTCGTGACCCGGAGCTGGAATGGTGGACAGCGCTGGCGCGGTGCAACCGCAGGATCTGGCGCAGGGTGGTCGGGGACATGCCGAAGGTCGCCAGGCTCTGGCGGTGCACCTGCCGGACGGATCGGTCGGCCTTCCGGGCGATAGCACGTACCGACTCACCGCCCGAGAGAGCCTCGAACGCCGACACCGCCTCCACAGCCGGCCGGGTGGATCGAGCACGAGATGTGACGTAGTTCAGCAGAGCCGCCACCGCCGCGACCTCGTCTGTCGAAGTGGCAAGTCTGCGCTGAAGGACAGCTGCTTCGCGGGGGCCCACGAGGTCCGCCAAGGGCGTTCGGGTGTCCGTCCATCGGTTCAAGGGTTGACCTGAGAAGGGGAATCCGGAGAGATGAGCGATACGAACTCCGACGACGCTGCTCATCTCGCGCGGGGTCCGCCATGGGCGGGTGGCTGGGCCGAGCCACCAGACTCGACGATCAGCCCAGACGAGGCCGCACCTTCCATCCGGGACGGACACGTAGTCATCAGCACGGATGGACTCGATGACGTACGCCAAGTCCGCATGTCGCTGCAGGGGACGCCAGGCGCGAATCATTCAGACACCTTAGGGTCGAGCTGTTGGAGGCCACAGGTGAAGTGACAGGGCGGCCGACGGGGATCGGCCTGGCTATGTCAACTCCATCCGGCCCCGGGATGACGGCCCGACTAGGCCCCAGCTGATGTGAGATCAGCGGCAGTTCAAGATGTTGAGATCACCAGGGATCGCTGGTCAGGGAGGGCCAACGTCTGCGGTAATCGGTGACCTTGGCGTCATACACGCTTTGGGGTGCGAGGCGTCGGTTGGGGCGCATGTGCATCGCGAAGACGTCGTCGAGGCCGAAGGGCGTGTAGACCTGCGTCCCGGCCGTACCGTCCGCTGACGCCCGGGTGAGGCCGACGCAGCACGTGGTTGAGGCGAAGGAGTCGATGGCGTCCATGGCGCTGGTGAAGGGCGCTGTAGGCGTGCCGAACTTGGCCTCGTACCAGAGGTGGACGCGGGCCTCATTGCGCAGCTCAACATGGGCGGGGACGTCGTGGAAGAGGTCGGAAGCTCGGCGGATCACGGCATCCTCGGCCTCCCAGGACAGGTCGGTGTCGTCGAAGTAGAAGACGTCGTAGTCCTTGATCCCATACCCCGGAGCATGCCCCTCGACGGCGTTCCACACGTTTTGGAAGACGGCGCCTGCAGTGAGCCACCATTCCGAGAGCCCGAGGTGAGGCATTCGGTCGAGGATCGCAGCGCAGACGGGATCAGCGGCAGCGGCCGCAATGGTCCTGGCCTCCAGGGAAGACGTGGGTTGGTTCACCCCGCCCATCATGGTTCATCGACCCCCACCGCGTCGGCGACGCCACCCACGAGCGCAACCCCAGCCTCCCCGCGGCATGAGAGTGCCTTGCGGAGGGCGGCGGCGACCGCGCACGGAGGGAGCGGCCTCGGACGATCCAGTCCGTGTCTGGAGTGAAGCGCTCGACTCGTTCATGGACGCACCGCGTCGTAGACGATGAAGCCGGCCAGGAGGGCGTAGACGACGGCAGCGATCCGGTGGAGGTTTGCGCCGGCCTGAGGTCGGCGCGTCAGCCGATCGCCGAACTGGGCCGCGAACACGCCGATGGAGCCGTAGAGGATGACTTCGAGGGCGATGTTGACCGCGCCGAGGAGGGCCAGCTGCCCGGTCACGTTCGCGGCGTGCCCCACGAACCCTGGTAGGACCGCGGCGAAGAACAGCATGAGCTTGGGGTTGGTCAGGCTCACTGCAAGGCCTCGCCCGTACCAGCGACCGGAGATGGTGGGTTGCATGGCCGCCTCGTTGGCGTGACGCGCACTCGACCATGCCAGCCAGAGGAGGTATCCCGCCCCGATCAGCTCGAGGGCGCTGATCAGAGCGGGATAGCGGGCGGCCACGAAGCCGATGCCCAGGACCACCGCAGCGGCGTATATCGCCATGCCGGTCCCGATCCCCGCGATCGCCTTGAGGGCGGCCGTTCGGCCTCCCTGGAGCCCGACGGTGATCATCAGCATCATGTCGGGTCCCGGAGGCGCGAGGAACATGAGGATCATCGCGACGAACGCCGGCAGCACCGTGACGTCGAGCACGCAGCACCTCCAGTTGGAACCGGTCTGACTGGTTCCTACTGTTGCACAGAATCTTCTCGCGTGAGCCATCTAGGCTGGTTTGGTGAGTCCGCGTTCTTGAGCCGCCCTTCCGCACGGGGAACGTGCTGACGACGGTGTTCACGGGGACGTTGACCGAACGGCTGGGTGCACCGGTCGAACACATTCCGACACCCGAGCGGCTCGATGCCTGGTTCACGGAGAACGGACTCGCCGTTGCCCCGTGTACGACGGACGATCTTCGCGCCGCGGTCGATCTGCGCGAGGCAATCCATCGAGCGGCTGTGGCCGCAGCCACGAGGGAGCCCTTGCCTCGAGACGCCGTCGAGGTCATCAACCGCGCCAGCGCTGCGGGCGTGGCCTGCCCCTGCCTCGACACGGACGGAAGGCGGGTGTGGCGGTGCCCCGGTGGCGGCTCGCCCGTTGACGCGCTGAGCGTTGTGGCGGCCGATGCCATCGACGTGCTGTCGGGTGGCCGGGGTGGTCGCTTCGCACTGTGCGCCTCTCCGACTTGCCGAGAGCCATTCCTGGACACCAGCCAGAACCATACGCGCAGGTGGTGCGACATGAACTACTGCGGCAACCGGCATAAGAAGGCCCGCTTCCGCGGCAAATGAGCCGCCAATGACCGCCGACCATACGGTCGACGACACGTCCGCAATTCGGCAGATCCGGAAGCTCACGACCACCCATCGGGCGGCTCAGCATGAGCCGAGGGGCGCGCCCTCGAACACGGCTGCCCCTGACCGAGGCCGAGTGCCCCTTACATGACACGGGGGCGACTCTTCGCGCGGCACGCCGAGCTCTCCCGTAACCAATGTGTGAGCCCATTTGTACAGAGTCGGCCCTGTCTCGACAAACGGGCATACCGCCCGCCTACTATCACCCGAATCGTGCCGTTCAGCGACCGAAGATGTCTGTTAATGACCAACTCATCGGCCCCGCCCCTACCCAAACGGACGTCTTCCCACTAGTCTCGGACACACTCGACCCGGACAGGTGATGGCGACCGATGCATCAGCACGAACGGCACACGTTGATCGTGGATCTCGCGCGCCGCGCGGCCCGCGTTGAGGTGTCCGATCTCGCGACGACCCTCGACGTCACGCCCGAGACCATCCGGCGCGACCTCTCCGTCCTCGAACGGCACGGGCTGTTGCGCCGGGTCCATGGCGGCGCCATCGCCATCGAGCACTACGGGTTCGAACCCACCCTCGAAAGTCGCACCGAGCATCACCGTGACGAGAAGCGGCGCATCGCCGCAGCGGCCGTCGAGCTCGTGCCGGAACACGGCGTGATCCTCCTCGACGCGGGCACCACCACCGGCGCGATTGCCGAGCTGCTCCCCCACGGCCGCGAACTCACGGTCGTCACCGACTCCGTCACGATCGCCGCGGCCCTGGCCCGCCGGACCGACCTCGAACTGCACATGCTGGGTGGCCGCATCCGGCACCGCACGATCGCAGCCGTCGGCAACTGGGCCGTCTCGGCGCTGCAGAGCATCCACATCGACGTGGCGTTCATCGGGACCAACGGCATCTCCGTCTCCTGCGGGTTCACCACCCCGGAGGAGTCCGAGGCCGCCACCAAGCACGCGATGATCGAGGCCAGCGCCCGACCCATCGCCGTGTTCGACCACTCCAAGGTGGGCACCAACCACTTCCACCGGTTCGGTGACCTCGCCTCGTTCGACACCATCGTCACCGACTCAGGACTCGACCCCGAGACGGCTGCAGAGCTCGCATCCCACGGCCCGGAGGTTGTCCGCGCATGATCATCACCGTCACTCCCAATCCTAGCGTGGATCGCACCATCGAGGTCGCCGATCTGCTGCGGGGCAAGGTCCACCGCGCCACCTCGACGCGGATGGACCCCGGCGGCAAGGGCATCAACGTCTCTCGGGCCGTTCACGCCCACGGCGGTGACACGCTGGCTGTTCTGCCGATCGGTGGGGCACACGGGCGCATGATGACCGACCTGCTCTCCGAGACCGGAACGCCGGTGCGACCCGTCGTGGTTGCCGGCTCCATCCGCGCCAACATCGCGATCGTCGAACCCGACGGCACGACCACCAAGGTCAACGAGCCGGGCCCGGCCCTCGACGACGCCGAGTTGGCTGACTTTCTCGGGACCGTCCGCGAGGCGGTGCGTATGAGCCCGAACGCGTGGGTCGTGGGCTGCGGCAGCCTGCCCGGCGGCGTCTCGGGCGACTTCTACGCCGCGCTGGTGCGCCTTGGGCATGAGAACGGCTGCAAGGTCGCCATCGACACCTCGGGCTCACCGCTGACCGCTGCGATCCCCGCCGGCCCCGATCTCATCAAGCCCAACCGGGTCGAACTCGGCGAACTCGTCGGCGCCGATCTGCGCACCGTCGGCGAGGTCGTCGACGCGGCCCGCGAACTCATCGCCGGGGGCGTCGGCGAGCTGCTCGTGTCCCTCGGCCGCGATGGTGCGCTGCTCGTCACCGCCGATGCCGTGACGCTGGCCGCCGCGAGCGTCGAGCGCCCCCTCTCCACCGTGGGCGCCGGCGACTGCACGCTGGCCGGATACCTGCTGGCCCTCGACCACCCGACCCTCGTCACCCAGCCGAACGGCCCCGCCGAAGCCCTCGCTCAGGCCGTGGCCTTCGGCTCGGCCGCCGTCGCACTTCCCGGGACAAAGGTGCCCTCGGGCCCCGAAGTGTCCTCTGTCCGTGTCAGGCTCGACCTCGACCCGGATCGCACGATCCCCCTCACAGATTGAGATCAAGGAGCACATCGTGAGCAACGACCTCATCACCGCCGACCAGGTCATCTTGGGCCTCGAGTCCTCGACCCGCGAGGAGGCGACCCGCCGTCTCGGCGAGACCCTGGTCGCGTCCGGACGCGTCACCGACCTCGAAGGATTCCTTGCCGACGTGGCAGCGCGCGAGCAGCAGATGGCGACCGGCCTGCCCGGCGGCATAGGTATCCCCCACTGCCGCAGCCCGCACGTCTCCACGCCCTCGCTGGCCTTCGGTCGCTCCGAGAACGGCATCGACTGGGGCGCCGAGGATGGCCCGGCCACGCTCATCTTCCTCATCGCCGCGCCCGAGGGTGGTGGCCAGGACCACCTCGCCATCCTCGCCAAGCTCGCCCGCAAGCTCATGCGCGCCGAGTTCAAGGACGCCCTGCGCCAGGCCCCCGACGCCCAGACCGTCGCCGACATCGTGGACCGCGAGGTGGTCAACGCATGAAGCTCGTCGGGGTGACCTCCTGCCCCACCGGAATCGCGCACACCTACATGGCGGCCGAGGCTCTGGAGCAGGCGGCCAAGGACGCCGGTCACGAGATGATCGTCGAGACCCAGGGATCTGCGGGCTCCGACCCGCTGGACCCCTCGATCATCGCCGCCGCTGATGCCGCGATCTTCGCGCACGACCTCGAGGTCAAGAACAGGCACCGCTTCGACGCGCTCCCCACGGTGGACGTCGGAGTCAAGAAGGCCATCGGCGGCGCAGCCGAACTCGTCGCCGAGGCAGTCCGCCTCGCGGAGGAGCGCGCTGCATCGCAGGCCACGCAGGGCGCTCCGGCCGGCGCCGGCGCGGCGGG
>DAMDJY010000078.1:0-12379 GCA_032100225.1 Mobilicoccus sp.
AACGCGACTCGGCCCCGGCACTCCATGTGGAGTGCCGGGACCGAGTCGTTGTCGCGAGGCGGGTCAGTTGGCCCATTCCTCCACGAGCTGGCGGTGGCGGGCGTCGGCCTCGCGGATGGCGGCGGTGACGGCCTCACGGTCGGCGTTGCGGTCGGTTTCGGCGTCGGCCTCGACGACGAAGCGGTTGTCGACGAAGTCGATGTGTCCGGGCAGGCTCTCGGCGACATGGTCGGAGTAGCTGCGGACGACCTCGTACAGCCCGACGCGCTCGGTGTGCTTGATGAGCTGGGCTTCGACGTGATCGAAGGGGTTGGTGTCGCGGCGACCCTCCGTCGCCTGTTCCCACGTGGCAAGGGTGATGGTGTCGGTCATGAGTGGTTCTCCTGAAGAGTCTTCGGGGAGAAGCGACGACCTCGTTGGCGAGCACTTCGGGCGCCCCCTCGGCGCCTCTACTACCAGTGTCGGCCAAGGAGGGGGGCAGGGTGAGTCCTCAGGCTCGTGTCGTGTCACTTTGTTGCGAAAAACTCCCCGGCCGGAGCAACGCCGCAGGTCAGCAGGCCCCTCAGTGACGCGCGCCTGCCAATGAGAGGCGTCTCACTCCTCGGTCGCTTCGTCCTCGGGCTTGCCGGTGGGGCCGCCGTCACGCGCCAGCCCGGGGCCGCCGAGCGGCTCTTCCAGCCACGATTCCAACTGCCACCCGTTCTCAGGGTCGCCCACCAGGGTGAGCATCGCGGTGTTGGGCACCCAGTGGTCGGCGGCGTAGGCCAGGTCGAGGCCTTCGGTGCGGGACGCCGCCCACACACGGATCACTGCGCCGTGCGAGACGAGGACCGCAGTCCCGTCACCCACCTCACGCGCGACCTCGTCGACGACCGCGTCGTAGCGCGCCAGCACCTCACGGCCGGTCTCCCCGGAGGCGACGCGGCGGTCGGGGTCCTCATCCCACCCGAAGACGCCCTCGATGTACTGCCTGATGGCGTCGTCGTCGTTGCGCATCTCGAGGTCACCCGCGGAGATCTCGGCGATTCCGGGCGCCACCCACGGCTCCATGCCCCGCGCGGCGGCGAGCGGCGCGGCGGTCTGCTGAGTGCGCACGAGATTCGACACGACGATGAGATCGATGTCCTCGTCGGCCAGCGCGTCGGGGATCGCCGCAGCCTGCCGCCGGCCGAGGTCGGACAGGTCCGCTCCGGGAGCCGCCGTGTCGAGGTGGTGGCCGATGTTGGACGAGGTTTGACCGTGGCGAATCAGAAGCAGGCGCATGCCTTCATCATCCCGCACCGGCGGCTGCGCCGTCGCGACCTTTCGATCAGGTCAGGTGCGGCAGGGAGCTGAACTTCTCCAGAGCACGCACCGACCCCGAGATGATGAGTTCGTCGTCCTCGCGCGGGATCGTCTCACTGTCGGCGTAGGTGAACCCCATGCCGGGTTTCTTGATGCCGACGACGGTGACGCGGTGCCGCGAGCGCAAATCGGACTTGCCGAGCGCAACGCCCCAGGTCACGGTCGGCGCGAGGATCCGGGCGAGGCCGTACCCGCCTTCGAGCTCCATGAAGTCCTCCATGGTGCCGACGATCTGGTGCGCGACCCGCAGGCCCATCGCCCGCTCGGGGTAGACGACGTGGTGGGCACCGACGCGTTCGAGGATCTGCCCGTGCTTGCTGGTGATGGCCTTGGCCCAGATCTCGGGGACTCCGGACTCCGACAGAGCGAGGACGGTGAGCACGCTCGCCTCGATGTCGGAGCCGATGGCGACGACGGCCCGGTCGAAGGACGCCACACCGAGTTGGCGCAGCGCCTCCTCGTCGGTGGTGTCGGCCTGCACGACGTGGGTGAGATCGCCCGACCAGCGCTGCACGAGCACCGGGTCGTTGTCGATCGCGAGGACCTCTTTGTCCATCTGGACCAGGGAGGTGGCGACCGACGACCCGAAGCGGCCGAGGCCGACGACGAGAACGGATTCGGCGACGCCGCGGTTCCGCTTTCTATCCAACAATGGGGTTCTCCTCGGGCAGCTGATAGCGGTAGGTGCGTGTGGTGCTGAGGGCGAGCGCGGAGGCCACGGTCACGGTGCCGACGCGACCGCAGAACATCACTCCCATGATGACCATCTGTGCCGCCGGCGGGAGCTGGGATGTCAGGTTCATCGAGAGTCCCACGGTGCCGAAGGCCGACACGACTTCGAAGACGACCCGGTCGAGGGGGTGGTCGGTGAGAAATACCAGTGCGATGACTGCTGCCGTGACGAGGCCGACACCGAGCAGAGCCACGGTGAGGGCCTGACGCTGCGTCGCGGCGCTCACCCGGCGATTGCCGAGCCGGACGTCGCTCCAGCCGCGTGTCTCAGACCAGATGACGTAGGCGAGGAGAAAGAAGGTCGTGACCTTGATTCCGCCGGCCGTACCGGCGCTGCCCCCACCGATGAACATGAGCACGAGATTGACGACGAGAGTCTCGGCTCGGATGTTTCCGTAGTCGATGCTATTGAATCCGGCGGTGCGCGGAAAGACACCTCCGGCGATGGATCCCCAGATCTTTCCGGAGAGGTCGAGGGGGCCGAGCGTTCCGGGGTTGTCCCATTCGATGGCGAGGAATGCCCCGATACCGACGGCGAGCAGGATCGCGTATCCGGCCAGGGTGAGCCGCAGCGAGATGCCCCACAACCGCGGGCGGTTCCAACGGCGCACGAGTTCGAAATAGGAGGGGTACCCGATACCGCCGGCGATGATCGCCAGGCAGATGGGCGCGATGATCCAGCCGTCGCCGACGAAGCCGATGAGGTTGTCGGAGTACAGGGCGAAACCGGCATTGTTGAAGGCCGAGATCGCGTGGAAGATGCCGTGCCAGAGTGCCGTCGGTAGATCGTCGTCGTACATGACGCGAAAGCGGATGGTGAGCCACAGAGCGATGGCGGCCTCTGCCGCGAGCGTCGCCGTGACGATCCGCAGGACCACGTCACGCACGTCTCCGAGCGCGTTCGTTCTCGTCTCGGAGGCGGCCCGCAGCGACGCGGTCAGGCTGAGCCGGCCGCGCACGAGCAGCGCGAGCACGGTCGCGAGGGTCATGGTGCCGAGTCCGCCGATCTGGATCAGCAACAAGATGACCGCCTGGCCGAACGGGGTCCAGTACGTGGCCGTATCGACGGTGACGAGACCGGTCACACACGTCGCGGAGACGGCCGTGAACGCCGCCGCCAACAGGTCGACCTGCCCCGAGGCGTGGGCGATCGGAACGGACAGCAGCAACGTGCCGAGAGCAATGACACCGAGAAACGACACCGGAACCAGCCGGGCCGGGTTGCCCTGGCCGGGGTGGCGTTGCTCATCGGGATCGCGCTTCACTCGCTCCTCCTCAGCCGACGATCGGACGCTCTTCGGGCAGGTGGAAGTGCCGGGTCGACGTGCGCAGCGCCAGGGCGGAGGCTGCGGTGAACGTGCCGACGCGCCCGAGGAACATGAGCATCATCAGCGTGACCTGGCCGCCGACCGGCAGCTCGGGCGTGATGCCCATCGACAGGCCCACCGTGCCGAACGCCGAGGTCACGTCGAACAGGACGTGCGGCAGGGGCAGGTCGGTGAGTATCGCCAAGGTCATCGTGCCGCCTGCCAGGCACGCGACGGCGAGCAACGCGACCGTGACGGCCTGTCGCAGGGTCTCCTCACCGATGCGGCGGTGGGCCACCGTCACGTCCTTCTCGCCGCGGGCCACGGTCACGATGAGAAAGAAGAGCAGGAAGAACGTGGAGACTTTGATACCACCGGAGGTTCCAGCGCTGCCACCGCCGATGAACATCATGACGATCGTGGTGATGGTGGTCTCGTCCTTGATGAACGCGTAATCCACAGCGTTGAACCCGCCCGAGCGGGGCATGACGCCACCCGCAAGCGCAGCGGTCACTTTGCCGGCCACCGGGAGGTTGCCGATCGTCTCGGCGTTGTCCCATTCGAAGATGAGGAACGACGTGAACATGATGGTGAACAGCATGAGAAAGCCGTAAAACGTCAACCGGGTGTGCACCGACCACGTTCGCGGCCGACGCCACTTCTTGAACAGCTCCCAGAACACCGGATATCCCAGGCTGCCCGCGAACACGGTGGCGCTCATGACGATGATGACGTAAGGGTCGGCGACGAAGCTCATGATGCTGTCGCTGTGCAGCGAGAAGCCTGCGTTGCTGAAAGACATCCCCGCGTACCAGATGCCGTTCCAGATCGACCCGAGCCAGCCGTGACCGTGCACGTAGTGGAACCGCACTGCCAGCAGGATCGCGGAGACGGCCTCCGCGATCAGCATGCTTCCGGCGATCCGCACGACGACTCTGCGCGCCTGACCGAGGCTTTGCGACTGAGTCTCGGTCTGCACCACGAGCGTGCCCGACAGTTCGATGTGTCCCTTGACGATGATGGCGAGCAGGGTGGCGATCGACATGATGCCGAATCCACCAGCCTGGGCCAGGAGCAGAATGATGACGTGCCCGAGAGGGGTCCAGTAGGTGGCCGTGTCGACGACGGTGAGCCCGGTGATGCACGTCGCCGAGACTGCGGTGAAGGCGGCGACCGAGGGCCGCGCCACTCCGTCATGATGAGTCGCGGGGATCATCAACAACAGCGTGCCGACGAGAATGACGGCCAGGAACGCCAGGGGAACCAGACGCACAGGTCGCCGTAAGACCTTGCGCATCACGTTGTTCGCCATGGCGACGCTCCCGTGGGGATGAGCGAGGACCAGGGCACCGGTGCGGTCCGGCGATCCTCGACCGGCCCACGAGGCTCGATTGTGGCACCTCGACCTCATCCCGGCCAGATGCCCCCGACCTCACCACACCTCAGCGGCGCGAACCTGCGCGAGTCAACAGCCTGCACCGACGCGCGTCAGCACTCCACGACGTTGACGGCGAGGCCGCCGCGCGCGGTCTCCTTGTACTTGTCCTTCATGTCCATGCCCGTGTCGCGCATGGTCTTGACGACCTTGTCGAGGGAGACGAGGTGGCGTCCGTCGCCGTGCATGGCGGTGCGGGCCGCCGTGACGGCCTTGACCGCGCCGATGGCGTTGCGTTCGATGCACGGCACCTGGACGAGCCCGCCGACGGGGTCGCAGGTGAGACCGAGGTTGTGCTCCATGCCGATCTCGGCGGCGTTCTCGACCTGGGCCGCAGTGCCGCCGAGCACGGCGGCGAACCCACCGGCGGCCATCGAACAGGCCGAACCGACCTCACCCTGGCAGCCGACCTCGGCACCGGAGATCGACGCGTTCTCCTTGTAGATGATACCGATCGCGCCCGCGACCATGAGGAAGCGCATGATGCCCTCGTCGTCGGCGCCGGGCACGAAGCGCGTGTAGTAGTGCAGCACGGCCGGGATGATCCCCGCGGCGCCGTTGGTGGGAGCGGTGACGACCCGGCCACCGGCAGCGTTCTCCTCGTTGACGGCCAGCGCCCACAAGGTGATCCAGTCGATGCCGCGCATCGGGTCGTTGCTGATCTTTTCGGTGTTGAGTTTGAGTGCCAGCTCGGGGGCGCGGCGGCGAACACCGAGGCCACCGGGGAGGATGCCCTCGGTCCGGAGCCCGTTCTGCACGCACTCCTGCATGACGGACCAGATGTGCAGCAGACCGTCGCGCACCTCGGCCTCGGTGCGGCGGGAGACCTCGTTCTCCCACACCATGCGGGCGATCGACAGGCCGGTCTCCTCGCGGCGCGCGAGCATCTCGGTGCCGTTGGTGAACGGGTGCGGCACGGGCGTCTGGTCGACGATGGCCGGCTCGTCGCCGTAGACGCGGCCGTCGATGACGAACCCGCCGCCGATCGAGTAGTAGGTGCGCTCGGTGAGCAGGTGCCCGTCGGCATCGAACGCGGCGAAGACCAGCCCGTTCGGGTGGGCCTGGAGCACCGTGAGCGGGCGCAGCACAAGGTCGGCATCGGGGTCGAAGGCGATGTCCTTGACGCCGTAGAGACGCAGGCGGCGCGTCTCGCGCACGGCAGCGACCCGGCCGGCGACCTGGCGGGGATCGACCGTCTCCGGGACCTCACCCAGCAGACCGAGCAGCACGGCAGTGTCGGTGCTGTGACCCACGGCGGTGGCGGCGAGGCTGCCGTACAGGTCGACGCGGATCCGGGCGACGCGCGCCATACGGTCGTCCTTGTCGAGCGCGGCGTGAAAGTAGCCGGCCGCCCGCATGGGTCCGACCGTGTGCGAACTCGACGGGCCGATGCCCACCGAGAACAGGTCGAAGACGCTCAGTGCCACGATGACTCCCGATGGTGGGCCGGCGGACGTTCGGAACAGGCAGTGTCTCCCATCGACGCCGAGGCACACCACCCGGACAGACCGACGGCCCGTCCGGTCGAAACCGGGCGGGCCGTCGGATGAGTCGGCGGGTGACTCAGGTTCAGCCGAGTGCCGGGTACAGCGGGAAGGCGTCGGTGAGTGCCTTGACGCGGGCCTGCAGTGCGCTGATCTCGTCGTCGCTGAGTCCGGGGTGGAGGGCCGCGGCGATGATCTCGGCGACCTCGATGAACTCGGTCTTGCCGAATCCGCGCGTGGCCAGTGCGGGCGTGCCGATGCGCAGACCGGAGGTCACCATCGGCGGACGCGGGTCGTTGGGGACGGCGTTGCGGTTGACGGTGATGCCGATGCGGTGCAGCAGATCTTCGGCCTGCTGGCCGTCGAGCGAGCTCTCGCGCAGGTCGACGAGGACGAGGTGGACCTCGGTGCCTCCGGAGAGCACGTGGACTCCGGCCTCGGCCATCTCGGGGGTCGTGAGGTGCTCGGCGAGGATGTGCGCGCCCTCGAGGGTGCGCTCCTGCAGCTCCTTGAACTCGGGCTCGGCGGCGAGCTTGAACGCCACGGCCTTGGCGGCGATGACGTGCTCGAGCGGGCCACCCTGCATGCCGGGGAAGACGGCCGAGTTGAACTTCTTCGACAGCTCGGGCTCGTTGGTGAGGATGACGCCACCGCGAGGGCCGCGCAGCGTCTTGTGCGTGGTCGAGGTGGTGACGTGGGCGTGGGGCACCGGGTTGGGGTAGAGCCCCGCGGCGACCAGGCCGGCGAAGTGCGCCATGTCGACCATGAGGTAGGCGCCCACCTCGTCGGCGATGGCGCGGAACCGCTCGAAGTCGAGCTTGCGCGGGTAGGCCGACCAGCCGGCGATGATCATCTTGGGCTTGTTCTCGCGGGCGAGGCGCTCGACCTCGTCCATGTCGATGATGCCCTTGTCGTTCACGTGGTAGGGCACGACGTTGAACATCTTGCCGCTGTAGTTGATCCGCATGCCGTGGGTGAGGTGTCCACCGTGGGCCAGGTCGAGGCCGAGGATCGTGTCGCCCGCGTTGAGCAGCGCGAAGAAGACGGCCGTGTTGGCCTGGGCGCCCGAGTGGGGCTGCACGTTGGCGAACTTGGCACCGAACAGCGACTTGAGGCGGTCGCGGGCCAGGTCCTCGATGACGTCGATGTGCTCACAGCCGCCGTAGTAGCGGCGACCGGGGTAGCCCTCGGCGTACTTGTTGGTGGCGACGGATCCCTGCGCCTGCATCACCGCGAGCGGGGCGAAGTTCTCCGAGGCGATCATCTCCAGGGTGTTCTCCTGGCGAAGGCGCTCGTCGTCCAGAGCCTTGGCGATATCGGGGTCGACCTCGTTCAGCGGCTGGTTCAGCAGATTCATGGCGGCAGTCTCGCAGAACTCGCCTGCCGAGGTGCGCCCGATCTCAAACACGCTGTGCAAGAACGCGCGACACCGTGCCGCGGGCCTGGGGATGCGGGGGCACAGGGCGTGGAGGGGAACGAGGCGCCGCGCAGCGGATCATCGGCTTCTCGTCCCTACGCTGGACCTCATGGCTGCCAGCGATGCACACACCGACCCGATCGCCCCTCTGGACGCGCTGCGGCGGATCGCGTTCCTGCTCGAACGGAGTCGCGGGGAGACGCGCAAGGTCGAGGCTTTTCGCAAGGCGGCTGGCGTCGTGCTGAGCCTGGACGAGGCCCAGCTGCAGGCGCGGGCCGACGCAGGCACGCTCACCGACTTGACCGGCATCGGGGCCAGCACCGCCACCGTCATCAGCCAGGCACTGGCCGGCCAGACCCCGGACTACCTCGCCAAACTCGACGACGGGCCCCTCGTCGACGGCGGCGAAGAACTGCTCGGGCAGCTGCGCGGCGACCTGCACTCCCACTCCGAGTGGTCCGACGGCGGCTCCCCCATCGAGGAGATGGTCGCCACCTGCCTCGAACTCGGCCGCGAGTACCAAGCCCTCACCGACCACTCCCCCCGCCTCAAGATCGCGAACGGCCTCAGCGCGGAGCGGCTCACCACCCAGATCACGATCATCGACCGCATCAACGAGCACCTCGGTGGCGAGTTCACGCTGCTCAAGGGCATCGAGGTCGACATCCTCGACGACGGCGGCCTCGACCAGACCGACGAGATGCTCGACAAGCTCGACGTCGTCGTCGCCTCGGTGCACAGCAAGCTGCGCATGGCCAAGGGTCCGATGACGCGGCGGATGCTCGGTGCGATCGAGAACCGTCACGTCGACGTGCTCGGACACTGCACCGGACGGCTCGTCACCGGCGGGCGCGGCACTCGGCCTCAGAGCGAGTTCGACGCCGAGGCCGTGTTCGCCGCCTGCGCCGAGCACCGCGTGGCCGTCGAGATCAACTCCCGCCCCGAACGCATGGACCCACCGGACGAGCTCATCGGCCTCGCCATGGAGGCCGGCTGCCTCTTCTCCATCGACACCGACGCCCATGCGCCGGGCCAGCTCGACTTTCTCGCCTACGGCGCAGAGCGTGCCCAACGCCTCGGAGTGCCCGCAGAGCGCATCGTCACGACCTGGCCGCTGGCCGATCTTCTGGAGTGGACGAACCGCCGCTGACCAGCGCAGATGCGGTGTCGGCGTGAGAGGTGGCCGAGGCGGTTTTGGCACAGGCGCGAAGTTCCCCTATGCTTCATCAAGTCCTCGACGGAACCGAGCGGCTGGGTAGCACGGCGGCGAGGGCCTGGAGAAGACAACCAGGTCCCCATCGTCTAGCGGCCTAGGACCCCGCCCTTTCACGGCGGTAGCACGGGTTCGAATCCCGTTGGGGATACGCAGTAACACGCACCACCCTCATCACGAGGCCCCGTAGCGCAGTTGGTTAGCGCGCCGCCCTGTCACGGCGGAGGTCGCCGGTTCGAGCCCGGTCGGGGTCGCTCTCATCACAGGGCCAGGTAGCTCAGTTGGTACGAGCGTCCGACTGAAAATCGGAAGGTCGGCGGTTCGACCCCGCCCCTGGCCACAGCAGAAGCCGCAGATCAACATTGATCTGCGGCTTCGCCATTTCTCGGCCTTCCTCGCCCTTTCAAGACGGCCCCTTTGAGAACCCGTGGGCGACTCTGCGATGACACCAGCTCCGCCCGCCTTCTCGCCTGCCGTATCTCTATCTGCCCATGAATAGACCAAAACGAGGTCTCGAACGGGGCATCACCAGGCATTCGAGGGCTCGTCCAAGTCGGACGCCTGAATGCCAAAAACACCCTCTCACCTGCGACGATGCAGTTGCGACAAGGGAATTCATGACTTACCGTCAATGGTGGCGTCAGTCTTGGGGGGACCACAGCGCACGGCTGTAGCTGACGTGTGCTATTTGGTCTGATTGACCGGGAGGGACAACCATGAGCAGGGCTATGTCGGCCACAGAGCGGGCCTACACCGATACGCGGGAGAAGATTCTCGACGGGCATCACGCCGGCGGAGAGGTCATCACCGAGGGACAGGTGTCGGCCACGTTGGGCATCAGTCGCACCCCGGTGCGCGAGGCCTTTCTGCGGCTTCAGTCCGAGGGTCTGCTCGAGCTGTATCCCAAGCGTGGTGCCGTCGTCGTGCCTCTCTCTGACGAGGAGGTCGCCTCCGTCATGGAGGCGCGGGAACTCATCGAGACGTTCGCCGCCACCAAGGTGCTCACGGAATTCGCCGAGCCGCCCCGCGCGATGATCGACCGCATGTGGGAGCTCGTCGCCGAACAGCAGCGACACCTCCACACCGGGTCTCTCCCGGCGTTCCACGAGGCCGACACCCAGTTTCACCTGGTCATGGTCGAGGCCTGCCAGAACCCCTTCCTCGAAGATCTCCTGCGCAGCCTGCGTGACCGACAGCGCAGGCTGACGTCACGCCAGCCCCGCTCGACCTGCTTCGATCGCATGGACGCGGCCTACAAGGAACATGTTGCCCTCGTCGAGACGATCTCCGGCGGCGACCTCGACGACTCCCTCGCGGCGCTCCGCTCCCACCTGCGCAAGGCCCGCAGCAGCCTCCTCCAACGCTGACATCCCTCTCCCCCCGCGCCCACCTGCTCACACCCGGCAGGCGGGCGCGCCGTCGTCCCCTCATGATGCGCGCGAGCCGGCCCCGTCACGACGAATCCCACATCGCACACACGACGGCGAACCGCCGCGGAGGGGCGGCCCGGCGCCAACCCCCACATCTGCACTTCTTTGGGTTCGTTCTCGGGGGCGCGTCGGTGCTGCGCGGTGAGGTGCGAGAACTGGGCACAGTGAGGCCGCAGCCGTTGCAGAGACGCGGGAACTGAGCTGTCGCAGGTCAGGAGGCGCGGCGGTCGGCGCTGTAGGGGTCGTCCCCGTAGCCGAAGTCGCCGGTCTCTCGTGTCTCGGTTCTGATCGTCGTCTTCTCCTGGGTCTCGCCGAAGGCGCGGACGACGGAGTGGACGAGGGTGCAGAGCAGCCACGACACCAGCAGCGCGGCCAGGAGCCGCACGACGGTGGGCCGGAACTCGAGGCTTCCGTCGAAGAAGGCCATGAGAGTGGGCAGCGTCATCGCGAGCGCGATGAGGACGACGAGGCCGAAGGGGACTCCCGACTCCTCGACGACGATCTCCTCGACAGTGGAGGAGACTGCGCCCTTTTTACCCTTGCGGCCCTTCTTGCCGCCATTGGCGCCTTTAGGCGGCCGTGACTTCGGCGACATTCACTACTCCAGAGGTGACGAGGCTGAGTTGTCCGCCGAGTTCGGCGTACGACAGCACGGGGGTACGGGGGGCGGATGTCTCGAGCAGGCGGCGCACTGCGAGGCGCAGCGGCTGGGCGCACACGAGAACCGGCGGGTCGCCTGCGGCCTCGACGGCCTGCGCGACTCTGGCGGTCTCGATGGCGATGCGTTCGGCGAGCATGGGGTCCATCACGAGGAAGGATCCTGAGTCGCCTTGGCGCAGGGTCTCGAGCATGCGCTGTTCGAGCAGCGGGTCGAAGGTGATGACGGACAGGCGCCCGTCGACGGCGTGGCTGGCGGCGATGGCCGGGCCGAGCGAGGTGCGTGCGGCTTCGACGAGGCCCTCAGGGTCGGGGCTGACCTTGGCGCGCATCGACATGGCCTCGAAGATGCGGACGAGGTCGCGGATGCAGACCCGCTCGGCCAGGAGCGACTGCAGGGTGCGCTGAACCTCACCGAGGGAGAGCGGTTGCGGCGTGAGCTCTTCGATCACGACCGGGTTGGACTGCTTGACCATGTCGACGAGCATCTTGACGTCTTCGCGGCCGAGCAGCTGGCTGGCGTGGACGCGGACGACCTCGGCCATGTGGGTGGTGACCACGGAGCTGCGGTCGACGACGGTCGAGTTCGCGAGCGCCACGTGTTCGCGCAGCTCGGCAGGAACCCATTTGGCCTCGAGGCCGAAGACGGGCTCCTGGGTGGGCATACCGGGCAGGGAATCGAGGTCGTCCCCGATGGCGAGCACCATGCCTGCGGGAGCCTGCCCGCGGGCCACCTCGACGCCGTGGACTCGGATGGCGTAGTGACGTGGCGGCAGGTCGAGGTTGTCGCGGGTGCGAACGAGAGGAACGACGATGCCGATCTCCTGCGCGAGCTTGCGGCGCAAGGCGCGCACGCGGTCGAGCAGGTCGCCGCCGGAGGCGGCGTCGACGAGGTCGATGAGGTCGTAGGCCAGCTCGAGCTCGAGCGGCTCGACGCGCATGTCCTGCGCGATGGCGAGCGGCGAGTCCTTCTGCGGCGTGGTGGGCAGGTCTTCGAGTTCGGGAAGATCTGCGCCGCTCGAGGTCTCGTCGTCCTGGCCGCCCTCGGTCATCCTGGTCGCGAGGAAGAGCGCAGCGACACCGACGATGATGAACGGCAGCTTGGGCAGGCCGGGGATGAGACCGAGCATGAGCGAGGCTCCGCCGGCGATCTGCATCGCCTGCTTCTGACGGCCGAACTGGCCGAGGATGTCGGAGCCCATGTCCTGCTCGGTGGTGGCGCGGGTCACGATCAGACCGGTGGCAACCGACAGCAGCAGCGCGGGAACCTGGGAGACCAGGCCGTCACCGATCGACATGAGGCTGTAGGTGTGCATGGCATCGGCGGCCGACATGCCGCGCTGCACCATGCCGATGGCGA
>DAMDJY010000078.1:12524-16831 GCA_032100225.1 Mobilicoccus sp.
GGCCATCTGCTTACCGGGCAGGGCGTCCAGGGTGAATCGGGCGGCGACCTCGGCGACACGACCGGCACCGTTGGTGATGACGACGAACTGGATGACCATCAGGATGACGAAAATGACCAGACCGACGACGAGTGATCCACCGATGACGAAGTCACCGAAGGCCTCGATCACCTTGCCGGCGTATCCGTCACGCAGCACGAGTCTGGTCGAGCTGATGTTGAGCGAGAGCCGGAAGAGTGTGGCGATGAGCAGCAGCGCTGGAAAGATCGCGAAGTCCAGCGGCTTGGTCACACGCAACGAGACCAGCATGATCAGCACCGAGAACGCGATGTTGAAGGCGAGCAGCAGGTCGAGCAGGAACGCGGGGACCGGCACGACCATCATGACGATGATGCCGATGATCGCTGCGGGGATGCCGATCAGGCCGAATTTGTTCGACTTCACGGTCACCTCTTCACGTGCTGGTCGGGGCAGGGCGCCGACGCCTGTGGGAGGGCACCCGGTGGTCGTCGCGTCAGGTCACGCAGCCGACTGCGACCCTCGTGACCCCCCCCCATCGGCCCAGATAGCGCCGATATGAGCCGGGCGCAACGCTGCCCGCGCCCGCCGTTCACGGGCCCGTCGTGCTGGGCTGCGGCGCGCGGATTCCGAGGGCCTCGTCGGTGAGGTCGTCGGGCAGGGTGCCGTCGAAGCGGGGGTGCGACAGCGGCGTCTCGTGGGTACCGGCGGCCTTGCCCATCTGCGACATGCGCATGACGAAGGCGAGGACCTCGGCGATGGCGTCGTAGAGCTCGAAGGGGATGTACTGGTCGACCTCGCACAGCTTGTAGAGCATGCGGGCGATGAGCACGTCTTCGACCACGGGAATCCCCTGCGCGACGGCCTCTTCGCGGATGCGAACCGCGAGGTAGCCGGTGCCCTTGGCCACGACCTGCGGCGCCCCCGTGCCGCGCTCGTACTTGAGAGCGACGGCGACGTGCGCCGGGTTCGTCATCACGACGGTGGACTCCCCCACCGCGGCCATCATGCGGCGCTGACCCATCTCGCGCTGCTTCTGACGGCGTTGCCCCTTGACCACGGGGTCGCCCTCTTGCTGCTTGCTCTCCTTCTTGATCTCGTCCTTGCTCATGCGCAACGACTTGCTCACGCGGTGCCGCTCCATGCCGTAGTCCGCGGCAGCGATGACGAGGCCGACGACAGCGATCGTGCGGATGAGCTTCATCGCCGCCTCGACGACCACGGACAGCACCGCACCCACCGACCAGGCACCGGTGCCGGCGATGGTGATGATGGCTGCCGAGACGATGTTGTAGGCCACCAGGCCGAACACGACGAGCTTGATGAGGGTCTTGACCAGAGTCCAGATGCCGTGCATCCCGAACATGTTCTTGATTCCGGGGACGGGGTTGAGCTTCTTCCACTTCGGCTTGAACCTCTTGGGGTGCGGTTTGACACCACCTTGAACGATGTGGCCGAGGGCTCCGGCGACCATGCAGGCCAGCGTGATGGGCGCGACGAGCAGGATGGCATCGAGCAACGACGTCTTGAACAGCAGCGTCGCCTCACCGAGGTCTGGCCGCACGATGATCTCGGCGATGCCGTGCACGATTTCGCCGAAGGTTTCGTGAGTTCTCTCGACCGTCGATTTGCCGAGGACGACGAACGTCAGCACAGTGAGCCACATCGAGAGGTCCTGCGTCTTGGGGAGGTTTCCCTCCTCCTTGGCGTGCCGGATTTTCTCGGGTGTGGCCTTCTCAGTTTTTCCGGATTTGTCCTCTGCCATGATTCACCCCCCGATCGCGTGCATGACGGTGGGGAATTCGCGCAGCACCCCGTCGACGATCATGTCGACCGCACCGGGCATCATCGCGACCGCGAGGGCGGCCAGGGTGACGACGAGCAACGTCTTGACCGGAAAGGAGAGCTGGAAGATGTTGAGGCTCGGCACCGCGCGACTCACGAGACCGAGGGCCAGGTCGGCGAGAAAGAGGACGGCCAGAATGGGGGCGCCGATCTGCAATGCGGCCATGAACATGCTGTCGACGGTGCTGCCGAGTCGGCCTGCCAGAGAACCGATGTCCATCGGACGTACCGGGAGGATCTCGAAGGTCTCCATGAGCCCGCGCAACAAGAGCAGATGACCGCCAGTGGCGAACATCAATGTCGTGGCGAGCATGGAGTAGATACGACCGAACACCGCGGACTGGGTGTTGGACAGCGGGTCGAGCATCGAGGCCATCGCGAACGAACTGAACATGTCGATGAGGTTTCCGGCGGCCTGAATGGCCGAGAAGATGATCGACACGAAGAAGCCGACCGCCAGGCCGGCGAGGATCTGCCAGAGCACGGCCGTGACCATTGCATACGTGCCGTCGAGGTTGACCTGGTCGATGTACCGCCCGAACACGGGCAACGCGATCGCGAAGGCCAACATCGACCTCACGCGCATGTTGATCGAGTTGCTGTTGAACGGCGGCGCGACGATGAGGAATGCACCCACCCGCAGCGTGACCAGCAACAGTGCGAAGAGCCCGTCGAGCACGAACGAGATCTCCATCCGCCTCACCTGCCCGATCGGATCATGCGTGGCAGGTCGGCCAACAAGGTCTCGGTGAACGTGACGGCCTCGTGCATCATCCAGTTGCCCATGAAGAGCATGACGCCGGCGATGACGATGACCTTGGGGACGAACGTCAGCGTCGCCTCCTGCACCTGGGTCACGGATTGCAGCAGCGAGATGATGAAGCCGATGACGAGGCTGGCGATGAGGATGGGTCCGGCGAGTTTCGCTCCGAGGACCATGGCCTGAACGGCCAGGTGCATGACGTCGTTGTCGCTCATGTCGTTCCCATGTAGCTCGACACCAGCGCGGTCGTGATGAGGCTCCACCCGTCGACCATGATGAACAGCAGAATCTTGAACGGCATGGAGATCATGACGGGCGGGAGCATCATCATGCCCATCGCCATGAGGATGGAGGCGACGACGAGGTCGATGACGAGGAACGGCACGAAGATGACGAATCCGATGATGAACGCCGTCTTCAGCTCCGACAGGACGAACGCCGGGATGAGCGTCGTGATGCCGACGTCCTCGGGATTGGCCGGCTGCGGGGAGCGGCTGATGTTGATCATGGTCTGCAGCTCCTCCTTGCCGGTCTGACGCAGCATGAAGGTGCGCAGCGGCGCCTCACCGGCGTCGAAGGCCTGCGACATCGTGATCTTCTCGTCCATGTAGGGCTTGATCGCGAGATCGTTGACCTGGCTGATGACCGGGCCCATCACGAAGAGGCTGAGAAAGAGGGCGATACCGGCGATGACCTGGTTGGGCGGGATCGTCGGCGTCCCGATGGCCTGACGGGTCAGGGCGAGCACGATGACGATCTTGGTGAACGAGGTCATCAGCAGCAGGATCGACGGCGCGATCGACAGCACCGTCAGCAAGACGATGATCGTCACGCTCTGACTGCGTCCGCCCGAGCCGCCCTCGACGTCGATGGAGATGCCGCCGGTCGCAGCCGAGCCCGGTGTGGCAGGGCTGCGTGGCGGGTTGGGTGCATCGACGGCCGGCGCGATCTGACCGGAGACGACCGGGCCGGACACCATCTGCCCGGAGGCGACGGTGACTGCGGGAGCCGCCGTGGCAGATGCTGCGCCGAGACCGAAGACGCAGGTCAGAGCAGCGATGACGAAGGTGAAGGTGAGCAGACGGCGGACGTGTGTCATTCCGTGCTCCCTCCACGATGGCGGCCGCCGCGTCGGCGGCCGGTGACGTCGGCGATGAGATCCCTGCCGCCGCCCTGCCTGCGCAGTGCGTCGATCAGGGCGGGGGTGGTGGCAACGGTCGATCCGGTCGTTGCTCCGGTCGAGACGGTTGGTGCATGGGGCCCGGTGGCGTTCCCCTCCAGGTCCTCATCGGCAGCAACGTCCCCCGGCGACAGGTGACTGAGCACCGAAACTTGGGCTTCGGTCACTCCGAGGACGAGAACGCGGCCTGCGACCTTGACGACCTGCACCGACGCAGCGCGCGACAACTGTTTGCGGCCGAGTAGCTCGACGTCGACGGGGACGGACCTGGCCGACGGCGTGAACCCGCCCCTGCGGGCGAGAACACGCATGCACCAGATGAGCAGTGCCAGCACCAACGCGAGCGAGATCACCGCCCGCAGCACCGTGATTGCGAGCGACCCGTCGGTCACGCCGAGGCCCGACCCACTGCCCCGGGCTCGGGGCTAACCACCTCGGAGATACGCACGGCGAACTCCTCGTCGACGACGACGACCTCGCCGTGGGCGATGAGGGTGCCGT
>DAMDJY010000079.1:0-16819 GCA_032100225.1 Mobilicoccus sp.
TCGCGCGCCGCTCCCCCGCCGGGTACGCCGCCGGCCTCGCGATGGCCCGCCGCAGTGGGCAGTCGTCGCTGAAACCCAAGGTGTGGCAAGGGTTCTACTTCGCCGAGGGCGTCGTGCTGTACGAGCGCCTCCGCGCTCAAGGCATCCGACACCTGCACGCGCATTTCGCCAACGTCTCGTGCGACATCGCACGCATCGTTGTCGCCATCGGCCGCGCCGAGGACGGGCCCGACGCCGGGTGGCGCTGGTCGTTCACGATGCACGGACCCACGGAGTTCGAAGAGGTCAGTGCCCACGACCTGCCCGCCAAGGTCGAAGATGCCGACGGTGTGAGCGCGATCAGCGACTTCTGCCGCAGCCAACTCATGCGCATGGTCGACCCCGCGCACTGGAGCAAGATCGACGTCGTCCACATGACCGTCGATGCGCAGACCTACCTCCCCCCGGCCGGCGGACGACCTGGCGACGGTCCGATCAACCTCCTCTACGTCGGCCGACTCGTGCCCGAAAAGGGCGCACCGATCCTTCTCGAGGCGGTCTCGTTGCTGCGTGACCGCGGCGTCGACGTGCACGTCCGCATCGTCGGTGGCGGCCAGCTCGCCGACAGCCTGGCGGCCGACATCGCCCGCCGCGGACTGGAATCGGTGGTCGACCTCGTCGGACCGGTCGGCCAGGACGACATGCCCGGCGAGTACCACCGCGCCGACGTCTTCGTCCTGCCGAGCTTCCAAGAGGGCCTGCCCGTGGTTCTCATGGAGGCCCTCGCCACCGAGCTGCCCGTCGTCACGACCCGCATCGCGGGCGTCGCCGAGCTCGTCGTCGACGGCGAGATCGGCCGACTCGTTCCTGCCGGACGCGCGGATCTTCTCGCCGACGCCGTCGCGAGCCTCGCGGACCCGGCCCTGCGCGTCGAACTCGGCCGCGCCGGGCGCCGTGCCATCGAGGCCTCCTTCACCCCCGTCACCGAGGCACCCGCGATGGCCGCGTTCGTCGCCGGAGTGACCCCCCAGCACCCCTGACACACGACATCACTGCACCGCCCCACGCCTGAAGGCTGGGGCGGTGCAGTGATGCGGTCGAACGCCGAGCCTCAGCGTTCGCGCGGAAGACCGATTGCGTCGAGGAGGATGGCGTCCTTGTAGGCGTCCTCGGTCGCATTCGCGAGCACCCATTCGCGAGCCCGGCGGCCCATCTCCTCGTACTTCTCGGCATTGGCCGGGTCGAGGAGATCGACGATCGCGGCCCGGAGTGCGTCGGGGTCGGGTGGGACGACGACACCCGTGACGCCGTCGTCGATGTAGTCACGCACGCCGGGGGCGTCGGTGACGATGACCGGCTTTCCGAGCACCATCGCGTTGAGGTAGGACTGCTGACCCGCCGAACGCACCTCACGCTGCAGCGGTACGACAGCGGCACGGCATCCGGCCAGCAGGCGCACGAACTCCTCGTGTGGCACCGGCCCGGCCTCGAGGCCCTCGACCGGCTCGGCCGCCTGCCACACACTGGCGACCCGGCATCGGGCGCCCGTCCCCGGTAGAGCCTTCGCGAGGACGTCGTAGTCGCGTAGGGAGTTGCCGCCGGCGAAGAGATAGTCACCGGTGGAGGTCGGCGTCTCGGACTCCATGGTGGCTGGGAACGGCGTGAAGACGACTCGCTCCGGATCCACGCCCCACACGCGGGCGAAGACCTCCTTCTCATGCGTACTCAGCACGCCGTAGCGCACATGGGGCCCGTCGATGAGACGGATGCTGAGCTTGGTCGGCAGGGCGAACCACCGCGCAGGCAGGCCGGTCAGGCGAGCCAGCGCCTTGCTCTCCTGCTGCCAGGTCGCATCGGTGATGAGCACCCGTGGCCGGTCTTTGGGCGCACGGGTCAGCTTGAGCAGGCCGGCGAAGACGAGGTCCCGATACCGGTGGCGGCGAGTGACCGACCCCAGCAGCACCACGCCGGCCTTCCCCTGGGCCAGGTGCAGAAGCCGGCGCAGGTCACGCAGGGTGCCGAACTCGTCGGTGACGTAGTAGTCGACCTCGCGCCGCCACCGTGGGGAGGATCCCCACATGGTGCTCATGATGAGCTTGCGAGCCGGGTCGCCGAGCGGTGTCGTGTCCGTGGAGGCGTGATCGGCAGACGTCATGCGCGCGAGGTCTCCCCTGCGCGGACCCGCTCACGCCACGCGTAGAGCGCACCGGCCGGGGGGACGTGTTTGAGGGCGAGGGACTTGAGACGCAGCGTCCTGTCCCAGGGCACCAATGCCGAGGCCGCGTCGAATTCGCGGGCCGCGTCGGCGCGCCGCCCCTCGCGCAGAGCGGCATCGCCACGGGCGAGGTGGACGTCCTGGGTCTCCATCGTCGCGACGCGGTCGAGGTAGACACGCTCGTCGTCGGTGAGCCGGTCGCCGTACTCCCGCCGCACCCGGTCACGCAGCCGGTGCTCGTACTCGGCCATGAGGTCGAGCTTGGCCGAGAGGCTCGTGCCCGTGCGGCGGTAGAGCGCCGTCGGGGTGGTCTCGTACAACGTGGCCCAGCCGGCGAACGCTGCGCGAACCCAGAAGTCGTAGTCCTCGAGCACCCGCATCTGGGTGTCGAATCCGCCGATCTCCTCGTGCATGGCGCGGGGGTACACGGACAGCACGGAGACGATGTTGCGCTGCAGCAGCGCGAGGCGGTGCCCCGTTGCTGCGGGAGCCTTGGTCGGCAGCACAGTGCGCCGCGGGACGATCCCGGCGCTGCCCATCGTGTAGGCGTTGCACGTGACGTAGGACTTGGGCGCGGATCGCTCCTGCCAACGCTGCACGGCCCGCTCGACGTGCGGAGGCAGGAGAACGTCGTCGGCGTCCAGGAGGGCGATGAGCTCGCCCGACGAGGCTGCGACGGCCGAGTTGCGGGCGGCAGCGAGGCCCTGGTTCTCCTGACGGACGACGGTGACCAGGTCGCCGTAGGCGTCGACGATGGCGCCACTGCGGTCGGTGGCCCCGTCGAGGCAGACGACGACCTCGATGTTCTCGTAGGTCTGCATCAGGGCGCTGCTGATCGCCTCCCCGACGGTGCGCTCGGACTGATAGACGGGGATGACGATGCTGACGAGCGGCCGGTCGGCCATGCCGGTCCTTTCGAATCGCGGGCGTGGGGCGGGCGGCGCACCATCCGGGCGGAGCGAACACTCCACGGCGGCACGGGATTCGGCGAACTGCTCCGCCGACTTTCACTGTACTGATGGCCCTGCCCGCGGGGACGACCGGGGAGCGTCGCGCCCACACACGGACTCACCCGAACGCTCGTCTTGAACGACGGTCTGGGTCGAATGTCTTGAATGCGAATTCCGCTCAAGACGAGTACCGTTGTCTCTCAAGGAAATCCGGGGGGACCTCCCACACCTTTCATGTCTTGGAGTCTGCCTGTGAACCAGCCCCGCGTCTCGGTCCTGATGCCCGCCTACAAGCGGGCCGACACCATCGAGGCTGCCGTGCGCAGCGCGTTGACCCAGACGTGGGCGGATCTCGAGGTCGTCGTCGTCGACGACCACTCCGAGGACGGCACCGACGCGATCCTCGCCTGCATCGACGATCCACGCCTCGTGGTGCGCACCCACACGACCAACCAGGGTGGGAATGCTGCCCGCAGGACAGCGATCGAGACCAGCCGCGGCGAGTTCCTCGCCTTCCTCGACGCCGACGACCTGTGGATGCCCACGAAGATCGAGCAGCAAGTCACCTCGTTGCAGGAGGCCGGCCCCCAGGCCGGACTGTCCTACACCTGGTACGACCTGCGCTATCCCGACGGACGCATGGAGGCCGGACGCCGCCCCACCTTCGTGGGCGCGCACATCCCTGAGCTGCTGCAGGGCAATTTCATCGGCACGTTCTCGGCCGTCATGGTGAAGCGTGAGGTCGTCGAGCGCGTCGGTGTCCCCGACCCGTCCCTGCGGTCGTGCCAGGACTGGGAGTTCTACATCCGCGTCAACCAGGAGTACGAGATCGCCTGCGTCCCCGAGGTGCTCGTGCACTACTGGCGCGACGACGCCGACGCACACCGCATCTCGGCCAGCGCAGAGAAGGTCTCCGCCGGGCACCGCGAGGTCTACGCGCGGATCTCCAACTCTCTCAACGCCCTGCCCGACGGCGGGGCCACGACCGGACGTCACTATTTCATCGAGACCTTCGCCAACCACGCCGACCTGCGCAGCCTCGCCTCCGTCGCCGCCGACACGCGGATTCGCGAGGTGACCCTGGACGAGGTCCGCTTCATCACCCGCATGGCAGCCCGCGCTGCGCGCAAGAGTGCTGCGGAGATCCGCGCCCGCCGCTGAGGTCAGCGACGCCGCACCAGAGCGACGGCCTCTTTGGCGCCGCGCACCCCCAGAGTGGTGAGGACGAAAACGACGGACCCCGGCAGTGCCAGAAGGCCGGCGGCGCCCAATCCGAGTGCGCCACCCGGGAGGTACGGCTGGCACAGCAGCTCAAGCCCGAGGGTGATCAGCCCGGCCAGGATCGCCTGCCAGTACGGCACGTCGCGCATGAACCAGCGGATGCGGGTGTCCACCACCCGCCGGGTGTGGAACGACAGATAGAGAGTGCCGATCGCCGAGCCCAGCGTCGTTCCGACGACAACTCCCAACATATCGAACGGGAACCAGAGGGCCAGACTCAGCGCGACGTTGGCCACGAGGGTGACGATGCTC
The DNA here is from genome assembly GCA_032100225.1 of Mobilicoccus sp. Taxonomy (GTDB): domain Bacteria; phylum Actinomycetota; class Actinomycetes; order Actinomycetales; family Dermatophilaceae; genus Mobilicoccus. The sequence continues at coordinate 4,678 of DAMDJY010000079.1, forward strand.
TGGTGCATCGCGACCTCGGCGTGACCCAGAGTGAGTGCCCATGTGCGCCCGACGATGCAGACGAGGCCGAAGAAGTGCCCGACCAACAGGATGGCGGCCACATCGGCGGTCAGAACGAAGCTGTCCGGCAGCCAGGCACGGACCCCGACGAATGTCGCCGGGATTCCCACCGCGCACCAGCCCGTCGTGAACACCACCCACAGGTGTTGCAGCCGCTCCACCTTCGCTCGCGAGGCCTCGGCACCAACGGCGCCGATCTCCGACCCGATGAGCGCTTGGATCGGGGCCAGGGCGTTGAGCGGCACGGTCTTGAGCTGATTGGCGAAGCTGGTGCCTTGGCCGAAGGGCCCGGAGAGCTGCGCCGAGAGCACACGCCCTGCCACGAGCTGATCCTTCTGGCCGGTCAGGATGGTGGCTATACCGGCGACCTGCACCTTCCAGGCGTACTTGGCGAAGTCGGCGGCCTCGGCGCGGGTGATGAATCGCAGCCCGGAACGGGTGAGGTAGCGCAGCCCGACGGGCACCGTGATGACCGTTCCCACGACCTGCTGGACGATCATCGTTCCCGCGACACCGAACAGGCCCCACCCGTTCTCGATCGTCAGCACCAGACCGACGGCGTAGACCAGGTGTCCGGCGATGACCGCGATGGAGAGAGTTTGAAAACGGTGCCGCGCCGAGACGACGGCGTTGTAGAGGTTGCGCAACAGCAGCACGGCAACGACGACGGTCAGACTGATCAACAGCACAGTCGCCTCGTGCACGAACGCCGGGTCCAGCCGAAAGAATCCGAGGATCTGCTGGGAGAACAGCACGACCGCGACGATGATGGCCGCGCCGAACGCCGCGATCACCGACGACACCGAGAACAAGAGCCGCGTCGTCGCGACCCGGTCGTCCCGCCCCGCATAGATGGTGAAGTACCGCAGTGCCGACTGACCGATGCCCCCGTCGAACTGACTCAGCAGCATCGTGATCGAGCTGATCAGCAGAAAGATGCTGTACCGCGCTCCGCCGAGCCCGGCGATGATGTACGGCGTCATCGCGAGGTTGATGGCCAACGGGACGAGTTGGGACAGCATGCTCCACGACGTGCCGCCGACCAGGGTGCGGGCCGAGCCACGAACCACACCGGGTCCAGTCGACGCCGCCGGGTCGAGGCCGCTGTCGACGTCCTCTTCCGGGTCGGGGAGTGGACTGTGGTCGCCGGTCATGGACGGACACTCGTGGGAACAGGCACGGCCCACATCGTAGACACCCGCGACTGGTTGCCGAAACAGGCGACTTCTCCCGGCGCACAGGCTGGTTCACGTGAATAGACGCGCCCGGTCGGAGATGGGGGACGGCGCTCGGCCGGGGTAGTGTCGTGCCGCGAACCTGCCGCCGTTGGAGGAGAGAGCCTGTGTCTGCCCGAACCGAGCCCGGCGCCCCCGTCGGGCCGCTGACCTCCGTGCTGCGGCACCCCGTCCTCGTCTCCCTCTGCCTCCTCCTGGGCCTCCTGCTCGGCCTGGGCACAGCATGGATGATGCCGAGGACCTTCATGGCCGAGACCCGCGTCGCGGTCGTCCCCAGCAACAACAACGCCTACACGATCGCCGGTTACCCCGTCGGTGCACGCGAATTGGCTGCCGACTACGCGCGGTGGGTGCAGAACCGGGCGAAGGACGGATCTTGGGCGCCCGAGGGCGTCACCGGAGTCACGGCCTCCCCCATCCCCGACTCGGCAGTCATCCGCATCGAGACCGAGGGCACCACTCAGGCTGCGGCAACAACCGGCGCTGAGCAGATCGCCGACACCCTCATGCACACGGTCGAACAAGCCGGCGGTCAACACGACCCGGAGAACGCCTACAAGGAGTTCCAGGCACTGACCCCGAAGACCGCCGAGGCGCGGTCCGCGGTGCAAGAGGCCGAGCGCGCCTACGGAAGCGCGACGGGCACGGCGGCGAAGGAGGCCGCCAGCAAGGCGTTGGCCAAGGCGCAGACGGCTTTGGCCGAGGCTCAGCTCAAGCAGGACGCCGCAGGTGATCTGTACCGCCGACTCTTTGTCGACACCGCCGGCAACAGCACCCTCGACATCGTTGCTCCCGCATCGGGCCAGGGAGATCCGCTGCGCTCGGCCATGATGCGCTTCGGCCTCGTGGGACTCGGTGCCGGAGGCCTGCTGGGCCTGCTGCTCGCCGTTCTGCTCGACCGACAGCGGTCGAGCCAGGAGGCCGGGCGTGGACGTGGTCGCCGGCGCCGCGAGGTCGTGGCCTCCGAGTGAGGTGCCGATGAGCCACACGACCAGCACCGGCGTTTCTGACACCTCCCCCGACACCCACGCTGCGAGCCGCGCAGCCGACCACGGTCGGGGCGAGCCGCGCAGCCTGACCGAGATCCCGATCTCGTTCTGGGTCATGCTCGCCGCCCTGCTGCTCAACGTGTTCTCCGGGCGGTGGGGCGACATGGGCATCCCCATTCCGCCCGACCGGTTGCTCTTCATCGGGGGCCTCATCCTGCTCCTGCTCGATCCCCGTATCCCCCGGCCACCGGCACGCGCGCTGCACGGCGCGATGATCCTGTTCACCGCCTGGGTCGCTGCGTCAATGATCCTCGAGGGCCGCGCAGACACGATCTCGATCTACGCCCTACTCGACCGGGTCGCGATGCCGTTCCTCCTCTTCGCGGCCGCGCCCATGTTCCTCGCCTCGCGGATGCAGCGCGTCTACCTGCTGCGGGCGCTCACGCTGCTGGGCGTGTACCTCACGTTCACCACGCTGGCCGAGTCGGCCAGGCTCCACGGCCTCCTGTTCCCCCGCTACATCGCCGCCTTCGAGATGGCACCCGAGATGGCCGACAACGCCGCCCGCGCCAGTGGCCCCTTCGCCTCGGGTGAGGCCAACGGCATGGCCCTCGCCCTGTGCGCGGTCGCCGCGTTCCTGCTGGCCCGGCTCGACGCTCGCGGGGGGTGGCGCGCGCTCGGTCTCGTGATCGGACCGCTGGCAGCCGCTGCGTCGATCCTGTCCCTGACCCGATCGGTGTGGCTCGGCGTGGGGCTCGCGGCCGTGTTCGTCGTCGCTTCTCGGCGGGGCCTGTGGGCCTGGGCGCCGATCATGGCCGTTGCTGCCGCCCTGGTCGGCGTGATCGGGCTGGCGGCCGTGCCCGACGTCGCGGAGAACATCATGGCCCGCGGCTCCACCTCACGCTCCCTCGACGACCGTCAGAACTCCAACGTGGCAGCCCTGCGCGTGCTGCGCGAGGACCCCGCCACCGGGGTCGGCTGGTCCCGTTTCGTCGAGGTCGGGCCCGATTGGGTGCGGCAGGCCGACGACTACCCCGTCACCACGGTGACCATCGAGGTGCACAACGTGTTCCTCAGCCGTGCAGCCGAACTGGGCATCCCCGCGGCCCTCCTGTTCATCGCGATCCTCCTCGCCGGTGCCGTCGCCCCGCTGTTCCGCCGACCGCGCAGCACCGAGGAGGCCGATTGGCGCACGGCCGCGACCGCGGTCCTGTTCATCTGGTTCGTCCCAGCGATGACGAGCCCGATCCCCTACCCCTTCCCGACCTTCGTGTTCTTCGTCGTCGCCGGCCTGCTGTGGGCCTTCCCTCACGAAGCCCGCGGCTCCTCGGATTCGGCGCCCGCGACTCCTCTCCCCCGGGCACACGTGGCCGGAGCACCCCACCCCGACTCGATCTAGGACGGCAGATCCCATGCCCCTCAAGGACTTCGCCCGCTCCCTGCGAGACGGCATCGTGCCCCGCGAGCGTCTGCGTCGGGCCAACCCCGGCGCCTTCGTCGCGGGCACGGTCACCTTCGCCGGAGACGCACGTCGAGCCCGGCTCGCCGAGGGCGTCTCCGTCCTCGGCCCCACTGCGCTGTTCGTCACCGACGGTGGCGGCCTCACGGGCGCGCTGCTCGAGGTGGGCGAGCGAACCTACATCGGCGAGTTCAACAACATCCGGTGCGCAGGCGCCCCCATCCGGATCGGGCGCGCGTGCCTCATCAGCCAACACATCACGATCGTCGGCACCAACCACGGCACTGACCCCGGGACCCCGGTCGTCGACCAGCCGTGGCACGGCGACGGCGTCGTCATCGGCGATGACGTCTGGATCGGCGCGGGGGCAGTCATCCTGCCAGGCGCCCGCATCGGAGACGGCAGCATCGTGGCCGCGAACTCCACTGTCAAGGGTGAGGTCCCGGCCGGCTCGATCGTCGCGGGCTCCCCCGCCAAGGTCATCCGGCAACGCTGACCATCGGTGCGTGGGGAGTTCTCAGGGCGTGGGGACTCCGGCCGGTTTGCCGTAGTCCTTCTCGATGACCTCCATCTTGTCCCACGGAAAGTTGCGCAGCTGCTCGTAGTGGGGCACCCCGCCGAGGATCTCCGTCCAGGGATCCTCACCAGTCTGCGACTTCCAGGCCTGCCCACTCTCGGCCATGACTGCCACCGCACCCGCCGTGTCGACGACGATGAAACCGTACTGCTGGGCGGCCCTCGCCACGGCCTTGGCGAGCGGGGTGAGCTGGAGCGACTCCACGTCGACGGAAGGATCGAGCCGCAGACGGGCGCCTTCGGGGATCGCGTCATCGGAGGCGTCGGTGCCGTCGCTGCGCTGGGCGGGATACCAGAATCGGTCCCACCGCGCGGGGGCGATGAGTGCCAGTGCCATGGCGTGGTCGATCCGCCCGGCACGGGCTTCCTCGACGGTGATCATGGAGCCGGTGGTCACCAGGCCCGAGGCGCTCACACCATACGGAGCCGGAAAGTAGCCGGGTGACTGCGACACGTTGTCGATGCGCCCGCCCCAGCACGCCGACCAGCCGCCGGATTCGGTGCGGTTCATCACCCAGAACTCCCAGAGCTGGTCGGTCGAGGGAGACCACAAGGTGATCGTGGAGTCCGTACCGACCGACGTCTGGGCATCCTCCGGCACCGGCACATCGACGAACTGTTTGGCCCCGTCGAGCAGCCCCTCCGGCGTGTAGCCCTTGTCCTGACAGTCGACGAACTCCACAGTGATGCGCGGGGTCGAGTCGTCGACGACGTAGAGCACCGGGTTGTACTGGGCACTGTTCAAGGCGACGATGCCGCCGTAGTGCGGATCGATCTGCGAGCGTAGGTTGCGCACCATCGCGTCGGATTTCGGATGAACGGGCGCGCCGCGCACATCGAGGTCGAACACGTCGTGCTCGCCGAACTGCGGGTAGGCACCCAGCTGCCCGGCTGTGGCCGAGGGACGGGGTGTCACCTTCGGCTGTGCCTCCTGCTGGGGCACGAGACGTACCGCGATCGCGAGAGCCGCGAGGAGCGCGATGACGGCCGCGCCGATCAGGACACCCCCACGACGCCCGCCGCCCCTGGTGGGTGCCGGACCAGCCGACGCACCGTCGCTGCCTGGGGAGGCGGCCGCAGGGTCGGGAGCCGAGCCTGGCTCAGGGGTCTGGTGGGTGGGGCTGCTCATCTGGTTCGAGAGGACGTCGTCGCCGGGATGCCGGTATAGGTCCGGCCCGGTTCGGTGTCGACGGCGAGCACGGCATTGGCGCCGACCTTGCACCGATCCGCGACGTGGACGGGCCCGAGCACAGCTGCGCCAGAACCAATCTCGACGTCATCGCCGATGGTCGGACCAGGTCGGCCGTCACGCACGCCGAGAGAGACACGGTGGTAGATCGTCACGCCCGATCCGATGGAACAAGTCGAATGGATCATCAGGCCACGACCGGCGTGCGGGAGCCGCAGACCCGGCCCGACCCACACCATCGTCGGAATCTCGGACCCCATGAGCCCCCGCACCCACACGGCATCGGCCACACCGACGACCCGTCGCAACACGAATGCGACCGGGCCTTTGCACCGATAGAGCACTTGGCCTGCCCGGATGACGGTGACGGTAGCGCGCCACCAGGGGTACGGGTTGCGGGGCAGGTCGGCAGCGAGCAACGCTCGAAACTGCCGCCACCCTTCGGAAAGCGGCCAGGCCTGACGACCCGGGTCGGCCTCGGCGGGCACCCGCGCGGCTCCGGTCTCGGAATCCTTCTGTGGCAGCACGCGCCCACTGTAACGGCTCGGCCTGCGAGGCAGTTCGGCCGTGAGCACGCAGGCGGAGGCGGGTCGGCGAACTCCTTACCGACCCGCCTCGCGTCCTCGTGCTGGCCCGCCCGCGCCGTCAGTCGCCCGCAGGCGCAGGCGCGGGATCTTCCGGCTTTCCGTGATCCACCGGCAGCACTGTCACCTTGTCCCAGGGAAAGGCACGCAGGGCGTCATAGGACGGTCCACCCAGCAGCACGTCCCACGGGTTGAGTCCGGTCCGTCGCTGGTCTGCGCGGCCCGCCTCGGTGGCGATCGCCGGGTGCCCGGCGAGGTCGGAGACGATGAAGCCGTACTCCTGCGCAGTCCGGGCGACCATCTCCCCGAACGGCGTGAGACCCAGCGTCGTGACATCCACGGAGGGGTCGAGACGCAGCCGCTGTCCCTCCCGAAGCAGATCGGGTCCGTCGCTCCGGCCATCGGTGCGATTGGCGGGGTAGCTGAACAACTCGGCCTGGGCCTCGGTGACCGTGAGGTACAGGGCGTGATCGATCCGACCGCGTGCCGCCTCCTGGATGCTCACCACTCCCCCCGCCATGGCCAGGCCCGACGCGGAGACACCGAACGGGACGGGAAACGCGCCGTGGGAGGTCGACACGTTGTCGAGGCGACCACCCCAGCACGCCTCCCAACCGCCCGAGGGCGTGCGACGCGTGACCCAGAACTCCCACAACTGGTCGCTCGTCGGGTCGTAGATGCCGAGCTGAGCGTCAGTACCGGAGGCCGGAACAGCGTCGTCCGGGATCGGCACGTCGACGAAGTACTTGAGACCGTCGTAGAGGCCGTTGGGCAGGTAGCTCTTGTTCTGGCAGTTGTAGAACTCGACGGTGCGTCGAGGAGTCTCGGGAGTCGCCCGGTAGAACGCCGAGTTGTAGTCATAGGCGTTGACCCCCGTGTTCCACCCCTTGCCTGCGTCGTTGGAGTCGCGGAAGCGGGCCATGGCGGCCTCGGAGTTGTCGGCCGTCGGCGCGTCGCTCACATCGAGTCGGAACTCACTCGTGTCGGCGTGCGGAATCAGCGACGCCATGGGCAGACCCGTCGCAGCGGCCGGATCGGTCGAGACGACCTCGATGCCCGCCACCATGGGCTGATCGGCGACCTTGTCGAACTGGACCGTCAGCATCCCATCGCTGACGTGGGTGTCGAAGACGACGTCGTAGGCGGTCTTCGGCCCTGCCGCCGCAACGGCGTCGACTCCCGTGGCGACCTTCGCACCCTCGGCTCGCACGTCGATGACACGCTGCCCGGGGTTGGGCCAGTACCCCTCGGCGAACAGCAGACGCACACGGTAATCGGCGGGCTGGGACGGCACCGGAACCAGCATCCCCACCGGGCCGAGGACACTGCGCTGATAGAGGGCGTCGTCGGTGGTGCCCGCCACGTCCTTGCCGATGAGGCTGGTGTTGAACTTGCTCGACCCCAGCGCCGGCCCACGCCGCTGCCACGTGTGCCCCGCAGAGTCGACGACCTCCACCGGTGAGGCGGACATCCTGAACGCGTAGGTCTGCTGCACGACCTCAGGGTCCTCGGTGGGCGTCGCGTCAGGCGTCCCCGTGGTGCTGGGGGACGGCGCGGGCGACTCGTCCGTCGGCGTCTCCGGCGTGCTCGTGTGCGTGCCGGTAGGCGTCGCAGTCGGCTCGCTGGTCGGCGCGGCCGTGGGCGACGCGGTCGGTGCACTGGTCGGCGATGCCGTTGTGGGAGTCGGGCTCGGTGGGGTGACCTCGGGCAGGTCCGGTGCGGGCACCTCGACGACCTCGATGGCACCGATGACGGGCAGGTCCGCCTTGGCGATGAAGCCCAGGTCCAATGTGCCGTCGACGACCCCGACGACGAAGGTGACGTCATGGGCTGCGCCCTTACCGACGGCCGCGAAGATGTCGATGCTGGACGCTGCTGCAGCGCCCTCGGCGGTCACGTCGAAGACACGCTTGCCAGGGGCGTTCCACCAGCCCTCGGCCATGTGCAGGCGCACTTCGTAAGAGCCCTGGCGCGGCACGGGCAGTGAGTACCCGGTGACACCCACGGCGCTGTACTGGTAGAGGAAGTCCTGGTCGGTTCCGATGATGTTCTTGCCCTCGAGGGCCGTGCTCGACTTCAGCGTCCCCAAGGTCGTCGAGCGTGCATCCCAGGTGGTGCGGTTGGCGTCGGTGTAGGAGGTCCACCGGCCCGTCATCCGGGAATGGAACGGCGCCTCGGTGCCGGTGTCTGCAGCTGTCGAGGGCAGAGGTGCGAGCAGGGCGGCGGCCAAGGTGGCCAGTGAACCGGCGGCGATCACACGGCCGCGACGGTGGATTGGGGGCAGGGCGGATCGAAGCATCTGAACATCGCTTTCGCACGTCGTCGCACCGGGTGCGACCACAGACCGTGACGTGCTGGCAGGCACTGTCACAGTCGGTCGGGCAGGGTTTTGCGATCGCGAGGGGGCCGGAGGTCGATCGTGAAGCAGAAGTCGCGAGCAGGACGGATGCCCGCGACCGTGGCAGTCGGTCGAGAGCAACCTGTTCGACGACTCCGGGCGGTGCGTCGCGAGGACGCATCGCCGTGGAGGGGCTGTCCTACTTGGTGGGCTTGCCGTAGTTCTTCGGCAGGACCTGGATGTGTTCCCAGGGAAAGCCCTGAAGTGCCTGATAGTCGGGGCCGGCCAGCATGCCGTCCCACGGGTTCTTACCAGTGCGGGCCTTCTCCGCGTTTCCGGACTCGGTGACCACAGCGACGGCACCGGCACGATCGGTGACGACGAATCCGTACTTCTGGGCGGCTTCGGCCACCATCCTGGCGACCGGCGTCATGGGGATCGTCGTCAGATCCAGCTCAGGGTCGACGCGGATCCGCTGACCCTCTGCGAGCGCGTTCGGATCGGTCGAGTGACCATCCGTGCGGTTGGCGGGCCAGGAGAAGTTCGGCCACCTGGCCGGCTCGATGATCGCGAGATACATGGCGTGGTCGATGCGACCGCGCCTGAATTCTTCGAGTGAAATGACCCCGGGCGTCATCGCGAGGCCGGTGGCCGTGGCACCGAACGCGCCGGGGAAGATCCCCTGGTTCGTGGACACATCGTCGATGCGACCGCCCCAGCAGGCTCGCCAGGAGCCGTTGGCCTGCTTCTCGGTGACCCACAAGTCCCACAGTTTGTCGGCGGTGCGGTCGTAGATCGTCAGCTGCTTGTCGGTTCCCGTGGCAGGAACTGCATCGGCAGGGATCGGCACGTCCACGAAGTGCTTGGCGCCCGTGAACAATCCGCCCGGGGTATGCCCCTTGCGCTGGCAGTCGTAGAAGTTCACCCGCACCTTGGGCTGCTTGGGGCCGACCTCGTAGAACGAATTGTTGTAGCGGTAGGCATTGAAGGCGGCGACCCCGCCCCAGTTGTTCGTCACCTGCGCCAGGAGGTGCTTCGAGGCTGCCTTGCTGTTGGTCGCCAATGGCGCCGAGCTGATGTCGGTGAGGTAGAAGCTGTTCGGTGAGATGGCGACCTTGGGGCGTGGTGCAGCGGGCAGCGCCACCGGCCCAGTCGAGACGACTTCCACGGCAGAAACGATCGCGTGATCGACCTTGCCGACGAAGTCGATGTCGAGACGGCCGTCGACGACCGGCACGCTGAACGTCACGTCGTAGGCGGCGTTCTTGCCCACCGCCTTGGCGATGTCGATGTTGCTGCGGACCGCGCGGCCCTCAGCCCGAACGTCGAACACCCGCTGTCCTGGGCGGCTGAAATAGTTCTCCTGCATCAGCAGACGCACCTTGTACGTCGCCTTGGCTGGGACGTTCACGCGATACCAGCGCACCCCCGGCGCGGTCTTGCGGTACAGGACGTCGTCCTTGGTGCCCGCGATGTCCGTCGTGGTCGGCGTCGTCCCCGACTTCCAGGAGCCGAGCCCCGCGGGACGCCGAGTCCACGTCCTCTTGGAGCCGTCGGTCACGTCGGCCGAGCCCGCGACGACCCGCGAACTAAAGACGGCCTTCTTGACCGGCGCGGCGGTGGGTGTCGTGGTGGCAGGACGCGCGATGCGCGGGGTCGTTGAGAGTGACCTCTTCTGAGCCGGGGCAGCAGCGCCTGTGCGAGTGGCATCGACAGGAGCGGCTTCGGCGAGCAATGGGGTCGAGACGAGAGCGGGCATGGCGAAACTACCGCACACAAGTGCGGCCAGGCGGCGAGACATCGTGGCAGGGTGCCTTCCGTGGCAGGTGTCCACCGCCCATCCGGGCGGCACCCCCTCATCGGCAGGTGACACGTCAACCTTGAGTGATCACCAGCCCCCGGATGGCGTGAAGCGGGCCGCCGCGCCCCGGCTCAGCGCACGCGACGAGCCCGGCGCCACGTCAGCCAGGCAGGAGGGCCCTGGACCAGGTAGCGACGCGCGAGCCGGCCCGGTTCCTGCACAAGGCGATACGCCCACTCGAGGCCGTTCTTCTGCACCCAGTCGGGCGCCCGAGACACCTTGCCGGCAAGAAAGTCCACCGATGCACCGAACGCGAGCAGCAGCCGCGCACCGGTCGCGTCACCGTAAGTCTGAATCCACAACTCCTGGCGAGGCTTGCCCAGCGCGACGTTGAGCACGTCCACCCCGGCGGCCCTGATCTCCTCGGCGAGGCCCTCCGACCCGTCCACCGAGTCCACGACATCCTTGGGCGGCGCCCAGAAGTACGCGGGCTTCAGACCGGGGTACCGCTCCGCGAGAACCGGGCGCAGCGCCTCGTGTGACTCCGGAGTACCACCGAGAAACCCGACGGTGAGGTTCTCCTCCTCCGCCAACGCGAGAATGTCCGGCAGCAGATCGGCGCCGGTCAACCGCGGCCACGACAACTGCGTCACCCGGGAGGCGTGACCCGCGATGGGCGCACCGTCAGCGAGCATGATCCAGTCGACGCCACTCTCTTCGGGCTCGTTCTGCAGCTCGATCCGGCCCTCACCGAAGTGGTGGAGGTGGTCGAGATTGATCGATCCGATCGCGACGGCAGGCTCGGACTCGGGAGTGTCCGCCACGACGGTCTCCCGCAGATGCTCCATCAGCGGGTCGGCCTCCCAACGCTCGACCTGAACTCCAGCGGCCTTGACCGCCGGACGACGTCGCCGGATGGCGAGGCGGCGCGAAGGATCGTGCGTACGACGGGGGGTCATCACCACTCCTGACTGGCTGCTCACATGCACGGATCGACGGCCCGCCGCCCCTGACAGGCGGCATCTCCGCGGCACAGGCGCCCCTCAGTGCGTGCGGGCATCGATGACCGAAAAGGGATGGGCGAACCTCTCCGAGACTCCCACACCCACCCCCCAGACGATTCCACCAACACCCTTGATGCGCAAAGAGACTCCTCGGGGAACAACCGGCGACGGCGCCGAAGAGCAATACCGGAGGGCATGCCGAGGGGCCCCGCAGCGTGCGCTGCGAGGCCCTTCTGAGCAACAGGTCGTCTCCGACCTAAACGTCCGTCTTCGTCACTTCTCCAACTGATGGTCGAAGTTCCTCGACTCAACCTCCGGCAGGAACGGACTGCGTTGCGTTCCTACCTCCGGCTTCACCGTCGTCACTTCTCCAGTTCAGCGGCCTGACGCTCGACGTCGTCAAGACCACCACACATGAAGAACGCCTGCTCGGGAACGTGGTCGTAGTCACCGTCACAGATCTTGGTGAACGCCTCGATCGTGTCGGGCAGCGACACCGTCGAACCCTCGATGCCGGTGAACTGCTTGGCGACGTAGGTGTTCTGCGACAGGAAGCGCTGGATACGACGAGCGCGGTTGACGAGGACCTTGTCCTCTTCGGAGAGCTCGTCGATACCGAGGATCGCGATGATGTCCTGCAGTTCCTTGTTCTTCTGCAGGATCGACTTGACGCGCACCGCGGTGTCGTAGTGCTCACGCGAGATGTAGCGCGGGTCGAGGATGCGCGACGTCGACGTCAGCGGGTCCACAGCCGGGTAGATACCGAGAGAAGCGATCTCACGGGAGAGCTCGGTCGTGGCGTCGAGGTGCGCGAACGTGGTCGCCGGAGCCGGGTCGGTGTAGTCGTCGGCCGGCACGTAGATCGCCTGCATCGAGGTGATCGAGTGACCACGCGTCGAGGTGATGC
>DAMDJY010000080.1:0-16708 GCA_032100225.1 Mobilicoccus sp.
GGCTCGGCGTAGGCGTCGCGCACGGCCTTGGACGGGAGCGGGCTGCTGATGGCCGTCGTCCCGCGCACGAACGCGGGGGTGTCGACCGTGCCCGCCCGCAGCGTCGGCGCGAGGAGCGAGAACCGCAGTGCCGGCGGCAGACCCGAGTCGAAGTCGTGGTGCACGGTCGTGTTGGTGAGCACGATTCCGGCGAGGACGTCACGATGCGCGAAAGCCCAGCCGGTGGCGACCATGCCGCCCCAGTCGTGCCCGGCGACGACGACACGAGAGCCGAGACCCATCGCGTCGGTCAGACCGGCGAGGTCGTCGATGCGCTGCGCCAGCGACCGAGGCTGCTCGATCGTGCCCGTCGGCTCGTCGGAGAACCCCATGCCGAGCTGATCGACGGCCACGACGCGCCACCCCGCGGGCGGGGTCGCGAGAAGCCGGCGCCATAGGTACGACCACGTGGGGTTGCCGTGCACGCACAACAACGTGCCCGCCACCTCTGCGGCCTCATGCTCGGCGTGCGTGTCGAGCACGTGCCAGGTGCGCTCGATGCCGTCGGCATCCACCGCGCGCACCAGCCGCGACCACGAGGGGTCGACGCCCGGCAGGCGAACCAGCCGTTCGCGGACTGCCGACGCCTCGGCCGAATCCCGCATCGTCGCCGAGTCCATCACCATTCGATCTCGGTGAAGGAGGTGTTCAGGCCCGAGCCGATGCCCATGAGCAGCACCCGGTCACCCTTGTGCATGCGGTGCTGGTTGACGCCCAGCGTGAACGGCAGCGCGACCGGCCCAATGTTGCCGTAGTGGTCGACGGTGATCGGAAACTTCTCCGGGGGGAGTTCGAGGGTCTTGCACAGGCTCGCGATGTGCGCCGTCGACGTCTGGTGTGCCACATACCAATCCATCTCGGACCAGTCCCACTCGTCCTTGGCGTCGGCCCACGCATCGGTGGCCAGGGTGATGCCCTCGACGAAGAGCTTGCTGCTCTCGGTGCGCATCCCCTCCATGCCGCCGATGCACAGCTCGTGGTGCTCGGTGCCGGCCCGCGTGATGCCGCCGACGATGCGGTGGCCCTCCGCGTGCCGGTCGTGACGGCCGAGCACGATGCCGACCGCGCCGCTGCCCAGGGTGAACGTGGCGAAGGCGTCCTTCACGTCCTGCTTGGTGGCGCCCTGCTGGAGTCGCGCGATGGAGGCCTCCTGCATCTGCCGGGCGCCCTCGGAGGCCACGACCAGGGCGTACTCGATCTGACCGAGGTCGATCATCGCGCCCGCGATCTGCATGCCGTTGATCACCGAGAGGCAGGCGTTGGTGACGTCGAAGTTCATGCAACTGCGCTGCAGCCCCAGCTCGTGATGCACCTTGGCCGAGATGCCCGGCTCCAGGTAGGGGCGAGTGACCGAGGCGTTGATGACGAGCCCGATCTTGCTCGGATCGACCCGCGCGTCGGCGATGGCCCGCCGACCGGCCTCGACCGCACCGTCCGTGAAGTCCTCGTCTTTGCCGTACCAACGCCGCTCTTTGACACCGGCGAGCCGCTCGATCTGACCGGCCAGCATCCCCGTGCTCTCGTACACCTCCGACAGCTGCTCGTCGATGGAGGCGGAGGTGACGATCTGCGGCGCTTCGACCGTACTCACCGAGAGGAGAGTGGTGTTGGCAAGGCGGAACGAGGCGTTGTCGCTCATGGAGGTCCTTCCGGGCTGATTCCGGGCGTCCGGCCTGGTCTGGCCGCAAGGTGCCGTGAGTCTACCTACGGCATTCGACAGTCACCTCCTGAGCCCGCAGACAGCGCTCAGACGTGGGGTTCAGGTCGTACCGAACAACCTGAATGATCCGGAACCCCGCCCGCGGAGCCGCGCTCGCCTAGTCTGAAGGGACCCGGCCGCGACCGGCGCGGCTTCGCTCCGAGGACCTCTGCCATGGCCAACGTCGTCGCCTCACTCACTCCCGAGGAATGCTGGGACTTCTTGCGCCGTGAGGAGTTCGGACGCCTCGCCTTCTCTCTCGACGGCGAGGTTCACATCGTGCCGATCAACTACGCGGTCGACGAATCCCGCCTGGTGTTCCGCACAGCCGAGGGCAGCAAGCTCCTGGCCGTTCTCCAGTGCGGAACCGTCGCGTTCGAGATCGACGACATCGGTGGTGAGTCCGCAGGCAGTGTCATCGTGCGCGGCCACGCCGAAGAGCTCGATGCCGAGGACGCCCGCTGGGCCGACCAGCTCCGCCTGCGGCCGTGGGTGAGCACCGTCAAACAGCACGTCGTCGCGATCAACCCCACCGAGGTCTCGGGCATGCGCTTCCAGCTCCACCGGCCGTGGAAGTCGATGATGCCCCGCCCGTGACCGGGCACTGAGCGGCGCAGCCGTTCCGCATCACCGATCCGCGCCGCGCCGATCTGACGTACGGAGGCCGTCATCCACAGCGCGGGCCCGACCCACCCCTGGTGGCCGGGCCTGTGGACGAGTCGGGATCCCGTGATCGATCCGCGCGCAGGCTGGAGGTCCATCCGTCTCACGGAAGGCCCGCCATGTCGCCCGCCCCCGCTGCCACGCTGCCCACCACTGCTTCAACCCGCCCCGCACGTCCGAGCCGCCGCTCTGGCCTCCACCCCGGTCTGGGCCCCAAGCATCTGGTCATCGCCTCATCGGTGGTTCTCGTCGCCATCCTCGTCGGAGGCACCGTCACGGCGGGAGCCGATCCGACGTCTGCGACGCCGTCACCCTCGTGTCCCGAGCTGGCCGCCCGATACGCACCCGACCTGCCCCCGGGATGGGTCTTGGAGTGTCGGGCCGCCCTTCCCCAGGGGTGGCCCGTCGGGGAGGCGGGGGCCTCGGCGATGAGCAGCCGCCGCGAGCGGCGGATCGTCGTCGTCGAAGGGCAGGAGCCGGCTTACGCGGAGGCCTCGATCGCTCATGAGATCGCCCATGCCGAGTCCTCGACCTGGCCGGCCGAACTCAAGGTGGCTTTCGCGAACGCCGTCGGGGCGGAGTCCTGGACGGGGGCCGGGGGGCCGGCCTCACCAGCGGAGGTGTTCGCCGAGAGCAGCGTGCGGTGCCGCGGACTCGGGACTCACGTCTCGTATCCGCTCGTGCCGTGCGCCGTGGTCGAGGCTGCACGCACAGCAGGCGGGTCGGCGGGCCCGCTTCCCGTCACCGGCCCCGAGCCCACCTCATGAACAGGCACGTCCGTGGAGCGTCAGAAGACTCGGTAGTCCTCGCGCATCGCCTTCTGGATGCGGGAGTAATCGGCCATCGGATCCAGCCCGAGAACGCCGGCCCACAGCGGCACCAGGCCCTCCTGATAGCGGTGTCCCTCACCACCGGGTACCCGCACCGAGCGGGGCATGTCGGCGGCGATCTGCCAGAACGTCACCCATGGCGCCCACGTCATGCCGGGGGTGACCTTGGTGCTGGCGCGTTCACGCATCCAGTCGGGCTCCTCCCACATGAGGTCGGAGGACCACCACACGACGGGGTCGTTCGGGTTCTGAGCGAAGGCGATGCGGGGCGACTCCCACGGGCCGAGGGGCCTCCCGTAGAAGTCGTTGACGCTGTTCTGACGCTCGGTGATGAACCTGATGTGCCGGCCACCGTCGACCACCGGCGCGATCTCGGGGGATCCCTCCCATCGAGATGCGGTGAGCGACCTCCACAGGGTGCTGGAGCGGGGCGTCCCGGTCCACATGGCGCCGTCGACGCGGGAGAGGAGGTCGTCCTTGCCTGCGAAGACGGCCTGGCCGCCGTACGCACCCAGGGATTCGCCCCCGATGTAGAGCCGGGGCCGGTGCCCGACGGGGCGACGACGCACCTCAGCCTCGACCTTGTCGAACAGCACCGTCCCGGCCTCGGCAGCGCCCTCCTTGTCGGTCAGGTAGGCGAGCGCACTCGGCAGGTAGGTGTACTGCATGGAGGCGATGGCACTGTCGCCACCGGTGAGAAACTCGACCGAGCTGGGGTGCCAGTCGGGGATCCAGCCCTCCCCCGCGGGGATCATGACCACCAGCACCGAGCGGTCGAAGGCGCGGGTGCGGTGCAGTTCTGCCACGACTGCGTCGGCCGTGGCCTCGAGGGATCGGCCGTCGTGGAGGCCGGCATAGACGCGGATCGGCTCCTTGGCCGGGCGGCCGGTGACCTCCTCGATGCGAGCGCGGCGAGGACCGTCGGCGACGACACCCTGGCCCTGTCGCCCGAGGGAGGCCCACGTCTCCGGGGAATGCGGACTGCCCGAACGGGTGCCCTCCTGCGGAGGCGTACGCCCTGGTGGAGTCTCGGCGTTGACGGCCGCGGCATTGCGAGTGGCGCTCTCGAGAAACCCGGCGAAGAGGACGTCGTTGGAGACGAAAACGACGAGCCACACGACGATGACCAGCGAGACCACGGTCGAGACGATGCTCGGCACGTAGGGGCGCGAGATCCGACGCAGCAGGCGCCACAGCCCGCGAAGAGCGCGGAACAGCAGGAGCAACGCGACGAACAGGGAGATGCCCCCGAGGATCCCGATGAGTTGATCCACGACGGGCACGGGGTCGGAGCCGACGCGTCGGGAGACGTCGAGCTGCCACAGGGTGGAGCGCCGCATCACCTCCAGGGCACCCAGCGCGACCGCGACACCGATGAGGCGTCGCAGCAGGCGGGCGGCATCGGCGCGAAGAGAGACCTCCAGTCCCGTCACGCGGGCGAACCACCGCACGAGCACCCCGACCAGGCAGCCCAGGGCATACCCGTAGAACAGGCAGATGCCGAAGTTGAAGGCCGTCATCCACCAGGTGCGCGGGATGAAGCTCGGCGACAGCGAGGACGCACCCAGCAGGAGCGCCCCGGCCAGTCCCGACCCCCGAAGCCGGTGAGTGATCGCCGCAGAGTCGCCGGGGGGCCGCGGCAGCGTCACCCGGGGAGGTGTCGCCCGGCGGGACCCGGTGCGTGCGTGCTCGACCACCGCTGCATTATGTGCTGGCGCGCGGCCCCGTTGTCACCCCGGTGCCCCCGTGAGATCTGCGTGAGGCGACATGTCGGCGACGGCACGGTGAACGGCCGTCGACCTGCAGAAGAGCGCCTCTGCACTGCCAGATGGGGCCCCTAGACTGGCGCCGACGTCGCACCCTGGGTGCGGCGACCACCCGATCGCCCCCGAGGGGCCCAGAAGGCCGATGATGCGGCCGTGGGAGGAGGTCCGCCCTGTTCATCGCCGTTGCCGTCGTTCTCGCCACCCTGGCTGCGATCGTCTTCGCCGTGGGTGCGACCGTCCAATCCGGTGCCGTCGGGCGGGCCGTCGACGACCACACCGCCCATGAGGCAGACGACCGTGTGGTGGGCCCGCGAGCCATGTTCGCTCTGCTGCGCAACCCCACCTGGCTCGCCTCGGTCGGCATCATCGTCGTCGGCGGTTGCCTCCACGCGGTGGCGTTGGCCCTCGCACCGATCTCGATCGTGCAGCCCATCGGGGTCCTCGCCATCCCGTTCGCCGTTCTCATCGCCTCCCGCCGCCTGCGCCAGAAACCTGGCGCGGGCGTGATCAGCGCGCTGACGATCACGATGCTCGCGGTCCTGGCATTCGTTCTGGCCGCGGCCAGCGACGGAGACAACGCAGCCACCGTCGACGCCGTCGAGGTGGCCTGGTCGGCGCTCGGTATCGCCGTGCTCGCCGCGTTCCTCGCCCTCGCCGGCACTCTCGGCCCGAAGTGGCTGCGCTGCGCGGCCTGGGCCTCGGCCGGCGCTGTCGTCTACGGCCTCGCCTCGGCGTTGCTGCGCACCGACATGATGCTCGTGGCTCAGCACGGGCCGATCCACCTGCACGTGGCGGCCTACACGGCGGCAGTGCTGACCGGGTTCGCCATCGGAGGGTGGTTCGTGCAGCATGCCCACGCGAACGGACCGCCCGCCGTGGTCCTGGGTAGCCTGACCGTCGTGGACCCCATCGTCGCGGTCGTCTTCGGTCTCGCCTTTCTCGGCGAGGGAGCCCACCTGTCGCCGATCCACCTGACGGTCATGACGCTGTCGGCCGTCGTGGCCGCCATCGGAGTGCTGCTGCTGTCACGGCATCACCCCGAGGCCCTGCCGGAAGTCCCCACCGAAAGCCCCGCGCTGCACCGCAGTTCCACCTCAGCCGGTTCCGTTCAACGAGAGGAGCACACCCCGTGAAGATCATGATCGGGTGTGACACGTATCCCCCGGACGTCAACGGAGCCGCCCGCTTCGCCGAGCGTCTGTCCGTCGGCCTCGTCGGTCGAGGCCATGAGGTCCACGTCCTGGCCGCGTCCGTGGCCGGCCCGGCGGGCATCGAGGAGCGGGACGGCGTGATCGTCCACCGCATCAGCTCGGTGCGGTACTCCTTCCACGAGAACTTCAACATCTGCCTGCCCTGGCGCACGCGTCCCGAGGTCAAGGCCGTGATGGACCGGGTGCGCCCCGACGTGGTGCACGCCCAGGCGCACTTCATCGTGGGTCGATACACGGTGCGCAGCGCCACGGAGTTGGGCATTCCGCTGGTGGCCACCAACCACTTCATGCCGGAGAACCTGACCGACCAGCTCCCCATCCCGATCCACGGCAGCGTGGCTCGCCTGGCGTGCAAGCTGGCGTGGAAGGACCTCACCCGCGTCTTCGGGCAGGCCCAGATCGTCACCGCCCCCACTCCGCGCGCCACCGAACTCCTCGCGAGCGAGGCCAAGATCACCGGTGCGCTGCCGATCTCCTGCGGTATCGACTCCGCGCCCTACGCGGCTGCGGCCGCGGCTACGGCAGCCGAGCCGGGCGCGGTGCCCCGCATCCTCTTCGTGGGTCGGCTCGACCAGGAGAAGCGGGTCGGTGAACTCATCGACGCCGCGGCGGCGCTGCCCGCCGGGACGCCCTACGAGCTCGAGATCGTCGGCGACGGCACGATGCGTGAGCAGTGGAAGGCGCAGGTTCGCGCCCGCGGCATCGAGGACCGCACGACGTTCCGCGGCTTCATCTCCGAGTCCGAATTGGTCGAGGCCTACGGCCACTGCGATATCTTCTGTATGCCGGGCATCGCCGAGCTGCAGAGCCTCGTCACGCTCGAGGCCATGTCGGCGGGCAAGCCGGTCATCGCCGCCAACGCCATGGCGCTGCCGCACCTGGTCCACCCGGGCCGCAACGGCTGGCTCTACACCCCTGGCGACGTGGCGGAGTTCACCACGCGGCTGCAGATGCTCCTCGGAGACGCCGACCTGCGCCGCCGCATGGGCGCGGTGAGCACGGAGATCGTGCGTCGCCACACCCTCGACGCCACGCTGGATACCTTCGAAGACCTCTACCGCACGGTGCAGGGCATGGCCGGTCGCGCCGGATCCGCCGCCGCCTGATCCGGCGCGGAGGCTAGCGGCACGGCCCGCAGGTGGTTACCGTCGAGTTACATGCTCGACGGTGAGGAGTGAACGGTGGCTGAGGAGAGTGTCGCCGACGCCCTGGAGCGCATCGCGGACCGGCTCGAATCCACCCTGGCCGAGGCGCGATTGGCGCACGAGGCCTTCGCGAGCCTGCCGCGGGGGTTGGACGCGATGGCCGACGAGATCCTCGTCCAGCGCACCCGGGTCTCGCTGTTCACCGGGGTCCATCTCGTGCGTGGTCTGCGGGAGGAGTCGCAGAGCGCCCGCCGTCGTGCCCCCGATCTCACGGTCTCCGGTACGCGCCTGCCTCCGCGCCCGTCCAGTGACGAGCCGAGGGTCGTGGCGTCCTGGTGGGCCGGGCTCACCGAGGCCGAGCAGGAGAACGTCATCGTCACCGACCCGATGTTCGCGGGCTCGGCCGACGGACTTCCGGCCGCCGTGCGCCATCGCGTCAACCTGATCCTGCTCGACTCCGAGATCGAGCGACGCATGGCGCGTGGAGACGCCGCCGCGCTGCGTCACGCCCCGGCCCACACCGAGGGAGACCCCGACCAGTCCGACGAGACCGAGTCGTTCGAGGATTTCGGTCAGGTCGCGCTCGAGGACGCTGTCCGCGGCGAGCAGGACGAGCGCGACCTGCGGGGGCTGCTCAAGCTCCGCGCGCTGCTCATGCCGCACACGGTCGACGATCTCTCGGGCATCGAGGACGGCGCCCGCGACGCTCTCAAACGAGTGTCGACACCGCCTCAGGACCGCCACCTCTACTTGCTCGATGCCGGGGCCTACCCGTTGAAGGCGATCGTCGTCCTCGGTGATCTGGAGACGGCCGAGCATGTGGTGCTTCACGTTCCGGGTGCCACCACCACGGTCGACCTGCGCCTGTTCCGGGAGGCCGCGTGGCTGTCGAACCTCCGGGCCGAGGCGGGGCGTCACGTCGATATCGGCAACGTCGCCGTCGTCGACTGGATCGGGTATCAGGCGCCCGTGGACATCGCGGTGCGTCGCCCCCTCGGCGACAGCGGCCTGCCCCTGATCATGCCGGGCGAGGCCGCTGACGCCCGTTACGCACACGAGGCCGTGCCGGCGTTCACCCGCTGCGCAGCTGGCCTACGGGTCCTCATCGGCCCTGACGCGGATCTGGTCGCCTCGGGACATTCCTACGGCGGATCCGTCGTGGGCCTGGCCCTGGCCGACACCGACGTGTTCGACCGCGCCATGGTCGCCGGCTGCCCGGGCCTGTTCACCAACGACGCGGATGACCTCCACCTGCTGCCCGAGGCCTTGTTCGCCGTCACGGCGCCCGGCGACGTCGTCGCCCTCCTCGGGGTGTTCGGCGGCCCCACCCACCAGGTCGCCGGCATCCGGATGATCTCGGCCCGCACCCGATCAGTGGCCTACCCCGACGGCACGCGCGCGCTGCTGCGACCGACGTTCGGGCACGAGTCGTACTACAACGCCGCCTCCACGACGCTGCACGGCCTGGGGGCCGTCGCCGCAGGCGCACTCGACCAGGTGCGCACCACCCGCCGCGTCCAGCGCTCCTCGCCCCTGGCCCAGGGCGCCACCGCCGGCTCCGGGCAGCACCTAGACTGAGCGGTCGGCACCCATGAGAGAAGGTCCACGGTGAGCAGCGAGGCCACGACGTCGAGCGAGGCGACGACGCAATACATCACGCCCGCAGAGCCTGCGCTGACAGGCGCCCAGCTGCGCGACGCCGAGACCGCCCCGCAGTTCCGCATCGGTGAGGTCGCCGAGCGAATCGGCCTCTCGCTGCGCAGCATTCGGTACTACGAAGAAGCCGGGCTCGTCACCCCCGCGGGCCGCACGAGCGGCGGGTTCCGCATGTACTCCGAGCTCGACGTGCAACGACTGCTCGGCGTCATGCAGATGAAGCCCCTCGGGTTCTCCCTGGAGCGCATGGGTGAGGTGCTCGCCGACCTCGACGTGTTGCGCGACTCCTCAACCGGCGAAGACGAGCGCATGGCCGCGCGCACGCGACTGGCCGACCTGCACACCGAGATGCGGTCCGCGCTGGCTGATCTCGCTCAGCGGCTGGAGATCGCACGGTCCTTCACGGCCCGACTCGATCAGGAGCTCCTGGAGTTCGACGAGCTCTGAGCCCCACCCCGCGCCCCGAGTGAGGGCAAAATCACGGACACGGTCACGGACGGCATCGCCGAAGATTCAGCTCTGGCGTTCGTCGTGAAGGGCGATGTACTCGCGCAACCCCACGAAGGAATTGGGGTCGGGGTCGATCGCGAGTTCGGACTTGGCCACAGCGAGCCATGCCCGTGAGGACGGCACCCGCTCGAGCAACGCGTCGAGCACGTCGTTGGTGGCCAACGTGGAGAACACGCGGGACTCGGCGGTGCGCACGGCGGTGGCGAGGTCCCGCCCCGAGTATCCGCTGGACAGGCGGGCCAGTTCTTCGACGTCGACGTCCGGATGCTCGCCCAGCTGCTGACGCAGCACGACGGCTCGGGCGGTGCGGTCGGGCGGAAGCACGAGGAGGCTCTGCTCGAGGCGACCGGCGCGGCGCAGCAGCGGATCGACATCCCACGGCGCGTTGGTGCTGCCCATGATCGTGACGCCCAGGCTGACGCCGTGGTCCTGATCGAGCTCGGAGGCGAGGGCCGTGACCGCGCGGCTCGAGGCCGAGCGGCGCCAGACGGCACGGTCGCCCAGATGCTCCAGGCCGACGAGACACAAGACGACCGGAGCCTGTTCGCGCGCAGCCTGGAACACGGCGGCGATCTCGTCGACCTGCTCCTCGTGGTTCATCCCCTCGAAGGTGACGGCGAGAAAACGCACGTCGAGTTCACCTGCGGTCGCGCGTGCGAGAAAGGTCTTGCCGCATCCGGGAGGGCCGTAGAGCAGGACTCCTCCGCTGCGGCTCTTGCGGTAGAGACGTCGCAGCTCCGGGTTGCGCATCGGCGCCAGCACGGCCGCCTCGAGGCGCTCCTTGGCCACCTCCATGCCATCGAGGTCTGCCAGGGTCACGTTGACGCGCTCGGCCCACAGGTCCTCGCGCAGGCCGTCGGCCTCGTCGCCGCGGTCGTCCGAGGCGCCTGGCTCGTTCGACTGCGTGGGCGATTCGTCGTCGGATCGGTGGGCTCCCGGGCCGTCACCCGAGGCTACGGTCGGCGCGGCCGAGGCGGTCGGTGTCTCGCTCGTGGGGGCGGCCTTCTGCGTCGAGGTACCACCCGAGTGGCCGCCTGCCGTGCCACCGAGAAGCTGACTCATGAGGTCGCGCGCCGGTCCGTTGGTGGGCGTCTGGGCCAGGGCCGTCGCACAGTGACGGACGGCCTCGGCGTCCTCGCCATGGGAGCGGAGCAACTCGACGAGGTGAAGGCGCAGCGGGATGTCCGTAGGAGCGGACTCCGTGGCAGCGAGAAGACTCACGAGGAGCGGTTCCATGGGCACGTGGTCCAGGCTACGACCCAGCGTGTTGAAAGCCGTGGTCGCAGAGGTGCATTGGGCTTGTGCGTGTGACAGGCCCCAGCCCCGGCCGGGAGAACGACGACGGCGGGGGGGGGGGGGGGCGCCCCCGCCGCAGCACGTGCATCAGCGTCGGTGACGTCCCAGATCGACCATCAACGCCGAGGACAGGTCGTTGCCGACTCGCACGAGTTCGGTGACGTCCACGCTCTCGTACCGGGCCTGAACAGTCGGTTCCTCGCCGCGCAGGGCCGCCTGACCGATCTCTGCGGCTTCGGCCACGAGGATCGACCGCAGCTCGGGCGAGAGAACACCGCCGGGGCGGGTGCCCATCCGGGCGACCTCACTCGCATACTGCTCGGCCTTGGCCGCCGCGTGCTCGTCCTCCGTCAACAGCATGTGGGCGGTACGTTCGAGCAGCGCGACGCCTCGGGACAGGTCGCCACTACCGAGGTCGGTGACACCCTGACGCAGCAGCGGGTGGTCGCCCGTGGTGGCGCGCTCGGCCAGGATCTGCAGCTCGAGACCGAGGATGCGCTCCTTGGTGCGGGTGGCACCGGAGCCGCGCCCGAGGGCGAGGCGGTCGTCACCGGCGTTGGACTGGGCCATACCGTCGAGCAGTTCACGCCCGGCCTCCTGGCCACCGCCACCGAGGGTCTCGCGCAGCGGCACGGCCTTGATGAACAGCGTGGCGAGGAACACCAGCGCCGCGAGAGGCAGACCGATGAGGAACACGTCGTGCAACGCGTCGGCCAGGCCCTGACGCACGGCCGTGGCGATGGGGGCCGGCAGCTTGGCGAGCACGGTCGGGTCGAGCACCGCGCCGGCATTCAGCTGTCCGGCACCCATGTGACCGGCCGCCTCGGGCGGCATGTGGGCCGCGATGGCGGTTTGCGCACGGGAGGTCATGACCGTGCCGAAGATCGCGATACCGATCGTCGAGCCGACGTTGCGGAAGAACTGCGTGGCAGCCGTGGCGACACCGAGATCGGCACGCGGCACGACGTTCTGCACGACGAGCGTGTACACCTGCATACACAGACCGAGACCCGCGCCGAGGACGACCATGGCGAGCGTCAACTGCAGGGCGTCGACGCCGTAGTGCAGGCGTGTCAGCAGCCAGAACCCGACGCCGAGGATCGCGACACCGATCAGCGTCTGCTCCTTGTAGCGGCCGGTGCGGGTGATGAGCAGGCCGGCGCCGATCGACAGGCCGATCATCGTGATGTTCATCGGCATGAGGATCAGGCCGGACTGGGTGGCGTCCACGCCGAGCACGCCCTGGGCGTACACGGGGATGTAGATGAGCGCACCGAACATGAGCATCGAGACACCGAAGCTCGCGATGTTGCTGAACGTGAACACCGAGCTGCGGAACAGACGCAGCGGGATGACCGGCTCGGACGCGCGAGTCTCGATGAAGAGGAACAGCACGAGGGCGACGGTGCCGAGGGCGTAGAGGCCGAGGATCTCCGGGGAGCTCCACGCGTACGCCGTGCCACCCAGGGACGTGGCGAGCAGCAGCGAGAACAGGCTGACCGTGAGGACGACGATGCCGGCCCAGTCGATCGTGGCGTCGCGGCGCTCGTGCGGGAGGTGGAGGAACTTCCAGATGGCACCGAACGCGGCGATACCGACCGGCAGCGAGATGTAGAACAGCCAGCGCCAACCCCAGTGGTCGGTGACGAATCCGCCGACCAGCGGGCCCACGACCGAGCTGACACCGAACACGGCACCCATGAGGCCCTGGTACTTACCGCGGGCACGCGGAGGGATGATGTCGCCGATGATCGTCTGCGACAACGGCATCAGCGTTCCCATGCCGATGCCCTGCAGCGCGCGGGAGAACACGAGGAACCAGAAGCTCTGCGACAGGCCTGCCAGCACCGAGCCCAGCATGAAGATGAGCAGACCACCGAGGTAGAACACCCGGCGACCGAAGAGGTCGGACAGCTTGCCGACGATCGGCACCGTGACCGCCGAGACGAGCATGGCGGACGTCGCGAGCCACGAGTAGTGCTCCATTCCCCCGAGTTCGGCCACGATGCGGGGCATCGCGGGCGAGACGATGGTCTGGCTGATGGAGGCGACGAGCATGCCGAGCATGAGACCGATGAAGACGCGCTTACCCGCCGCGTCGAGAGCGAATTCGACGCGGGCCTCTGCGGGTTTGGCGGCACTCTGAGCTGCGGTGGTAGGTGATGTCACGTCACCAGATTGACGCGTTCTTGCATCGACTGCAACTTTGCGATGGGTGCATAATGTTGTGAACCGCTACCGAGGAGTGTCCGACCATGCCCGAAGCAGGCGCGACCGTGTCCGAGCACGAGGAACCGGCCCAGGTTTCCGCGATGCCTCCGGTCGACGCCGACGAGGGCCTGCGTGAACGCAAGAAGCGCCTCACGCGTCATGCGATCCATCACGCCGCACTGACGCTGGTGACCGAACGTGGACTGGACCACGTCACCACAGACGAGATCGCCGCCCGCGCCAAGGTCTCGGCACGCACCTTCTTCAACTACTTCCCCACGAAGGACGCCGCTGTCCTCGGGATGCCCCCGGATCTCGCCGACAGGCTCGGGGACTCTCTGCGCGAGCGGCCCGCCGCAGAAGACCTCTTCACGGCGCTCACCACCGTGGTGCGCACCTGGTTCATCAAGGTCGACGGCGACCCGTTGCGCGACATGCGCCGCACGGTCGTCGGGCGCGACTCACGCCTGGCCGCCGCCATGATCGGTGCCAACCGAGACCTCGAAGCCGCCCTGGTACGTGCTGCCGCCGACCGGGGTGACGTCGACGACGAACTGACCGCCCGCATCATGACCGCCGCCGTCATCGGCACTGCTCGCGCTGCCTACGTCCACGCTCAGGCGTCCCCAGACACGAACGACACCGGCGAACGCGTGGCCTCCGAACCCCGATCCACCTTCGTCGCGGCTCTCGACACCGCCTTCGACATGCTTGCCCGAGGGCTCACCACGCACTGAGCCCGCTCACACAGGCGGGTATCCACGCATCACGTGCACGGAGATGGCGGCCTCACTCATCACGTCGCGGGCGACCGAGGCCGGACGAGCCCGATCATGTCGTCCTGCCGGCGCAGCACCCCTCGGGACTCGAGCCGAAGCACCCCTGCAGTCAGGGCCGCCCGGATGATGCCGCCCATCCGGGCGAACCCGAAGTATCCCATGACGTCGCGCAGGACTCGCTGCTCCTCGCGCAGGGTGAAGCCGTCGAGCGCGATGCGCACGGCGTTCTCGATCTCTTCCGGCGGGATCTCCTCGATTTCTCGGGCACCGTGACTTGTGCGGACGTAGGGGTACTCCTGGGCGGTCACGTTGGTCGGCCAACAGAACAGGCCATCGCCGCGACCTCGCAACTCGTAATCGCTGGGCAGGAAACGGAGGATCTGCTCCGCGCGGACCTTGTGTGTCCGGTTGAGCCCGAACCGCCCGCCCGCGATCCGCATGAAGCGATCCACCTGGATGGGCGCTTCGGTGTCGAGGATGTCGAGTAGCTCTTCGCGGAGGATCGCCTTGTTCTCCGTCCGTCCGAGCTGGTCGAGGATATCGATGGAATGCCGCGCGGACGCATCCGCGGCCTCGAACGGCACCATGGACCGGTGTGACGGACCTCCGCGCCATGCGCGAGAACCGGGACCGACGGGCGTCGCCCGTGGCGGGTCCGCCGGCGGGCGTCGAGCCACCCGTGGCGCCGCGTGTGGGCGGGGCTCCGCCAGAGCGATGTCGGGGGTCGATGAGTTCTCATGCACCACCCCTGTTCGCCCCTCTGGTACCTGGTTGCGTGCCGCCGCGGCCTCGTTCGACTCTCTCGCCACGTCCGACTCTCGCATCTCCCTCACGGCCGCGTCATCGACGGTCGGGCTCGGTGCAACCTCGGGCTCGGCGGAGGCGGGCTCGCGGGTCACGAGAGGAGTTGCCTGCTGCGGCTGCGGCGTCGGCTGCTCAGGTCCTGGCACCGGCCGAACACGCCACGGCGCCGGTTGCTGCGACCCCGATGCGGCTCTTCCGAGTTCCGGCGTCTGCTGCTCCGGTGTCATCGGCTCGGATTCCGGCGTCATGCGAACCGGCGAGACCGGCGAAGGCCCGACCGGTAGCGGGGCCTCGTCGGCGACAGGGGCGGAGGAGGCGGTGACCAGGACGGATCGAGCGCAGGCGTCGGGTTCGGCGATCCAGGCCGGGGTCCAGATCGTCGTCGTCGCGGACCACCCCATGTGCCCGGTGAGCATGGTGTCGGGGATGTCGTCGCGGTCGGCCACCGTCGGTCGGGCGGCCCACCGGGGGCTGTCGAGCAGCACGGCGATCCATTCCCGTCCGGGCAGCCGCACGCCCAGGTCGACACGGAACGTCGACATGCCGATGTTTTCGACGACCTCGAGACCGGCCGCGGCCAACCGCACCGCGATGTCGGCGCGCTGAAGATCGTGGTCGACGACGGCGGAGCCCTGCAGGTCCTTCTCCACCGACTCGGCGAACAGCAGGTATTCCCGAAGGTGGCGCATGCCCTCGGAGCCGGTGCGGGACAGGTCGATGGCGCGGGGATCGAAAGAGCTGAACAGCACGATCTCGCGGCGAGCACGGGTGATGGCGACGTTGAGGCGCCGCTCACCACCGGCCGCGGTGAGTGGTCCGAAGTTGAGCCGCAACCGACCCGTTTCGGGGTCGGGTGAGAACGCGAGCGAGAAGAGGATCACGTCGCGCTCGTCGCCCTGCACGTTCTCGAGGTTCTTGACGAACAGGGCGTCCTCCTCGCGCGCGAGCGCCGACCGCACCACCGGGTCGGTCGAGGCGTCGAGGAGGTCTTCGATGAGCGTGCGCTGCTGCACGTTGAACGTGACGACGCCGATCGAGGCGTCCGGGTCGGCATGGAGGCGGGCCACGATCTCGGTCATGATCGCGTCGGCCTCGACCTGGTTGGTGCGGGTGGCCCCGCGGTCGTAGTGGCCGTCGACGCGGCGCATCCGCACCCCGAGCCCGGGTCGGTCGCCGGGCGGCGCGGGGAAGCTGGACAGTTTGCCCTGGTAGTACTGCGTGTTGGAGAACGCGATGAGCTCCTCGGCCTGGCTGCGGTAGTGCCATGTGAGCCACAGGGAGGGGATGTTGGAGTCGACGGCCTCGGAGAGGATCGACTCCTGGTCGGCGGGGGCCAGGGCGGCAAGCGCGCCCTCCTCCCCGGTCTCGACGTCGTCGTCATCGGCGTCGAGCGAGGTGGCGAACATCGAGGTCGGCGGCATCTGACGGGAGTCGCCGACGACGATGACGGACTGCGCCCGCCCCATGGCGCCGACGGCCTCGGCCACGCGGATCTGGGACGCCTCGTCGAAGATCACCACGTCTACGTCGACGGAGCCCAGTGGCAGGTTCTTGGCCACCGAGTGCGGGCTCATGAGCAGACACGGCGTGACGGTGAGCACGTCACGGCCGTGAACCCGGAAGAGTTCGCGAATGGTGCCGCCCCGCTTGCGGCCGATCTCGCGTTTGAGCCCACCCATCGAGGCGAGCGCGGCCTGGCGCCGTCGCAGCATGGTGCTCGGGAGGACGTCGACGAGTTGCCGTCGGATCTGGCGCACTCCGGTGCGGTAGGTGTCCACCCGCTGTTCGTGTCGCACCGCGTCGTAGGTGTCCAGGCCGGTGGTCTCGAGGCGTTCGGCGAGGACGACCGCGGTGATTCGACGCCGTACGCGCGCCTCGAGCCCCTCCGGCGGGATCGTGCCGTCCCCGAGCTTCTCGGCGAGGTCGGTGAAACCGGCGGCCTCGAGCCGACCCAGTTCGGTCGCGACGCGCCGGATCCGTTGGATGCGAGCGACGCGGCCCCGCTCGACGTGCCCCCGCCATGTGGGCAGCGACGCGTTGACGGCCTCCGGCAGAGACCGGCCCGCGGCCCACGACTCGATCCCTGACGATGACGCGCC
>DAMDJY010000081.1:0-15885 GCA_032100225.1 Mobilicoccus sp.
GGCCGCGTTGTTGCTCGATGACGACGCGGTGCGGGGCGAGGGTCGCGTGCGGGTCGGTGAGCACAGGGCGCTGGCGCAGCATGGCGAGGTGCCGGCGCTCGGAGGCGATCCTCGCGGCCAGTGCCGAGCGTCCGCGGTCGCGGGTGTGCAGGATGCCGGCTCGTTCGGCCTCCACGTCGGGGACGATCCGCTTGGCGGCGTCGGTCGGGGTGGAGGCGCGCAGGTCGGCGACGAAGTCGAGCAGCGGCGTATCGACCTCGTGCCCGATGGCGCTGACGACCGGAGTGCGCGCCTCGGAGACGGCCCGAACGAGCGACTCGTTGCTGAACGGCAGCAGGTCTTCGAACGAGCCACCACCGAACTCCACGGCAGGCCAACGGCGTCGGGCGTTGTCGACGACGTCGCGCATGGCCGCGCTGGCCCGTCCGCAGATGAGCCCGACCCGGCGCGGGAGAAAGGGCAGGGGGCGTTTGCGATCGGCGGCGAACAGGCCTTCGGCGGCGAGGACGCGCTTGAGGTGTTCGAGCCTCGCCAGCAGTTCGCCCTCGCCGACGGGCCGCATGTCGCGCGCCTCGAGTTGCAGCGTGCCGCGCTTGGGCCAGAACGTCGGCTTGGCGTGGACGACAACGCGGCTGCCCTCGGTGATCGGCATCCGATCGAGGACGACGGCGGGCACGGTGGCCGTCATCGACATGTCGACGTCGGCGTCACGCAGCGTCACGAACACCGACCGCGTGCCGGGGCGGCGGTTGATCTGGACCAACTGCCCCTCGACCCAGACCGGCGACATCTTGTCGACGTAGTCGACGACCTTCATCGACAGCAGTCGCAGCGGCCACGGACGCTCGGCGGTCGTCTGTGCCGCCTTTTCCGGGAGGGGCTCGCTCACCCGCGCCAGTATGCCAGCGCACCACCCGGACTCCTGGTTGCGCCGAGGCGTCGGCTCGTCCGGTGTCGCTCGTCCCCGCGCTCTGAGGGCGGGTGGCATTGTGGGACGCCGGATCTCGACGCAGGGGAGGGCCCGTGGACGGTGAGGCGATGCAGCAATGCGCAGCGGCGCAGGCGGAGGAGTTGCCGGGCTCGGAGCTGACGCACCCGTTCGGTGAGGACTGGGACGTCTACAAAGTGCGCGGCAAGGTGTTCATGCTGCAGACGGCCATCACGGGCGAGGAGATCGTCACCCTCAAGTGTGCGCCGGACGATGCGCGCTCGCTGCAGGAGCAGTACGCGGGCATCGTGCCCGGCTATCACATGAACAAGCGGCACTGGATCAGCGTGCGGCCCACCGACAACATCGACCCGCAGCTCGTCCAAGACCTGGTCACGGAGTCCTACCTGCTCGTCGTCGCGAAGCTGCCCAAGGCGCGACGACCGGTCGACCCGGACACGTACGGCCGCCAGTCCTGAGTGGCGCGACGCGATCGATGCGGGGGCGCCGCGTGCCCCGAGCACTCAGGCGCCGTTGAGGGCGTCCTCGTAGGATGGCCGGGTGACTGACGACAAGAAGGTTCTGCTGGCTGCACCCCGTGGGTATTGCGCGGGTGTCGACCGTGCCGTGGTCACCGTCGAGAAGGCTCTCGAGGTGTACGGCGCCCCGGTGTACGTGCGCAAGCAGATCGTGCACAACAAGCACGTCGTGGCCGTCCTCGAACGCCGCGGCGCGATCTTCATCGAGGAGACCGGCGAGGTGCCCGAGGGTGCAACGGTCGTGTTCTCCGCCCACGGTGTCGCGCCGGTCGTGCACGACGAGGCGAAGGCACTGTCGCTGCGGGCCATCGACGCGACGTGCCCCCTGGTCACCAAGGTGCACCGCGAGGCCAAGCGCTTCGCCGGTGAGGACTTCGACATCCTGCTCATCGGCCACGAAGGCCACGAGGAGGTCATCGGTACCGCCGGTGAGGCTCCCGAGCACATCACCCTCGTCGAGGGCCCGGCCGACGTCGCCAACGTGACGGTCCGCGACCCCGAGAAGGTCGTCTGGCTCTCGCAGACGACGCTGTCGGTCGACGAGACGATGGAGACCGTGCGGCTGCTGCGTGAGCGCTTTCCGCACCTGCAGGATCCGCCGAGCGACGACATCTGTTACGCCACCCAGAACCGTCAGCTGGCCGTGCGCCAGATGTCGCCGGAGCTCGACCTGATGATCGTCGTGGGCTCCCGTAACTCCTCCAACTCCGTGCGCCTCGTCGAGGTTGCCCTCGAATACGGCGCCAAGGCAGGCCATCTCGTTGACTACGCCGAGGAGATCGACGAGGCGTGGCTCGAGGGAGTCCGCACGGTGGGTGTCACCAGTGGCGCCTCGGTGCCCGAGATTCTCGTCAACGACGTGCTCGCCTACCTCGCCGAACGCGGGTTCGCGGATGTGCAGCCGGTTGTCGCCGCTCAGGAGAGCCTGCTGTTCTCGCTGCCCGCCGACCTGCGCAAGGACCTCAAAGCGCGCGGCATCCCGCACGACAACAAGGTCAAGAGCGACGCCGGCGCCTCGCTGCGCTGATCGCAGCCGCGCTCTCCGAACGACGGCAGGCGCTGCCTGATTCACCGCTGCCGGACCACGTCAGCTCGATACGCCTCGGCCCCGGCACCTCCGTGAGGAGATGCCGGGGCCGACGTGCGCTTGGGGCTCAGACCTGGGCGAGGGCCTCGACCGTGGCGAGCTGCTGCTCGGTCGTGGAGCCGTTGGGCGCGACGATGACCTCGTCGGCATCCGCGTGCTCGGCGAACCGCTCGAGCCAGGTGCGGAGGTCGTCGGTGGTGCCGACTGCGGTGTAGCTGAGCATCGACCGCGCCTGCTCGCCCACGGGGGACTGGAGGAGCTGGTCGAGTTCGTCGGGGGTGAAGGTGCGGTCGCGCATCCGCGGGTTCTGGGCCACGAGAGCCCCAACACGGTCACGCAGCACGGATTCGAGGACCTGCTCCGCATGTTCGGTGCTGTCGCCCGCGACCGCGTTGGCCGCGGCGATCACGTACGGCTCGGGGCAGTCCTCAGACGGTTGGAACTGCTCGCGGTAGGCAGCGACGGCGGCCTGCAAGGCGTGCGGCGAGAAGTGGCTGGCGAACGAGTAGGGCAGCCCGAGTCCGGCGGCGAGCTGCGCGCCGAACAGGGATGAGCCGAGGATGTAGAGCGGCACGCGGGTGCCATGGCCGGGGTAGGCGTTAATGCCGGGGATGAGGGTGGAGCCGGCGAGGTAGCCACGCAACTCCTCGACGTCGGCGGGAAAATTGTCGGAGGACCGCGGGTCGCGGCGCAGGGCACGCAGGGTGACCTGGTCGGTGCCGGGCGCACGCCCGAGGCCGAGGTCGATGCGGTCGGGGTACAGCTCGCCCAGGGTGCCGAACTGCTCGGCGATCACCAGCGGTGAGTGGTTGGGCAGCATGACACCACCGGCGCCGAGGCGGATGGTCTTCGTGTTGGCTGCGACGTGCGCGATGAGCACGGCAGGGGAGGAGCTGACGATGCTCGGCATGTTGTGGTGCTCGGAGTACCAGATCCGCTCGAACCGCCCCGAGTCGTCGGCCCGCTGGGCGAGCTGCACCGAGGCTGCCAAGGCCTCGGCGGCGCTCTGCCCCTCGTGACGGGTGGCGAAGTCGATCAGGGAGAGGCGCACGATGCTCACGTTCCGTTCGATGCAGGTCGGGGTTGTTCTTGTGGTGACGCTCTTCTCCTAACGCCACCGCACCGGAGGCCTGTTCCCTCCTTGTCGAGCCCGTCCTCCCCGTTCCGCCGTGGTCCGAGCCCGACTCTGGCTGCCCCCTCCAACGGGAACCGGTGGGCGATGGGCATCCCCGAGGGGCGTCACGCGGTGAATCGGCCGGCGGCTCCGTCGTCTGTGACTCGGTCGCCCGCACGTTCCGTGACGGCGGAGTTGCCAGCACCGCCGAGTCGCAGGGTGCGTTCCGCGTCGAGGGCGGCTCGGTCACGTTCGGCGCTGGAGTCGTCGAGGACGTCCACCCCGTCGAGGAGTTCAGCGGCAGTGAGAGGACGAGGGGCCAGGTCGACGACGGGCAGCGTCGGTGCTTCCTCGTGGGCCAGGCCGAGGTCGTGCATCCGGCGGGCCGTGACGAGCACGCGTGATTCGAGGGCTCCGACCATGCCGTTGTACGTCTCGACGCTGCGGCGCAGGGAGGCTCCCATCTTGGAGACGTGCCCGCCGAGGGTGCCGAGGCGGGCGTAGAGGTCGCTGCCCAACTCGAGGAGTTCGCGGGCGTTCTGGGTGAGGGAGTCCTGCTGCCAGGTGAACGCCACCGTGCGCAGGAGTGCGAGCAGCGTTGCGGGAGAGGCGAGCACGACGCGGCGCGACATCGCGTAGTCGTAGAGCTCGGCGTCGGCCTCGAGCGCGGCGGCCAGGGTCGAGTCGGTGGGGACGAAACACACGACCATCTGCGGGGCGGCGGCGAAGGCGCTCCAATACTCCTTCTTCGCGAGGGCATCGACATGTCCGCGCAGTGACGCGGCATGAGCGGTGAGGAGGCGGCGCTCTTCGTCGTCACTGACACCGCCCTGCGCCTGCAGGAACGCTGTGAGGGGGGCCTTGGCATCGACGACCACGGACTTGCCGCCGGGCAGGCGCACGACGACGTCGGGACGAACTGATCGGTCGTGCCGCGTGGTGGCAGCGACCTGCTCGTCGAAGTCGCAGTGGTTGAGCATGCCGGCGTGTTCGAGGATGCGCCGGAGCTGGGTCTCGCCCCAGGTGCCGCGGGTGGTGGAGGAATTGAGGGCGCCGGCGAGCGTGGACGTCTCCTGATGCAGGCGTCGCGTGGTGCGGGCGACCTCACCCAATCGCTCACCGAGTTGGCCGAACTGTTCGACGCGGTCGCGCTCCAACACACCGACCTGCCGCTCGACCCGGGCCAGCGCGCTGGTCAGCGGCGCGAGCGCAGCCATGACGGCCTCGTCCTCCTCCTCGTGTCCGCGCAGGTCCTCGACCGGGCGGGCCAACGCGTCGCGTTCGGCCCCGGCCGCAGCCAAGGGGGCGGCGTAGCGGGCGCGCGCCAAAGCGGCGGCGACGACCGCCCCGAGGATGAGCCCGAGGACCAGGCCGACGAGCAGCATGATCAGGTGCGAGGTGTCCATGGATGCACTGTGACAGTCGACACCGACAACCCTTCGTGGCGCGGCCTGCGGGCGGGTCGAACATCGGGTAGACCAGTGCCATGTCGCGATTCGAGTTCGACGAGGCCATGGAGCTTCGCCCTGCAGACGACGGTGCGTTCACGGGCCGGTTGAGTGGGGACTGGGCCATCGGGCCTGCCGTCAACGGTGGCGTCCTCATGGGGCTCGGGGCCACTGCGCTGCGGGAGGTGCTGGGCACCGGTGACGCTGCACACGCCGACCCGCTCGCGTTCAGCGCATTCTTCTTGTCGGCCGGCGCCGACGGCGACGTGGCCGTGCACACGGAGACGCTGCGCCGCGGTCGCACGTTCTCTACCGGGCAGGCGACTCTGACGCAGATCGGCCCCGACGGCACCGAGGTCGAGCGGATGCGTGCGCTCGCGACCTACGGCGATCTCGATGTCGCTGCGCAGGTGCACCGCACCATCGATCCGCCTGCCATGCCCGAGCCGGAGGCGTGTGTGTCGGCGGCGGCAGCACGCACGATCGGGCCGATGGACACGCCTCCGCTCATGCACCGCCTCGATCTGCGTCTCGACCCCGACACGGTCGGTTGGGCGCTCGGGCAGCCGTCCGGGCAGGGCGAGATGCGCGCCTGGATCCGATTCGCCGACGGCCGCGACGCCGACCCGGTCTCCCTCCTGTTCTTTCTCGATGCGATGCCGCCGACCTCGTTCGACCTCGGCATTCCGGGGTGGGCGCCCACGTTGGAGTTCACCGGCTACGTGCGCGGCCGGCCTGCGCCGGGTTGGCTGCTCATGCGTGCGACCAGCCACGTGCTCACGGGTGGGCTGATGGAGGAGGACGCCGTGATCTGGGACTCCACCGGCGCTCTCGTAGCGCAGTCGCGGCAGTTGTGCAGCGTGCGCATTCCGGAGGGGTGGACGCTGCCGAGCTGAACCTCGGCGATCGGTGGGGGAGAACCGCCGCCGGTCTCGCGTGACTGCCGTGCTGTGGTGGCCTCCGGGCCGGCGGTGCGTGACGTCGATGCGGCTCTGAGGCGGGGGGCGACTAGACTCCTGACCTCGTGGCACTCACCATCGGAATCGTCGGTCTCCCCAATGTTGGTAAGAGCACCATGTTCAACGCTCTGACCAAGAACAACGTGCTCGCTGCGAACTATCCGTTCGCGACGATCGAGCCCAATGTCGGGGTGGTGCCGTTGCCGGATCAGCGGCTCAAGGAGCTGGCCAAGATCTTCGGCAGCGAGAAGATCCTGCCCGCGACGGTGAGCTTCGTCGACATCGCAGGCATCGTGCGTGGTGCCTCGACGGGTGAGGGCCTGGGCAACAAGTTCCTCGCGAACATCCGTGAGGCCGACGCGATCTGCCAGGTGGTCCGTGCGTTCGAGGACGACGACGTGACGCACGTCGACGGCAAGATCGACCCGGCCTCCGACATGGAGACCATCAACACCGAGCTGATCCTGGCCGACCTGCAGACTCTCGAGAAGGCGATTCCGCGTCTCGAGAAGGAGGTCAAGGGCAAGAAGGTCGACAAGGCCGTCCTCGACGCGGCGGTTGCTGCCAACGAGATCCTCGAGGCTGGCGACACGCTGTTCGCCAAGGCGGAGGCCAAAGGCATCGACGTGGCGTTGCTGCGTGAGCTTGGGCTGATGACGACCAAGCCGTTCCTCTACGTGTTCAACGTGGACGAGGACCAGCTCACCGACGAGGCACTGCAGGAGCGTCTGCAGGCGTTGGTGGCGCCGGCCGAGGCGATCTTCCTCAACGCGAAGCTCGAGATGGACCTCGCCGAGCTGGACGAGGATGAGGCGAACGAGCTGCTGGAGTCCGTCGGCGTCAAGGAGCCGGGCCTGGAGCAGTTGGCGCACAAGGGATTCCGCACCCTCGGGCTGCAGACCTACCTCACCGCCGGCCCCAAGGAATCCCGCGCCTGGACGATCCGCCAGGGCTGGACCGCACCCCAGGCTGCCGGTGTCATCCACACCGACTTCCAGAAGGGCTTCATCAAGGCCGAGATCGTCGGCTACGAGGACCTCGTCGCCGCCGGCTCCATGGCCGAGGCCAAGGCTGCAGGCAAGGTCCGCATGGAGGGCAAGGAATACGTGATGCAGGACGGCGACGTCGTCGAGTTCCGTAGCGGATTAACCTCTGGCGGCAGGAAGTGACAGCATCACGTAGCCTGTACGCCAGGGTCCACGACCCCATCGACAGAGAGGTCAGCCACATGTCAGCGCGTGGCCTTGGGGGTTCTCGATGATTAAGTCTGCCAACCAGTATCCGGTGCACACGCTGTTCAGCCACGAAGGCAACGTGCTATACCGGATTCCGCCCTACCAGCGCGAGTACTCCTGGTACAAGTCCCACTGGGAAGACCTGTTCGAAGATCTCATCGAGGCCGACGGCGCGCACTTCCTTGGCACCATCATCACGCTTGACCAGACCACGGACACGCTCGAGGGCAACATCCTGCAGGTCATCGATGGGCAGCAGCGACTGACGACGCTCACGTTGCTGTTGGCCGCCGTCTATTCGGTGCTTAAGGAGCACCTCGGCGATCTCGACGACGACACACGAACGGATGTCATCAACCTCGGTCGGCAGTTGGTGCGGAAAGCCGACCAGCAGCCAAGGGTGACGCCGCAGAAGCAGGGCCACAACCTCTCTGACTTCCGCAAGGTGCTCGAGGAAGCGGGCCTGCCGGTGGAGGGCGAATGGAAGCCGTATTTCCCCAGCCGCAGAATCGCCAAGTGCTACCGCTACTTCCGCTCCGCGATCCAGAAGCTCGCCGAAACCGAGGAGATCACACAGCCAGAGGCGGCCCTGCGGGTGCATGAGGCGGCCCTGCAGGCGGTGATCGTGAAGATTGAGGTGGCCAACCATGCCGACGCGTTCGTGCTGTTCGAGTCTCTGAATAACCGCGGAATGCCGCTCTCGCCGGTGGACCTGATCAAGAACCACCTTCTCGCCGAGTCGGAGAAGAAGCAGATCATGGACGTCGACGAGGCATTCAAGCACTGGAACGACATGCTGACCAGCCTCGGTGACAGCTACTCCACTCAGGAGCGCTTCCTCCGCCACTACTACAACGCATTCAAGTCAGAGTTGCCCGAGGTCTCAAACGCTTCGGTAGCCACGAAGTCCAACCTGATCAGGGTTTACGAGAAGCTCCTCGAGCAGCGCCTCAAACACGTTGTCGATTCTCTGGTGGCGGCGAGCAAGATCTATGGGCGAATCAACTGCGTCGTTGAACTCGACCAGCCGACAACCCTTGACCGGTCGTTCCAGCGCTTGCTGCGCGCTCAGGGCGCGCCGTCCTACGTTCTTCTTATGTGGCTGATATCGAAACAGTCCGATCTGGTTCTGACAGATGCACACATCGAGACTGTCGTAGACCGTCTCACGAGCTTCTTTGTCCGACGCAACCTCACGGGATACCCGCAGACGTACGCACTGGCGAAGTTGTTTATGACGACCATCGATGCTGTGGGTGATGCCCGAGGCGACGAGGTGGTGGAGATCGTCGGGGAGAAGCTAAGTGCGGCCTCAGTGTCCGACAAGGAGTTCCGCACCCGACTCTTGGGGCGTATCTACGAGGAGAACAGCGACGTTGCTCGGTTCGTCCTCGCGACGCTGGCTGAGGATGCCATGACTAAGGAGACGCGTGTCGACCTGTGGCGTCAGGAAAAGAACCGTTTCGTCTGGACGATCGAGCACATCCTCCCGCAGGGCGAGAACCTTCCGGCTGAGTGGCAGGAGATGCTCGGGGGCGAGGAGGTCGCTGCCCAGGTTCAGGAGGAGCACAAGCATAGGCTCGGCAACCTCACCATTACCGCGTATAACAGCAACCTCGGCAACAAGTCGTTCCCTGAGAAGCGCGACCGCCAGGACGCAAAGGGCAGGCACATCGGCTATCGAAACGGACTGTCACTGAACGCTGACCTGGCCACGAGGGAGTCTTGGACCCCTGACGACATCGAGAACCGCACCGAAGAACTGGCAGCGAGGGTGATAGAACGCTTCCCGCTGTCCATTCTCAAGCAAGGTATTGATGGTGATGCGGTGGAGTTCCGCTTCAACGTCTGATATGCACGACATGAGGGGCCGCCGAGATCATTCTCGGCGGCCCCTTCACCCTTGCAAGGGAATTTGATGGCACAGCGGTTTCGGAATCCATCGAACTCCGCGCCAACGTTCAGCGGTCAC
Organism: Mobilicoccus sp.; assembly: GCA_032100225.1. GTDB lineage: Bacteria > Actinomycetota > Actinomycetes > Actinomycetales > Dermatophilaceae > Mobilicoccus. Next base: position 9,283 of record DAMDJY010000081.1, read on the forward strand.
AGGTCCATCAGGAGCCCCAAAACCTCGCGGATCTCGGCGAGCAGAGCGGGCCCCACCGCGCCCTTCGTCGCGATGAGTCGCCTCACGGAGACCGACCGCACATGCTGACACTGGCCCGCTGAGGGAGCGCTCAGTTGGTTCTCGTCATCCGGCTCGATGTACACCTCCGCTCCACTGGAACGGATGGTGCGGGTGAGAGGGATCACCTGGACCACGTTCGGTCCGCCCCGCAACACTCCCTCGGCGGTCACCACGACGGCAGGACGCCGGAGGCCGGCTTCGCTGCCGATCGGGGAGCCTAGGTCGACCTCGACGATGTCACCCGAGCTCAGCATCGAGCCAAGCCCTCTCCTCGTCGGTGAGGTCGTCGTTCAGTTCGCGTCCCATCGAGATCTGCTGCAACGCACGCAAGGCCTGAGCGACCGTTTTGTCGATGCTCTCGTGGCGCTGCTCGGCCAATCGCGTGACACGGCCATGGGTCTGGCGGCTGACTCGAATGGTGGTGGTTTCGCTCACTGGCCCAGTGTACGGGCCCTGTAGATGAATACGTCTACAAGCTACGAGCCTGGCCAAACCCCGGTCGCATGCCCGGACCACGCCGAGCGACGGCCTTCGATTCACCCGATGAGATAGGCCAGACCCCATCCCCGGTCGGCGAGCAACCGAGTGAAGCTCAGTGCATCGTTGAAATAGGGACGGACGTACTCTGCATCTCTCTCCGAGAGCGTGGCGCAGTACGCGTCCAGGCCGTGCTCCGCCAACGCGTCGAGGTCGTCGGCGACCTCGGCAATTTCGGCGGGCGTAAGTGCCGCGGCATGGGGGGTGTAGCCCACGTCACTGTCGAAGTTCGGTCTGCCGGCGACGAGGCGTTGGGCGGGTCTGGGGCCGGTCGGGGCCGTGAGCTGCTGAAGGAGCCTCCAGCACTTGTCGAGATAGAGCATCTCGGGACGCCCGGTCGGTCATGACCCAGGTGTCCGGGCCGGTGGGGACCAGTCCCCAGGCGTCCGCCAGCGGATCGGCGCTGACGAAGTCCCACGGTGAATCAAGCGCCTGAGGCATGCGGGCCGGCGGGACGGGGTAGGCGTAGTAACGAATTCCCATGGCCCCAGGGTCCGCGCGGATGCCGATCCGGAGGCAGAGGTGCCGGGGTCTTGGGGATGAGGGCCTGGTGCGCGGCCCGCTGGGGATGACGAGACGACGAACGCGCGGCGGGGCTGGACTTCGCCTCCACCGTGGTTGCCCGCAGTTCAGCGGCCGCGCCGCTTCCGTTTCGCAGGAGCTTTTCGGCCCGTTCGTGCAGGCGTGCGGCGGGGGGTCTCCGTGGTGCGGGGAGCTGCGGATGCGGGCCGCGTCTGGGTCGACCGTGAACTGTTGGGTGTGCGGCCACGCACCACGCCGATGAACTCCTCGATCAACGGGTTGTCGTCGTCCACACGCCAGGCCAAAGCGACGGGGGAGGGGTCGGCGTCGACGACCGGCCGGTAGACCAGGTCGCGGCGACTGGCGCCGCGAGCGACGGACATCGGCACGACCAACACTGCACCACCCAGCACGAGATCGGTTGCTGTGGCATGCAGCTCGGTGATCACCTGCTCGTCATCGAGGTCGGCGAGTGTCACCTCGTCGACGGCCGAGATGGCGTGTTCCTTCGACACCCACGCGACCATCGTCTCCTCGTACAGCGGGATCGCGTGCAGTCCTTCCCGGTCGACGGGCAGACGCACGAAACACATGTCGAGGCTGCCGTCCCGCAGACCGGTGAGCTGCGCATCGTCGGCCACGTCGCTCACGGTCAGGGGGGCGTCGAACCGCGCATCCCACACCCGATGCCACTTGGCGAGGGTGACGCCGCGCACCTTGCCGATCCGCAGTTCCGCGCCCTGGGGGCTCTCCTCGCTCACCCGGGCAGGCTAGCGCGGGTGGCCCCGGTCCCGCCTATGTGGCATACCCTCGCGGAGTGAGTCAGACCCTCAAACCGTCCACCGCCGCACAGAAGCTCGGCATCCTTGTGACTGCCGCGCCGGAGGACTTTCAGAACACCCCCATCACGCGTGCCCAGCTCGACGCCCTACGCGCCGACCCGCCCTCGTGGCTCGTCGACCTGCGCCGCAACGGCCCGTTCCCGCGCGAGGTCACCGCCGCCAAGCTGGGCATCTCCCACTCCGGGCTCCGTCGCGGCGGAATCACCGAGCCGCTCAACGCCGACCAGGTCGGAGAACTCCTCGCCGACCCGCCGGAATGGCTCCTCCACGAACGCGTGGTCCACCGACAGGTCATCGCCGAGAATGCCAGGCTGAAGGAGCAGAAGGAGCACTGAACGGGGACCTCGCCGGGGGAAGGGTCCCCTCGCTGCATGCCGTCGCGCAGCGGTGAAGAGCGAGTTGTCTCAGTTCCCACGCCGCACATATCATGCGATATCATGACCCTATGGTCAATGTCGTCAGAGAGCTGCGGGAGTCTGCCGGCCTCACCCAGGGCGAACTCGCGAGCCGCTCGGGTGTCGCTCAACCCAATATCGCGGTTTACGAGGCTGGACGTCGCAAGGCCTCCGCGGCCATGGTGCAGCGGCTCCGGGAGGCCGCTCGTCCACTGCCTCACGATGCGCTCGCTACACACCGTGACGCCCTTCTCGACCTGGCGCACGCCTACGGCCTGAGTAACGTTCGCGTTTTTGGTTCCACAGCGCGCGGTACAGATCAGCCCGGCAGTGACCTGGACATCCTGGTCAGCCGCGCGCCGGGGATCGGCCTGCTGGCTCTGGCCGCCTTCGCCGAGGAGGCAGGTGAGCTGCTTGGGGTCAGTGTCGATGTCGTGACAGACGGCGGTCTGCGATCCGGTCACGAAATCCTGACGACGGCTGTGGCCGTATGACGATGACTGCACGCGACGCCGCCGCGCTGCACGACGTCGTGCGCCTCTGTGATGTGGCCTCCCGTCTCGTGGCTCGCGGCTCTGAGTGGTACCTCAGCGACCCCGACAACGTTCCTGGGCTGGCTGCGGAATCACTCGTCATCAAGATTGGTGAAAATGTCGCCCGTTTGAGTGCCGAGACGACCGGGCGTCATCCCGAGGTGCCGTGGTCGTTGATCAAACGCATGAGGGATCGGCTCGCCCATCACTACGAGGGCACTGACTACGGAGTCCTCTGGGACACGCTGGTCGTCGACCTGCCCGCGATTCGCGGTTACCTCGCCCAGGTCGTCGACAAGGATTGACCACGCAGCACTACGCGTAGGGGCCACCGAGAATATCTCGGTGGCCCCTACGTCATCTCGCGCTTATGGCCGGCTGCAGTTCAGCTCTGCGCGGCAAGGGTCCCGTCCCATCTCGAGCACGCGGTCGCAGTGATGCAGGATGTCGTGGTCGTGGGTGACGAGCACCCCGGCGACGCCACGCTCGTGGCACTGTCGCGCGAGCAACGCAACGATGTCCTGACTGCGCCGGCGGTCCAGTGCGGCGGTGGGCTCGTCCACGAGGAGGACTCCGGGGTCGTTGACGAGGGCGCGCGCGATGCTGACGCGCTGGCGCTCGCCGCCCGAGAGCTTTCCAGGGCGGTGGGTCGCGCGGTGCCCCATGTCGACATCATCGAGCAGCTGAGCCGGATCGAAAGCGCGGGAACGACCACGGCGGTGGGCGATCCGGTGGGCGAGGCGCAGCTGGTCAGCCGCAGTCAGCACGGGGATGAGGTTGCCTGACTGGAACACGAAACCGATGTGACGGCGCCGGAACTCAGCCAGCTTGCCCTGACCGCGCAGGGTGCCCACGTCGGTGCCCTGCACCTGGACGGTGCCGGACGTCGGGCTCGCCAGCACGCCGGCAACGGCGAGCAGTGACGACTTGCCTGCGCCCGAGGGGCCGATGATGGCCACGAGCTCACCGGCAGCCACCTGCAGATCGATGTGGTCGAGCGCGCGGATCTTCTCGCTGCCGTCGCCGAGTTCGAGGGTGACATCATCCAGGCGCAGAGCCGTCGAGGGTGCCGCGGCTCCGTCCATGGGCTGGTTCTGGTGGTCGAGGACGCTGCTCATCGGTTGCCTCCGAGCGCTGAGATGGGTTCGATGCGGGTCACGCGGAACACCGCCACGGCGGCGCCGAGCAGGCCCAGCAGGATGGTCAGGGCGGAGGCGATGGCGATCGGAGTGGCCTCCAGGAGGAATGGCATGCCGTCGGGCATCAGCGCCCCGAGCCCGACACCGGCCGCGACACCGAGCGCCGTGAAGAGCACGAGCAGGATCGCCGCCTGAGCGAGGCCGTCACGCAGCAGGTAGCCCGCCGACGCGCCCATGGCCCGCAGAACTGCCAGCTCGTGGCTGCGCTGGATCGTCCACACGGTGAAGAAGGCGCCGACGACGAGGGCGCCGATGGCGTAGAGGAACACCTGGATCATGTCCAAGGTCAGGGTTTCGGCCTCGTAGCCCGGGGAGGCGTTGAAGGACTCGTCGAGTGACATCGTGGTGGTAGAAGCAGCCTCGTCTCCAGCGGCGAAGGCGGCCTCGTCGCCCTTGGCCAGCGCCGAACCCGGGGTGCCTTGCAGGGCGATCACCGACGCCTGGTCGAAGTCGAGCGCGTCGACCTGAGCCTGCGTGGGGCGCTGGTCGGCGGGGGCCTTGCCGGCGGCGATGAGCTGCCACGTCTTCAGGGGGAGGTACGCGACGTCCACGTGGCCGAAGGTGGCCTGGCCCTGGGTGAAGCCGACGACCTCGAGCTGAGTGTCGATGCGGTCCAGCGTGATGACCGTGCCGATCCCGACGCCCTCATCGCGCATCGTCTCGGAGACCACGATGCCGTCCGGGTCGCCCAGTCCTGTGCCCTCGGACGTGGCCGGCGCGAGGAAGCTGTCGGGTTCGACGGCGAAGAGGGTCAGGTCGACCTGCGTCCCCTTGTCGGTGACGGCGTTCATGATGGACGCGCCCATCAGCTCGGCCTCGGCGACATCGGGGCGCCCGCGCCATTCGGCGAGCTGCTTCGCGTCGACGACGGATCGGGAGAAGGCGTTGTCCTTCTTGGTGCCTTCGTCGAAGGCAAAGGCGGAGACCGGCATGGCTTTGAGGCCGGAGACGCCGTCGTGGACGAGGCCGGAGGACAGGCCGGAGAGCAGCACCATGAGCAGGGGCGATCAAACCGATCACCAGACCCATCAGGCTGAATCGGCCTCGGGCAACAGCGAGTTCACGCAGAGCCAGGAACATGAGGTTGGGGGTCCTTCATCAAGGGATTCGACAGAACGTCGACAAGATGTCGACAGTCTGTCACAAAGGCTCCCTCGACATGAATCAGCCCCGTGTGCCACGGCCCCCGAGCTCGCGCACCAGCGGTCCCAGGATGCGCTCGAGAGCGGCTAGTGCACTCTCCAGGTTCTTCTCCGAGTCGAGCATCTGGGTGGCACCGTGCACGACGGAGTTCACCAGGGCCGCAACATCGGCGGGGGAGTCGAGCCCGAGTTCTTCAAGGGTGGCCACCAGGGGTGCCTGAAGGTCGCGGTGCATCTGTCCCGCCCGCTCGTCCAGCTCGTCGCCCGGTGTCAGTGCCGCGAGCGCACTGCCGACTGCATGCGCGCCCTCGTCCACGAGCTCGAGATTCGCCACGGCATACGCCAGGATCCGATCGGCCGGCGTAGGTGCCGCCGTCATGGCGCTCGCGATCCGCTCGGTCCACCGCGGGAAGATGTCCCGCACCATCGTCTGCAGCAGCTCCTGCTTGGATGTGAAGTAGTGATACATGCTGGTGCGGCTCACGCCGGCGCGCTCGGCCACCCGGGGCAGCGACGGCGCCTCACCGGTCTCCATCAGGATCGCGTGCGCAGCATCCAGCAGTGCCCGCTCGCGGGCAGCCCGGTGTTCGGCGACAGTGGGCTCGTTGATGCGCGGCATGAGACCTGAGGGTACTCCCGGCCGTTCGCTGGGCGGTCGCTCCGGCGCTCGATCGCATCTTTCTCGGCTCCCCGTCCGAGCCGGGAGTGGTCGGGTCAGTGGCGTACAACCTGTTCACGTTGAAGCATGGGTTCATGACCTCTGTGACGTTGTCCCCGTTCCGCGTCCCACGAGGAACTCAGGCGCGAACTCGGGGGATGTCTGACTGGTGGTGCAGCTGATGGCAGTCTTGTGGGCTGAGGGGCAGGGCGTCGTCACGCTTCCCAGCGGTCGTCGAATCCGCGGTGGTCGTGTTCGGGACCTGAGGTATGACGCCGACTGGAGCCTGGTGCTGACGGCCTTCCCGCGCAGAGTGGACGCCGGGGAGTGGGTGTGCTGGCCCGATTTCGGTCTTCCACTGAACTCCGGGGAGGCTCGGCGAGCGATCGCGCGGGCGTGGACGCGGAGCTCTGCCGAGCGAGTGCAGATCGCGTGCGGCGGAGGTGTGGGTCGTACGGGGACAGCGCTCGCCGCCTGCGCAGTTCTGGAGGGGATGGAGGCTGACGCGGCGATCGCCCACATCCGACGCGAGTACCATCCCCGAGCCGTCGAGACGCCGTGGCAACGTCGCTGGCTCTCCCACATGCGCCGGCGGCAGCCGTGCGAGTGAAGTGTCGGTGGCGACACGATCCCCTCCAGTGTGTGCAGCGTGATCCGGAGGTCCGTGACCCGTCGAGTGGGCCGCGCCGCCCGC
>DAMDJY010000082.1:0-15754 GCA_032100225.1 Mobilicoccus sp.
GCCGCCGCGGCAGGCACATTCAGGCGGGGTTGCTGCTCGGCGCCAACGCGACCCCGCCGCTGCCGATGGATCGAGTCGTCGCGTGGGAGCTGTCGATCCACGGGACGCACGGTCTCGCCGCCGCCGACTACCCCGCGATGCTCGACCTCGCCGCCTCGCTCGACCTGGACTCCCTTGTGGGGCGTGTCATCACGCTGGACGACGCAGGCGAGGCCCTGGCCGCCATGAACCATGAGACAGGAGCGGGTACCGGCCTCACGGTCGTCGACCTGCGACCCTGACCACGCCAGTCCGGCGGCGAGGCGCGGGGGCTTGTGAGCCAGGCAGTGACGCGGTAGCGCGGGCCTCGCCATTACAGTGGTCGCCGTGCACCGATGGAGAAGCCCGCAGGAGATTCCCGACGACCTCGGGCGCACCGTCGTCACCCTCGGCAACTTCGACGGAGTGCATCGAGGCCACTCGGCCGTGCTGACGCAGGTCGTCGCCCGCGCTCGGGCCGACGAGGAACTGGCCGTCGCGGTCACGTTCGACCCGCACCCCATGGCCGTGCTTCGCCCCGAGGCGACACCTGCCCTCATCACCTCCACGCCGCAGCGCCTCGACCTGCTCGAACGTGCCGGACTCGACGCAGTGCTGCTCATGGAATTCACGCGCGAGTTGGCCACATGGAGCCCGGAGCGGTTCGTCACCGAGGTCTTCGTCGACGCCCTCCACGCCTCCTGCGTCGTCGTCGGCGCCGACACGAGGTTCGGGGCCAAGAACTCCGGCGACATCAGGACGCTGCACGAACTCGGCCAGGTGCACGGGTTCGAGGTCGTCACCGTCGACGACGTGGGCGGCGCGCGTGAGCAGGCGAGCGACGCCGACGGCGCAGCCCACCCCCGCTGGTCCTCGACGCTGGTGCGCACTCTGCTGGCCGACGGAGAGGTCGGCGAGGCGGCGCAACTGCTGGGTCGCGCGCACGAGGTCGGGGGAGTCGTCGTGCACGGATATCACCGTGGCCGCGAGATCGGTTACCCCACAGCCAACCTCGCCCAGGACAGTGATGGTCTCGTGCCCGCCGACGGCGTCTACGCCGGGTGGCTGCGACGCCCGGGTCTGCCTGCCGACGCGCCCGACGGTGTGTTGCCCGCCGCGATCTCCGTGGGCACCAACCCCACCTTCGACGGCGTCGAGCGCACCGTCGAGGCCTACGTGCTCGACCGCGACGACCTCGATCTGTACGACGAGCACGTCGTCGTCGAATTCGTCGAACGACTCCGCCCGATGCTGCGGTTCGACTCCGTCGACGAACTCATCGACCGCATGGCCCAGGATGTCGATCGGGCTCGCGAGCTGCTCACCTCTACCGACCCGCGCTGAACGAGGCCCGCACCGCACGTCTCCCCGCGTCGAGCTGTTCGTACGTGCGACCGTTCGTCGCACGGATGTGACCGGCCGGTAGAGCGCACGGGTCCGGACCCTGGGCACGGCAGGTCCCGATTGGCACAATCTGGCGCAAGGCACACCGACGTGCCACCACACATTCCGGGAGGAAACCCCATATGAGCGTCAGGTCCGCCAGTGACGAGGCCGTGAGCCACGACAGCATCGCCGCCCGCCCGCCCTCGTGCCCGCACCTGCTGCGCGCCTGCGTCGAGAGCGCCCCCGGCCACGAGGCCTACCAGTACTTTCGGGGCGAGGACCTCGTCCACGTGACGTGGCAGGAGACCTGGGACGAGGTCGCCACCTGGGCTGCTGCACTCGTCGACCTCGGCGTGGAGGTGGGGGATCGGGTTGCGATCCTCGCCAACACCCGCATCGAGTGGGTGTGGGCCAACTGGGGCATCATGCTCGCAGGCGCCGCCACCACGACGGTCTATGCGTCCAGCAACGCCGAGGCGGCAGCGTACATCCTGGCCGACTCGGGCAGCCGGGTCGTCTTCGCGGAGGACGCCGGCCAGGTCGAGAAGCTGCGGGTGCGTCGCCACCAGCTCCCCGACGTGATGGCCGTGGTCGTCATCGACGAGGCGGGCGTCACCGACCTCGACTCCGACGACTGGGTGATGTCGCTCTCGACATTCCTCGAACGTGGCCGCGCTCGCGCGCAGGCCGAGCCGGGGGTTATCGACTCGCGGGTGGCGCACCTGACGCCTGAGTCGCTCGCGACGATCATCTACACGTCCGGCACGACGGGTGACCCCAAGGGTGCCGAGCTGACCCACGACGCGCTGGTCTACGAGGGCTGGGCTGTCAAGAACATCGACATCCTCGGCACGGAGGACCTGCAGTACCTCTGGCTCCCGCTGGCGCACGTGTTCGGCAACGTCCTGCTGATGATCGCCGTCGCCACCGGGTCTCCCACGTGCGTCGACGGCCGAATCGACAAGATCGTGCCCAACCTCGCGATCGTCCGCCCCACGTGGATGGGCGCCGCGCCGCGCATCTTCGAGAAGGCGTACGCCGCGGTCAACGCCACCCTCGGCGAGGCCACCGGCCCCAAGGCGCGCCTGGTGGAGTGGGCGTTCTCGGTGGGCCGCAAGGTCGCTGCTGCCGCCGAGAAGGACGTGCGAGTCAGCCCGGCCCTCACGGCTCAGCACGCCATCGCCGACCGTCTCGTGTTCGCCAAGGTGCGCGAGCGCTTCGGAGGCCGGGTGCGGTTCTTCATCTCCGGCTCGGCGCGACTGGACCCGGAGTTGTCATGGTGGTTCGCGACCGTCGGCATGCAGATCATCGAGGGCTACGGCCTCACCGAGACCTCGGCCGCAACCTGCGTCAACCGCCCCTTGCGTGGCGCCCACCAGCACGGATCCATCGGGTGGCCGCTGCCCGGCACGCAGACCCGCATCGACGACGACGGCGAACTCCTCGTCAAGGGCCCCGGTGTTCTGCGCCGATACCACAACAAGCCCGAGGCCACGGCCGAGGCGTTCACCGAGGACGGGTTCTTCCGCACTGGCGACATCGGTGAGATCGACGAGAACGGGTTCGTGCGCATCACCGACCGCAAGAAGGACGTGTTCAAGACCTCCGGCGGCAAGTACGTCTCGCCGGCCAACATCGAGGCGCGCTTCAAGAGCATCTGCCCCTACGCCGGTCAGTTCATCGTCATCGGCAACGACCGCAACTATGCGTCGGCACTCGTGACGCTCGACCCCGATTCGATCGGTGCCTGGGCCAAGGAGCACGGCCACGGCGAGGAGGACTACGCGACGCTGGTGACCTCCGAGCCGGTTCGCGAACTCGTCCAGGGGTACATCGACGAGCTCAACTCCGGACTCAACAGGTGGGAGACGATCAAGCGGTTCACGATCCTCGACCACGACCTGACCATCGAGTCCGGCGATCTGACTCCCAGTCTCAAGCTGCGTCGCCGTAACGTGCTGAAGAAGTACGCCGACAAGGTCGACGAGCTGTACTCGGGCGACAAGTGATGGTGACGGGTCGACGACTGCCGAAGTTGCCCGACATCTCCGGCCTTCCGGGGGTCTCGAAGATCCCCGGGATCTCGAAGGTGCCCGCACAGATCCCGCAGTGGCGTGACCTCGTCAACGACCCGGCCATGCTGCGTCGCGGGTTCAACGTGTGGCCGCCGTTCCGGTTCGCCGGGATCCGCGTGGTCGACATCCAGCCCGAGTTTCGCGGCGCCACGGTCGAACTCAAGCTGACTCCGCTCACGCGCAACTACGTGGGCACCCAGTTCGGCGGGTCGATGTTCTCGATGACCGACCCGTTCTGGATGGTCTGCCTCGGTCACCGCCTGGGTCGCGACTACGTCGTGTGGGACAAGCGTGCCGAGATCGAGTTCGTCACCTCAGGCCGCACCGATGTCCGCACGACGATCACGGTGACCGACGAGCTGGTCGAGGAGCTGCGGGCCAAGGCCGAGGGCGGCGCCAAGGTGCTGCACTGGGTCGAGAACGACATCGTCGGCACCGACGGCACGGTCGTCGCCCGCGTTCGTCGTCAGCTCTACGTGCGGCACAAGGACCACACGCGGGGGTACTGAGCCTCAGGCGCGCAGGTCTCGTCGCGGAAAGGTGATCGCGGCGAGAGCGATCAACACGATGCAGGTGGCGGCCAGCGCGAGCAGACCGCCGGGGTCCGGCCCGTTCACGAGCGGGTCGGACCCGTAGGCCCATTCGAACGGTGAGGCGGCAGGCAGGTTCTCCTGCACCTTGGCGCCCATCGTGTGGACGAACCAGCCGAGTGCTGCCACTGCCGTCGCGACACCGAGGGCGAGGCTGCGCCGCCCGGTTGCTGCACCGACGGCGAACGCAACGAGCGCATGGACGAGGACGAGTAGACCCATCGCGACGCCCTCGCCGAGGAGACCATCGGCACTGAGCCCGAGTTCGGAGGGTCCGTTGAGGGCGGCGACGAGGAGGGTCGTGAACGTCGTCAGCCCGACGACGACGTTCACGACGCCGATGAGGCGAGCGAGCAGCACCGACCGTCGATCGGTGGCGTGCGCGAGCGTGAGTTCGAGGGCACCGCTCTCCTCATCACCGGCGATGGCTCGCGCGCCGTGGGTGATGCCGACGACGAGCAGCAACAGCATGCCGAGCATGCTGAACACGGTCTGGTGGGTGTATCCCCAGCCCGTGCCCATGGTCGCGGCGTCCATGCCGAGAGAGTCGAGCATCTCCGTCGGCATGGCCTCGAGCTTGTCGCCGAGGAGGCCGCTGGTCCGCATCGACGGGAACAGCGGGAGGTAAAGGGCACAGACAGCGGCGAGCCCGAGGGTCCAGCCGACAAGTCCTCGTGCGGAGTCACGGAGGCGGCGGGTGAGCAGCGGCGCGATGTTCATCAGGACTCCTGGGTGTAGAGGCTCATGACCGCGCTTTCGAGGTCGGGGCGTTCGGCGTCCACGGCGAGGACCGTGTGGGTCGTGGCGAGACGCAGGGCGGCATCGGGAGTGCCGTCGAGATCGAGGGTGAGGCGCGTGTCTGCGCCGTCGTGTGTGGCGGTGGCGCTGCGCACCCCGTCGAGCCCGACGAACGGGGCAGCAGCGACGTGGCCCGCGAGGGTGAGGTGCACACGCTGGCCGAGACTCGCCCGCACGGCCTCGACGGCCGAGGTCAGCACGACGCGACCTTCGCGCAGGACGACGACCGAGTCTGCTGCCTGTTCGATCTCACTGAGGACGTGGCTGGAGAGGAACACGGTGCGTCCCTCGTCTCGGACCTCCCGCACCATCGTGAGGAACTCGGCCTGCACGAGCGGGTCGAGGCCGGAGGTGGGCTCGTCGAGAACGAGCAGGTCGGGGCGGTGGACGAACGCCTGCACGAGGCCGACCTTCTGCTTGTTGCCCTTGGAGAGTCCGCGCACGCGGCGGGTTGGATCGAGGCCGAGTCGCTCGGCGAGGGTGCGCCACGCAGCGCGCGCGTCGTGGCGGCTGACGCTGTCGGTGTGGGAGATCTCAACGTAGTGGTCGAGCAAGGACGCGACGTCGTGCCGGCCGTCGAGCCGCAGCTCACCGGGGAGGTAGCCGATGCGGGAGCGGAGTCGAGCGCCGCCGGTGCGGGGGTCCTCACCGAGGACGCGGACCTGCCCCGACGTGGGCCGCAACACGTCGACGAGGATCCGCATCGTCGTCGTCTTACCGGCGCCGTTGGGGCCGACGAACCCGACGACGGTGCCCGGATCGACGCGCACGTCGATCCCGCGCAAGGCGACGCGCGACCCGTACTGCTTGTGCAGGTCGGAGATCTCGACAGCGGCGGTCACGGTGTCTCCTCGGAGTGGGGTGAATCGGGGGTCGGTGATGACGTTGGTGTCTCGACGACTGCGGGCGGGCTGTCGTCGAGGGTGAACGGGACGGCGAAGAGGCCGTCGGTGTAGAGGTCCATGACGACGTCCGTGTAGCGGGTGAGGACGTCGGGGTCGAGCAGGCTCGTTCCGCCGAGGCGGGCGGCAATGCGGTCCTCGAAGACCATGAGCCCGAGGCTGAGCGCACTCATGACGACTGCTCGCGCCTCCGGGTCTGGGAAGGTCCGGATCGTGCCGGCGCGCTCGCCGACCTCCAGAAATCCGTGCACGTCGGTGGTGAGGTCGTCGAAGAGGGCGTCCGCAGTAGGTCCGCCGTCCGTGAGCGTGCGGCGCATGTAGGCATAGAGGAGCGCGAACTCGGGGTGAGCATGCAGGTAGGCCGTGGGGGAGGGGGCGGCGCCCTGGGCCATGGCCTCGCTCTTGGCCACGCGGAGGACGGCGAGCAGGTGGTCGTCGCAGGCGGCGCGCAGTCCCTCCTTACTGCCGAAGTGGTGGGGGACGAGCGCTGGGGAGACCCCGGCTCGCGCCGCGACGGATCGCAGTGTCGCGCGAGTGAACCCGCACTCGGCGAACTCCTCGAGCGCCGCGTTGCGGATCCGCGCCCGTGCGGTGAGGTCGCCCTCTACTGAACTCATGGTCAGTAGACTAAACACGCGTTCAGTAGCGGTCAAGGATGTCGGACCACACGTGCGTGGCGTGGTCGACGCTTTGGGACTCAGGGACGCCTCACCTACGCTGGGCGCATGTCGGGACAGTCGAGATTCGCCGACCTGGAGGCCTTGCTGCCCCAGGTGAGCAAGCCGCTGCAGTACGTCGGCGGCGAACTGAACTCCCAGGTCAAGGACTGGGAGTGCGGCGGGCCGACCACGGTCCGTTGGGCTCTCATGTACCCCGACGCGTACGAGGTGGGGCTGCCCAACCAGGGCGTCATGATCCTGTACGAAGTCCTCAACGAGCAGCAGCACGCCCTGGCCGAGCGCACCTACGCGGTGTGGCCCGACCTCGAGGCGCTCATGCGGGAGAACGACGTCCCGCTGCTCACCGTCGACGGCCACCGTGCGGTGCGTGAGTTCGACGTGTTCGGGCTGAGTTTTCCGACCGAGCTCAACTACACGAACATGCTGGCCGCGCTCGACCTGGCCGGAATCCCGTTGCGCAGCAGCGACCGTGGCAACGACGACCCGATCGTCCTCATCGGTGGGCACTCCAGCTTCAACCCCGAGCCGGTCGCGCAGTTCATCGACGCCGCCGTCATCGGTGACGGTGAGGAGGCGGTGCTCGCGATCAGCGAGATCATTCGCGAATGGAAGTCCGAGGGTCGCCCCGGCGGCGACGGGCTGACCCCGCGCGAGGAGGTGCTGCGCCGACTGGCCTGCACCGGCGCCGTCTACATCCCGGCGTTCTACGACGTGAGCTACACGGCCGACGGCACGCTCGAGGCCGTCACGCCCAAGCCCGGCATCGAGGGTGTGCCGTGGCAGGTCAGCAAGCACACGGTCATGGACCTCGACGCGTGGCCCTACCCCAAGCAGCCGTTGGTGCCGCTGGCCGAGTCGGTGCACGAGCGCATGAGCGTCGAGATCTTCCGCGGCTGCACACGCGGTTGCCGGTTCTGCCAGGCGGGGATGATCACGCGCCCCGTGCGCGAGCGGTCGATCACCGGCATCGGCGAGATGGTCGAGCGCGGGCTGCAGGCCACCGGGTACGAGGAGGTCGGCCTGCTGTCGCTGTCGAGCGCCGACCACTCCGAGATCGCCGACATCACCAAGGGACTCGCCGACCGCTACGAGGGCACCCAGACGGGTCTCTCGCTGCCGAGTACCCGCGTCGATGCGTTCAACATCGACCTCGCCAACGAGCTCTCCCGCAACGGCCGCAAGTCCGGTCTGACGTTCGCGCCCGAGGGCGGCAGTGAGCGGCTGCGCAAGGTCATCAACAAGCAGGTCAGCGAGCAGGACCTCATCAACACGGTCGCGGCTGCGTTCGGTGCGGGGTGGCGCAACGTCAAGCTCTACTTCATGTGTGGCCTGCCCACCGAGACCGATGAGGACGTCCTCGGCGTCGCCAACCTGGCCAAGGCCGTCATCGCGACGGGCCGTGAGGTCAGCGGCCGCAAGGACATTCGCTGCACCGTCTCCATCGGCGGGTTCGTGCCCAAGCCGCACACCCCGTTCCAGTGGGCCGGCCAGCTCTCCGCGGAGGACACCGACCGCCGCCTGCAGCTCCTGCGTGACGAGATCCGCAAGGACAAGCGCTACGGCAGCTCCATCGGATTCCGGTACCACGACGGCGAACCCGGCATCGTCGAAGGTTTGTTGTCGCGCGGTGACCGCCGCATCGGCGACGTCATCGAGGCCGTATGGCGCGACGGTGGCCGCTTCGACGGGTGGAGTGAGCACTTCAGCTTCGAGCGTTGGATGCGGTGCGCCGATGAGACCTTCACGCGGATGAACGCCGAGCACGGCTGGAACATCGACGTCGACTGGTACACCACGCGCGAACGGGACGAGCTCGAGACACTGCCGTGGGACCACATCGACTCCGGCCTCGACAAGGCCTGGCTGTGGGAGGACTGGCAGGCCTCCCTCGACGAGGAAGAGCAGCCCGACTGCCGCTGGGACCCCTGCTTCGACTGCGGCGTCTGCCCCCAGATGGGCCTCGACATCGAAATCGGCCCCACCGGAAAGAAACTCCTTCCCCTCACCGTCCTCGGCTCCGGCCGCGAGGCGATGCTGCAGAAGTAGACACCTTTCCGGATGGCCCACGTGTGGTCGGTTCCGTGCGGTATGTGTAGCTCAGGGGCCCACACGAAAGGCCTCTTCGACGGGGGTCGACACGAGGGGGAGACCGGATGCTGTCAGTGCAGGGTGTGTCGCGCCGTTTCGGCGAGCATGTAGCTGTCGACGACGTGACGTTCGATGTGCCACAGGGGCGCATGGTCGGGTTCGTCGGCGGAAACGGTGCAGGCAAGACCACGACCATGCGCATGATCATGGGCGTCCTCGCGCTGAATTCCGGCGAGATCACCTGGGACGGCGAACCGCTCACGCGCAAGGCGCGCTCGCGTTTCGGCTACATGCCCGAGGAGCGAGGGCTCTACCCCAAGCAGCCGATCCTCTCGCAGCTGACCTATCTCGGGCGGCTCCGCGGGATGCCAAGGGATGACGCAGCCGCGCAGTCCGCCGCTCTGCTGGATCGCTTCGGCCTCGCCGACCGACACGACGCGAAGGTCGAGACCCTGTCCCTGGGCAACCAGCAGCGCGGCCAGATCATCGCAGCGGTTCTGGGCGACCCACAGCTGCTCGTCCTCGACGAGCCGTTCAGCGGCCTCGACCCCGCGGCTGTGCAACAGATGAGCGCCCTGTTGCGTGAGTACACCTCCGCCGGCGTTCCGGTGCTCTTCAGCTCCCACCAGCTCGATCTCGTGGATCGGCTGTGCGACGAGATCGTCGTCCTGCATCACGGCCGGCTCGTCGCCCACGGCACCTCCGAGCAGCTGCGGGAGAACGCGCCTCTGCGGTACCGCCTCGCCGGCACGGGTGAGACGGGGTGGCTGCGTGACCATCGTGGGGTCCACGCCGTCGAGTCCGGGCCGTCCGGGACCGTGATCGAACTCGAGGATGAAGCCATGGCCGAACTGCTCCTCGCCGAGGCCGTCCGGCGCGGGGGAGTGACCGAGTTCGCGCGGCTGCGTCCGTCCCTGTCCGAGATCTACACGGAGGTGGCGGCATCATGAGCACTCCTCGACCCTGGCGTCTCGTGGCAGCCCGTGAGATGGGGGTGAAGCTGCGTAACCGCAACTTCCTCATCACCACCCTCATCACCGTGCTGATCCTGCCGCTGTCGATGATGCTGCCGATGCTCATGGCGGACCGCGCCACGGGGGAAACCTATCGGGTGGCCGTCACCGACGCGGACGCCAAGGCCGTCGTCGAGCACGCTGCAAGTGAATCGCCCGAACCGGTCCTCGAGGTCGCCACCGTCGCCGATCGCGCGGCTGCGGACCAGGCCGTGCGTGCGGGCGATGTCGACGGCGCCCTGATCGGAGAGCCCGGGAAGTGGAGCCTCGTCACGGAGGGATCCCCTCCGATGGCCCTGTCGGCGACCCTGTCCGGTGCCGTGGAGTCCATGGCGCTCGCACGCAATGCCGCCGCTGCAGGAACCAGCATCGAGAAGCTCAACACCGGTGGTGAACTGGCGCTCGTCGACATCGACCGGGGGGCGCAGTCAGGCGGGTTGGGCGACCTCCTCGGCCTCGTGGGCGGAATGGTGTTCGCGCTCCTCTTCTACATGTCGGCCGTGATGTTCGGCACGCAGATCGCGTCGAGTGTGGTCGAGGAGAAGCAGTCACGCATTATCGAGATCCTCGCCGCCTCGATCCCTCTGCGGCAGCTGCTGCTCGGCAAGATCGTCGGCAATACCCTCATCGCGTTCGGTCAGATTCTCCTCATCTGCCTGACCATGACCCTGAGTTTCGTGGGGATGACGGCGATGCTGATCGCGAGCGTCTCGGATGCCCCGACCGACGCAGGCGGTGCCTCGGATGCGTCGAGTGTGGGAGCTGAGGTGCTCGCCGGGTTCGACATGTCCGGTGCCCTCACCGCGATGCTCTGGTACGTGCCATTCTTCGTCCTCGGGTTCGTCGCACTCTCGTGTGTGTGGGCGGCTGTCGGGGCGCTGTGCTCACGCACGGAGGATCTGCAGAGCACGAGCCTGCCGGTGACCATGGGGTTGCTCGCCGTGTTCTTCGCCGGTATCACCGCGTCGGGCACCGTGGAGAAGGTGCTCTCCTACGTCCCGATCATGTCGACGGTCGTCATGCCGGGGCGCATCCTCGCGGGCGACTACCTCTGGTGGGAGCCGTTGATCTCGCTAGTTCTCGTTGCCGCGTTCTGCGCGCTCGCGGTCGCCTGGGGCGCGCGTCTGTACGAACGTGCGGTCCTCCATACCGGCGGCTCGTTGACCTGGCGGCAGGCTCTGCGGCTGCGCGCCTGACCCGCGATCTCCGACCGATGTTCGCAGTGATGGGCGAGAAGTTCGTTCAGACTCGTGGTGTCGGCGTGGCTGGGCGTCGCTGATGTCGCGCACAACAACGTGTGACAGGTCACGCAGAGCGCTGCGATGGTGAGAACATGACGAGCACTGCACCTGCCGCCCGCCGCCCGCAGCGCATTCCCTTGGTCCTCGCCGTCTCCGCCACGCTGGCGGCCGGCACTGCCGTCTCGGCAGCCAACCACACCTCCGCGTTCAACTGCCGTAAGTCCACCGGGTCGGCGACGTCCTGGTCGCGACACGCGTATGGAATGGCGATCGACATCAATCCGGTCGAGAATCCGTACGTGACGCGCTCCGGGCGCGTGGATCCCATCGCCGGCAAGGCGTTCACCAATCGCGCCCGCCCTCGCCCCGGCATGTTGACCCCGGGTTCTGCGGGGGTGAAAGCCTTCACCGCGGCGGGCTGGAAGTGGGGCGGCACCTGGACCAGCGCCAAGGACTACCAACACTTTTCGAACGACGGACGCTGACACGCACCCGCCATTGAGCGTTCGGTCGTCATTCATCCGATCGTCCTGGCGGTGTCGCGCGCGTGGTCGACGCTCTCCTCCTCGGCTCTCTCCCAGGAGGAATCATGTGCAGGTATGCCCTGGCCGGCCCGGCCGCAGCACTGGCGCTCGCGCTCGCTGCCACCACCGCTGCGGCGGCTCCCGCGGGTGCGACGCATTCTGACCATCATCCCCGCCGCGGGGGTGACTCGCTGCTGTCCACGTTCGAGGACGTCACGCGCAACACGGCGTGGACGACGACTGCGACGATCGACCTGCCCTTCGACGCGAATCACCCGCAGGCCATGGAGGTGACGCGCAACCGCATGTTCATCTCCTCGGTGCAGATCGACGAGGCTCCGGTGAAGTTCCCGGCACCCGTCGACGGGATGGATCGCACCCCGGGTCGCGGAGTCGGCCACCTCTACGTCACCGACCGGGCAGGAAAGCTACTCAAGGACATTCACCTCGGCGAGGGCGCCATTTATCACCCCGGCGGGCTCGACTTCGACGGCCGCTACATCTGGCTGCCGGTCGCGAAGTACCGCCCCGACTCAAAGGCGATCATCTACCGCGTCGACACCCGCACCTGGAAGGTCGAGGAGATGTTCCGCGTCGACGACCACATCGGTGGCGTCGTTTACGACAGCAAGCGCAAGCGAGTCGTCGGGCAGAGCTGGGGCTCGCGCCGGTTCTACGAGTGGACCGTGGACGGCCACCAGAAGCGCAAGTCGATGAACCCCAGCCACTTCGTCGACTACCAGGACTGCGAGTACGTCAAGCCGTCCTCGATGCTGTGCACCGGAATCACCAACCTGCCCGCCGCGCCCGGCTCCACCAAGCCGTACGAACTCGGTGGCGCAGCGACGTTCGACCTGCGCACCGGCCGCCTGCTGCACGAGACGGCCATTCAACTCTGGTCCACCGCCGGCCACGTCGTCACTCGCAACCCCGTCGACATCGACGCCGACGGCCGCCACCTGACCATGTACGCCGCCCCCGACGACGGCAACGAAGGCAACGGCACCGAAGTTCTCGTTTACGAAGCGGATGTCGCTCCCGTGAAGTGAGACTCGACGACCGACACGGCGGCCACCACCCACGCTGGGCGGTGGCCGTCGTGGTGTCGACGACCGCCGCGACCGCTTAACGGCGCTGGCCGGTGATGAGGTCGCTGCCAGTGCGGATCCCAAGGGTTGTCGGAGGTCGCTGCCATGCTCGGCGTACCCGGTGCCCCATCACGATGTCGACGTGATGGAAGGGCTTGGATGGCGCCATGCGTGAGGTGTGTGCGCCTCGCTCCGGCAGCGTTGGGTGTGATGCAGGTCACGCAGGCTGTGGATAGTGAAAGGGGCACCAGTTGCATTCCCGCGCAACTGGTTTCGGCATTGGCGGCGTCGCATTCACTAGCTGGCTGGAGTGCCTGAGTAGAATCTATGTACATTGGATTCCAGTTCGATAAAATGGGGTTATGGCAGCCACCATCCACCCCATAGCGCAGAGCGCGGGTGAACACCTCACCGCACAGCTGGATGCTGCGCGCGCGGTGTTGGCGGGTGTGGCCGATCGGCTCGCGGGCGTGGATTCGGGTGAGCTGGCGCAGGTCGCGGCGGCTGCGAGTGCTGTTGTTGCTGCGGCTGAGGCGGCGCGGGCTGCGGTGGTGATCGAAGCGGCTGATCGGGGCGTGATCGCGGCCTCGGATCATCCGCGCGCAAACCGGTGGGTGGAGCAGTCCTGCCGTGAGGCCGATGTGCCGGTCGGGCGGGGGCAGGCCCGGCAGCTGGGGGAGATCACCGCAACGTGCACGACTGTGGATGTCGCGGGGCTGCGGGAGGCGGTCCTCGGAGGTCGGTTGTCGTTGGAGGTCGCGGCGACTGCGGCGAAGGTGTTCCGGCGCCTTCGTTCGAGCATCGAGTACCCGTATTGGGATGACCTGTTGGAGATCATCCTCGACTGGGCTGCCGAAGGAGCTTCGATCCATCAGCTCTACCAGTTGCAGGACCGGATGATCGGGCAGTACGGCCCCGCAGGCGCGTTGGATGAACGCCACGACCGTGACTACATGAGGCGCGAACTCACCGCGTTCCGGCGCGACCGGGGCGGGATGTTGACCGCGACGCTGCGTCTGGACTCTGCCTCCCATGAGACGTTCTCGGCGGCGGTGCATGCGCTGTCGGCACCGCACCTGGACGAGGACGGTGCCCCTGACATGCGCACCCCCGGTCAGCGCCGCGCCGACGCGCTCCTGGCCCTGGCGGCTCACGCGACGACACCGAACCCTGCCTTGCCCGGCTCCGGCACGAAAGCCCGAGTGGTCGTGACGATGACGCTGGCCGACCTGCTGTCCGGGCTCAACGCGCACGGCATGACAGCGGCGGGGAGCGTGCTGCGCAGCCACGCCGGGTCCGTGCAGATGACGCACTCACGTGGGAAGGGTGGATCGTCGACAGCTCGGGATTCCGCATCCGCCCAGACCGCGGCTCGTGACGCGTGGTTGACGACCGGCACGACCACTCGCATCGCCAATGCAGCCGCATCCGGCACCCAGGTCGGAATCAGCAGCGCTATCTCAGCAACCGGCGGCTTCGACGATTCCGGCATCGGAGCTGCAGGCGACAACGGCGAGGCTGGTGAGCGTGGGTACGCGTCCACCGGATTCGGTGGAACGTTGTCGCCGACAGAAGCGCGGATCCTGGCCTGTGACGCTCAGATCATCCCGGCAGTCCTCGGCACAGACGGGGAACTCCTCGAACTAGGCCGAGCCAAACGCCTGGTCACACCAGGACTGACCACCGCCTTACACCTACGGGACAAGGGGTGTAGTTATCCCGGCTGCACCGCACCACCCTCATGGTGCGACGGGCACCACATCATCCACTGGGCCGCAGGCGGCAACACCGACCTGCGCAACCTGACCCTGCTCTGCCGACACCACCACACCGTCGTCCACCGACACGACCACACCGCCACCGTCGACGACGACGGAACAGTCAGATGGACCCGCGCTGGCGGCACCCCCATCGGCAACACCCCACGCTCCACCGGACAGCCGGTAGCGACCAGACACGCAGCGTGATCCCACCCCTGCGTGCGTCAGGTCATGGCTGGCCGAAGGGCTGTCGGTGCCGGATGGGATGCTGGACAGCAGTCGGAAGGAAGAAGGACACGCATGTGCCAGTACTGCGGCTGCGACCAGATCGGCCCCATCGGCGCACTGATGGACGACCACTTCGAGATCCGCAACCTGTGCGGTCACATCCGCCGGCACGCCGATGCGGGGGAGCGGGACGAGGCCATCAGGCTCATCCGCGAGCTGCGGCGCCTGTTCAGCGTCCACAACTCCGTCGAAGAGGCCGGCCTCTACCTCTCCATGACGCGGTTCGAAGAATACGAAGAGAAGGCCGGCACCCTCTACGACGAGCACGACGCCCTCGACCAGTTGATCGACGAGATCCTCGGCCACGCCGACGCGGGCCGCACCGGCGAGATCGACTTCGCGCCGCTCCTGGCCGAGTTCATCGTTCTGTTCGAGCACATCAACCACGAAGAGAACGGCCTCTTTCCTGCGGCCGCCGTCATCCTCGACGATGCCGACTGGGACCGCTGCGACCGCCTCCGCACCGAAGCGACTCAGCAACTGACCGCGCCCCTGTGGAGCGAGCAACACGTTCACGCCCACCAGCACGGTCACTCCCACGACGACCACGCGCATCCGCACTCCGATGACGACCATGCGCACGCCGACCACATGCACGGCGAACACGCGCACCCTCACGCCTGACGCGGGGGAGTAGCGGGACACCCGAATCCCTTACGGCTGTGGCGCCGATCGTTGTCGATCAGCCGCGTGTCAGCGGGTGGCGGCGCGGACGCGTGCAGCCACCACGATGCCGAGGACGAGCATCAACAGCAGCCACGGAGCGACGAGAAGTGGCGCGGCGGTAGCACGTTCGATCCCCGCTTGAGCGGCGATCCACCACAGTCCGGCGTGAGCGACCGCTGCAGCCAGCACCCCGGGGAGTGCCGAGTCGGCGACTTCCATCGTGCAGACCAGGGCGGTCTGGGCGCGTGATGCGCCTGCGGAGCGCAGCACGCTCAGCCTGCGGTCGGCGCAGCGATGCAGGAGAGACCGCACGGCGCCGGCCGCAGTCAGGCCCAAGGCGAGGACGAGGGCGCCGACGGCCCACAGCAGAGTCCGATCCAGGGTTGTCTCACCTCGGGTGAGGCACAGCAGTCGCGCCCCGGAGAGCAGCGCCCAGGTCGCGAGTCCGAAGGCGAGGGTGGTGGCGCCGTCGCGCGGTTTCTCCGCGGTCGATCTCAGCAGCCACCAGAGGCGTAAGGCGGCAATCACAGCAGCGCCTCGCGGGCGTCGCACAGGTCGTGCCGGCTGCCGAGGCGGCCGTCGACGAGACGCAGCGTCCGGTCGCAGCGGGCCGCGACCTCGCGGGAGTCCGTCGCCA
>DAMDJY010000083.1:0-15064 GCA_032100225.1 Mobilicoccus sp.
ACCAGTTGGGGGCTGCCCGCGCGTGGGCCGCCGCCGCTGTCCCCGACCGACTCCCCGCCTCCACCCGCGTCGACCTCGCGCTCTGCGCGCACCTGTCCCGTCGCCTCGCCGGAGGCCACGGATCCCCGCGCCAGCACGCGGAACTCGACCGGGTCCGGGTCCGATGCCGCGCCGCCGTCCCGGCCTGGATCGTGCCGCTGCACCGCCTCACCGAGCAGTTCGACCTGCCCGACGACCTCGACCACAGCCTGTTCGACGTCGTCATCGTCCAGGACGCCTCCGACATCGGCACCGAGGCGAACCTGCTCCGCGCTCTCGCACCGCGGATCGTCCTCTTCGGTGATCGCGTCGACCTCCCCGACCGACGAGCTGGGCAGTCGGGGCAGGCCGGGCGCGATCGGCGCGCAGAGCAGGACGACCCCATCCGGGCCACCCTGGCGGAGAAGTACCTGGCCGGTGACCCGCATCGCAGCTCGTGGGAGAACCCGCGCCGCTCGTTGTTCGGTGATGCACGTCTGCGCGGCGGCGCCCGGATCAGCCTCGATGTTGCCGACACGGGCATGCGGGACAAGAACGTGCCGAGGACCGCGGGCGGGCTCGACGCGGACGGCACCCACGCAGGTGAGGCGGGTCGGACCGAAGCCGAGGTCGTCGATTATCTCCGCGCCGCGATTCACGAACACGGTTACCACACACGGGTGTCGGCGATCGACCGCGACCTGACCGTCGTGGGACTGCGCGGCGAGTTGGACGTGGTGTTCGAGGGCGAGACCTGGGACGGCGCGAACGCCTACCTCCGCGACTTGGCCGAGCAGCGTCGCGTCGAACGGGACGGCCGCCTCGTGCACCGCATTCGCGAGGCGGCGTTCCTGCTCGACCCCACTCGCGAACTCTCCGCGCTTCTGCGCGCACTGGACCGGGCCGGTATCCGCCCTCCGCGAGTCAGCCACGACGAGGCACCTCCCGAAGCGGCGGCTCAGGGAGCGGTGCCCGAATCAGGCGCAGTCTCAATCGAGCCCATGCCTGTGTCGACTGAACCGGTCGCGACCTCCGGCGAGGCCATCGCCCACAGCGCGAGTCCGGTGCGACGTGGCCTCGGGCTCCTCACCCGGCGGCGCTGAGCGCCCTCACATTGAGCGGGCTCAGAGAATGGGGACGCGCGTGCGGATCGCGGCGACCTCGTCGGTGTCGATCTGCGTGACGAGCAGGCCGGACTCGTGCCCGAGGCGCGCGCGTACCCGACCGAGTCCGTCGGTGACGCAGGAGCGTCCGATGCCGAGCGGGTCGGCGCCCTCTGCAGGCCGCCACGCCTGGCCGGCGGCAAGTACAAAGGCCTGCGCATCCATGGCTCGTGCGCGGGTCAGCAGATCCCACTGCTCGGCCTTGCCCGGACCGTCGCCCCAGCTCGCAGGCGTGACAACGAGTTCGGCACCGGCCCGCCCGAGAGCCGTGAACTGGTCGGCGAAACGCAGGTCGTAGCAGGTCGCGAGGCCGACGCGCACTCCGCCCACCTGCGTCGTCACGTGTTCGGAGCCGGGCGCGACCGTGTCGGACTCCTTACTGCCGAAGGCGTCGAACAGGTGGATCTTGCGGTAGGTGGTATCACCGTCCGGGCCCGTCAGCAGCAGCGTGTTGAAGACGCGCCCATCACCCGAGGGCTCGAACATGCCGACGACCAGAGTGATCCCGAGTCGAGCAGCGATCTGCCGGACTCCGTCGGCGAAAGGCCCGTCGAGCGGCTCTGCGACCGACGCCAGATCGGTGCCGAAACACGCCATCGTCGCCTCAGGGAACGCCACGATCGCCGCGCCCGCCTCGGCAGCCCGTGCCGCGAACTCCTCGACGAGAGAGAGGTTCTCCTGAACCACGGGTCCGCTGCCGACCTGCGCCGCAGCCACGGTGATGAGCGTCATCGCATCTCCTGCATCTCACCCCACCGCTGACGGCGGGAAACATCCGGTCCCTCGACTGTAAGCGCGACGCCGCGACATTCAGGCGTGGTCACCGGCCCCGCGATACGCCCCGCGGAGGGAGACTGCACCCACCGGACCGCCGGAATCCCCGCCCGCGACAAAGAGGTTGCCCGTGATCGCTCTCCACACGGCCATCGCCATCCTGGTGATCGTCCTGCTCATCATCAAGGTGAAAGTCGACCCGATCATCTCCCTGATCGTCGGCTGTCTCTACCTCGGCCTGGCCGGCGGCATCGGCTTTGGTGCCACCGTCGAGGCCATCACTACCGGCTTCGGCGAGATCATGGCCAAGATCGGTCTGCTCATCGGTTTCGGTGTCCTCATCGGGTCGTTGCTGCACACGCTCGGCACGTTCGACCGGCTCGTCAGCCTGCTGCTGCGCGTGCTCGGACCCGGCAAGATCCCCTACGGCCTCACCGTCGCCCTCGCCACCGTGTTCCCGTCGATCTACGTCGACGTGCAGGTCGTCCTCGGCGCCCCCGTCGCGCGCCAGGCCGCACCGCACATCAGCAAGAACGGACTTGCGCTCATGGCCGGCGCGCTCGGCACCGGCATCTTCTGTGGGTACGTGTTCGTCGTGCCGGGCCTGGCCGCGGTCTCCATCGCCGGCCTCCTGAAGATCCCGCTGGGCACCTACCTGCTGTACGGCATCGTGTTCGGGCCGGTCACAGCGCTGCTCACGACGTTCGTGTTCAGCCGGATGCTCAAGTTCGGCTACTGGAACCCCGACCTCGACGAAGAGGTCGACCTCATCGACGGCCTGGCCCCGACGGAGGAGCCCGTCGCCGCCGACTCCGCCTCCGCCTCCGCCTCCGGCCGCAAGATGCCTTCCTTGGGCCTGTCGTTGCTGCCGATCCTGGTCCCGCTGCTTCTCATCGCGTTCGGTGCGTTCAGCAAGCTGGCGGGAGTCAAGAACGAGGCCATCGCCTTCTTCGGCAACGCCAACATCGCCATGTTCCTCGGTCTGATCATCGCGTTCGTCCTCGCGCGCCGGGCCGTCGGCCAGGACGGAACGGGCGAGGCGTTCGGCATCGGCCTGCACACTGCAGGCGAGATCCTGCTGGTCACGGGCATCGGCGGCTCCCTCGGCGCCGTCATCGAGGCGACAGGCCTCGCGGACATCCTCGGCGGCCTGTTCAGCGCGGAGGCCGGAACGCCCGTCGTCGTCAGCATCCTGCTCGCGTGGTTCATCGCGGCCGTGCTGCACCTGGCCATCGGGTCGGTCTCGGTCGCAGCGATCACGGCGGCCGGCATCATCGCGCCGATCCTCGGCTCCATCGACGTCGCCCCCATCGCCATCGGCCTCGCGATCGCCTCCGGGTCGCTGTTCGCGCTGCAGGTCAACAGCAACTTCTTCTGGATGTTCAAGGCGCTGTTGGGCCTCACCACCCAGGGCAGTCTCAAGACGATGACCGTGGTGACGTCCATCGCGTCCCTCGTGTCGCTCCCTCTCGTCGTGGCGGTGGCGCTGGTCTCTTGACCGTCGATTCGGATGCTGTGCACAGAAGATCCGCACTCAGACGTGCAACGCCCCCGTCACCTCGCATCGAGGTGGCGGGGGCGCGTCGACGAGCAGCCAGGTCGCCCGCCACCTCCGACGGCGGGACGGGCAGGAGTCTCAAGCTCCACCGATGCCGCTTCTCCCGGATCGTAGAGCGATAAGGACTATGAAGAGAGCGTCTCAATATATGAACCTGCAGGTCAGAGCCCTGCGCGTGAAGATTCACGCCTCTCTTAGTAGTCCGTATCGCGTTACGTCACCGATGACCGCCCCTTCCACAAGGGAGCGCACCTCCTGCGGTGTCCGCATCACCGTGTGAAAGTCGAAGGGCAGGACGACCCAGCCACGAGCGGTGAGCTCCGCATACCTTCGCCGGTCCTTCGCGAATCGCTCAGGGCTGCCGTGGAATTCGTAGCTGTCGGCCTCGATGACGATGCGGTTACGGCGGTCCGCGAGGTCGACACATGCATAGAAACCCTGGTCGTAGATTTCCGCTTGCGGCTCGACGGACAACCCCGGCACGCCCCAGATGGCCGCGCGCAGCGCGGACTCGAACGGGTTGGCTGCACGGGCGTCGGCGAAGATCGCGACTTTGCGCGCCTGACGGGCGCCTGGCCCTCGGTAGCTCGCCCCCAGCTCGTGAAGTTCGGACGGACCGACATCTCCCGCTCGGAGTGCCGAGTCCGCGACGGCGAGCGCCTCGCGAAAGGGCAGGTCACGGGCACAGTCGAGGACGGTTTGCATGTACGAGGTGACGTGCTCCCGCATCTCCTCAGAGGTGAGGGAGCCGCGGCGGATACTCAAGCCATCCGTGTTGCCTCGCGCCTTTCGCCCGATCGGCACTCGCACGTCGACCGTGGTGGGTTCGACGAGAATCGGCCAGTCGTAGTGGGAGGCAGCGCACCTGTGCGACAGGGCTCCTCGCAGGGCCTGGGCACGAACGTGACGGGCCTTTCGCGCGAGGAGTTCGGCGTCGGTCGGCCCGTCGGTCCACCTGGCCCAAGACCTTGCGGGGGTGTTGACGACGTCGCTGCCGCCGAGTTCGGCGAGAGCGTACGTGCCCCTGCCGACACGGACGATGAGTCCCTCTCGGAGGGCAGCGCGCACGGTTCCTTCGGGGGACACTCGCCTGAGCGCCGCGTAGCTCGCAGATCCCCCGCTCTCGGTCAGGGCTGCGAGCAGTGAGTGGCGGCGTCCAGGTCGGGGCATCTCTTCATCGTGTGATGCCTGTGGTCACCCCGTACGTTCCGTCATCCACAGGCGCGGGGTCCGTCACGAGGGGCCGACAGCCGGCCGTGGTCGAATCTTGCCTTCTCACAATCACCTTCGAGTCGTACCCTCCGGATATGTCGACGGTCACGCAGGCGCATGTCAAGGGGCCGGCCCAGCCCATCGGGGGCCGCTGGTGGCAGGTGCTGCGCTGGGGCGGGCTCGCGCTGTTCGTCGTCGCCATGTCACTCCTGCTCAATGTGGGCGAGAGGCAGGAGCCGTACGCGCGTTTGCAGGCCGGGCTTGCCGACGGGTCGATCGCTCACGTCCGTGTCGAAGGTGCGATGGGTGGTGCGGGGGATCTGGGTGGGGCGCAGGGTGTGACGACGGTTCGCCTTTCGTGGCGTGACGACTGGCATGAGGCGTTCACCGAGGTGGTACAGGCGTCCTCGCAGAGCGAACTCGAACGTCAGAGCGGCGACGACGAGTCACTTCCCCGGATCATCGGCCCCATCGATACCGAGTTGCACACGTACTCGACCGACGTGGATCTGACCTGGGCCCAGCCTCTTTCGGGCGTCACCATCACGCTGGGAGGGTGGTCGGTGCGCGGCGATTTGGCCATGCTGGGCCTGCTCCCGTTCGTGTTGGCGACCGGGCCGGAGCCTCGCCTGGCGACGCGGTGGGCGTGGTTCTGGCTCATCATCAGCCCGTTGATGCCCATCGCCGTAGCGGCGTTCTTGTTCTATGGACGCCGCCTCCACCAACCTGAGCGCACTCGGTTGACCGGTTGGTGGGCGTTCCTGATCATGCTGGTCACCCCCGCCGGATTCCTCGCGGGGTAGAGCCCGGGCGGCGACGGGACTACGGCAGGTCGAGCTCGCGGGGGCGGCTGGGCATGGCGGCGACGGCCAGGGTGGCGAGGACGGCGACGGCAGCGAAGACGTAGAAGCCCCACGGGTGGCCGAGGCCTGCGGCCACGAGGCTGCCGGTGACGTACGGGCCGACGATGGCGCCGATGCGGCCGACGCCGGAGGCGAGTCCGAGGGCCGTGCCGCGGACGGAGGTGGGGAAGAGGTGCGCGATCAGGGCGTAGACCAGGCCCTGTGCGCTGAAGACGAACAGACCCGTGATGAACACGACGACGTGCAGCAGCACCTGGTTGTCGATGCGAATGCTCAGCAGCGCCAAGAAGACTGCGGAGGCGATGAACCAGAGGAGGGTCGAGCGCTTGATGCCGCCGCGGTCGGCGACGACGCCCGCGAGCGCGAGGCCCACGATGGCGCCCGCGTTCATGATGAGCAGCAGGCTCAACGATGAGGTGAGGGAGTAGCCGGCCGAGCGCATGATCTGCGGCAGCCACGTGTTGAGCCCGTAGACCAGGAGCAGACCCATGAACGACGCGAACCACGAGCCGAGCAGCGCACGCGGGTGGTGGGCGAGGACCTCGCCGAACGAGACCTTCGCGTTCGAGCCCGTCGCGTTCGAGCCCTTCCCGTCGGCGGCGATCGGTGCGGTCTCGGGGATGGCGAACCAGGTGAACGGGAGCAGCAGCAGTCCCGCAATGCCACCGGCGTAGAACAGCGTCTGCCATGAGGGCAGCACGACGAGCGCGAGCAGCGTCATCGCGACGGCGCCGACGTGGTAGCCGGTCATGGTGATGGTCGTGGAGGTGGCGCGCCGGTCGGCGCGACCGGCCTCGGTCATGATCGTGATGGCCGTCGGCATGCAGGCACCGAGGCCCAGGCCTGCGAGCAGACGCACCGCGGCGAGCAGCCCCACGGTCGGCGCCAGCGGCACGAGCAGCGTGAAGATCGAGAACACGGCGACCGATGCGACGAGTCCGATGCGGCGGCCGAACCGGTCGATGAACGGGCCACCGGCAGCGGCGCCGATGCCGACTCCGACGAGCGACAAGGTGGCGACGAGTTTGACGTCGTCGCCGGTCATGCCGAGGTAGTGGGTCTCGAGCAGGGTCGGGATGACGGCGCCGAACGCGACGAGGTCGAACCCTTCCAGCGCGACGGTGAGCCAGCACAGCAATGCGGTGGCGGACAGGCCGCGGCGGACCTGTGGCGCTGTCGTGACGGTGGCGCTCACGCGGCCTCCTCCTGCTCGTCGACGTGATGTCGAACGCGGGGGCCACATCTGGATCACCCCACCGGAGCGAGCCCGGCACAGCGTGCGGCGCGGCTCGCCTGTCCCCCGGCGCGAGCCTCCGCACGATCGAGCGTACTCAGAGCTGGACGATGGTCCAGATCGCTTGTCCACAAGAGCGGGCCCCACCAGCGACGAGGCCTGCGGATTGAAGGTGACGAGGTGGCCTCAACGGGATGCCGATCACTGCGCCTGCGCTCCTACTCACGCGCCTGCAGCCCCGCTGCGGACGAGCGTGCCTGCGCCACCGGATCCATGCCCGAGTCGAGGGAGATGGTGAGGGCGTCGAGCAGGATCCCGTTGACGAGGTGATGCAGACGAACGACCACCTCACGGCCACCGGGCAGCCCGCGGCCGGTGTGGAACTCGACGTCTGCGGCCAGCCCCTCTCGCAGGAACGCCCCGAGCGGCTCGGCGACCTCTGGGGCCCGGGCGGCTTCGAGGCGCAGTTCGATCAGCGCGCGGGCGAGGTTCGGGCGGGCGAGGAGTCGTTCGACGACGTAGGCGGCGTACTCGGGTCCGGCCTGTTCGGCGGGCAGGTCGGCGAGCGCGGCGAGGCGATCCGAGGCGGGTTCGAGGTTGGCGAAGATGCGGTGGGTCATGCCGACGATGAGGTCGGCGCGGGACGGGAAGTAGTTGGTGCAGGTGCCGGCGGGGAGCTTGGCCTCGGCGTCGACGGCTCGGTGCGTCACGGCCCGTGCGCCGTCACGGCCGAGCAACTCGAGGGCGGCGTCTGCGACGGCGGCGCGGCGTTCGGGGTTGGCGACCATGACAAAACCCTACCCATGCAACCACGACATCTGCTGTACTTACCCAACCAGAACAGATGTAGTGATTGGAGTGGAATGCGCAACCTCGTCTACTACGTGGCCACCTCCCTCGACGGGTACATCGCCGATGCCGAGGGCGACTTCTCGGCCTTTCCGCAGGATCCGGCGACCCTCGCCGCCCTCTTCGAGCGCTACCCGGAGACGTGCCCGACCCACGTGCGCGATGCCTTGGGCGTCACCGGTGAGCCGCGGCGATTCGACACGGTGCTCATGGGATTTCGCGCGTTCGAGCCTGCCCTCACTGCCGGACTCTCCGGCGGGGCCTACCCCCACCTGCGCCAGATCGTCGTGACCCACCGGGACCTCCCCGCCACCCCCGGGCTCACGACGATCGCCGGGGACGTCGTCACGCAGGTCGCTGCACTCAAGGAGGAGTCGGGTCGGGACATCTGGCTGTGCGGCGGCGGCAACCTCGCAGCTCAACTCGTCGACCTCATCGACGAGATCCAGATCAAGGTGAATCCGGTCATCCTCGGTGGCGGCACACCCCTCTTGCCGCACACCGGACTACCCCTGCGCCTCGCCCTCACCGATGCCGAAACCCTTCCCGGCGGCGTCGTGCTTCTCACGCATCGGGTGTCGTGACGATTGCACCCGAACGTTCCATCGCTCGGACCTTGACGCCCAGCCGTGGGTAGCTACAGTTGTAGCCATGACTGTTGACGGCACGATGGCCCTGCGAGACGTGAAGAACCGCCTGTCCGAGGTGGTCGATCAGGTCGAGCGCGAGCACGACCGGGTCGTCATCACCAGGCACGGCAAGCCCGCCGCGGTCGTCATCAGCGCGGATGACCTCGCTTCGCTGGAAGAGACCCTGGAAGTCGCGAGCCGCCCGAAGCTCATCGGCCAGATCCGAGAGAGTCTCGATGAGATCGCTGCGGGGCAGGCCGAGGTGCTCAGCAAGGACGAGATCCTCGCCTCCCTGCGCCCGTGAACGACGCCATGTTCGAGATCGCATGGACGCCTGCAGCCAAGCGCGCCCTGGCGCGGCTCACCGAGAAGGTCGCCGTTGCCGCCATCGAGTTCATCTACGGCCCGCTGGCCGAGAATCCACGCCGGGTTGGCAAACCGCTGCGGTTTGAGCTCGAGGGGCTGCACACCGCTCGGCGCGGCGACTACCGCGTGATTTATCGCATCGACGACGTCGTCACGATCGCTGCGATCGAGCATCGGGCCGACGTCTACCGCTGACCACAGGCGGCCCCGAGCCTGGCCCCGTTCCACACCGGGAAGGAGGCGCGGCGGATGGACTTATCACGCCGCGATGTGTTCACTCCGCCGTGGAACCCTCGACGGATGACTACTTGGTGCGTCCGTAACGACGTGTTCGACTCGAAGCTCCTCGACGAGGGCTTTATTTCGTTGGGCTGGGACGACGTCGGCGACCTGCGTCAGTACGGCGACTCGCAGGACGCACTTCGCGAGGGCCTGCAGCGCACCTTGCCGGACGCGGCGCCCAGATCCCTGACGCTGTGGTCAGGAATGCTGCGGCGATTCGCCTTCGAGATGCAGGAAGGGGACCGGATCATCGCGCCGGTCCGGGGCAAAAGCCTCCTCAACTTCGGCATCGTCTCTGGGCCTTACGAATACGTCCCCGACGTCGAGCATCGCCAACGCCGCCGGGTGCAATGGACCCAGACAGGCATCCCGCGCATCGAGATCCTGCGCACCGCCTTGGATGAACTGAACTACCGGCAGACCCTGTTCCAGGTGCAGGACGTCACGGGCGAGTTCAACCGGTTCTTCTAGAACATCACCCGGTGGGCTCGGCTGGATGCTCTGCATGGCCGACCCAACCCCCACCTCAAGAACGACACACATCGATCGGGCTCAGAGGGTGACCGTGCCAGCAACACCGCAGGTCAGCGGCTTGCCCCTCAAGCCGGCAAAGATCGAAGTGTGCAGTTCTTGAGGTCACACCGGCTGCCACCCCACCCGATCGAGCGCCGCCGCACTGGCGGAGTTTCTGCCATCCTCCTTCGGTGACTGCTGCCGACATCCTCACGGCGCTCTGCCGCGCGATCGATGAGCACCGCTGGGACGACTTGCCCGGAATGCTCGATCCCGGGTTCGTCTGCCGCTACGTGCACACGGGGGAGGAGTTCGACCGGGAGCAATGGGTTCGACTGAATGCCGAGTACCCCGGCTTCGAACGGATGACCGTGGAAGATGTCGTCGATGCCGGTGACCGTGCGGTCGCACGCTGTCACGTCACCGGACGAGAAGGTGATGTGGTGAACCACTTCGAGGTGGCGACGTTCGTTCGCGCCCAGGACAACATCCTCGTCGAGATGACCGAAGTCTGGGCCGATGCAGCACAACCCCCACCGCCTGCAGCCCGCCCCCAGTGACTGCGCTCGACAGCGCCGCTGTCGCGATCGGCGTCATTCCCCCTGCGGGAGGAGTGGGCGCATGAAGGTGCGGTCGTAGCGCAGGACGCATCCGGAGTCGTCGCGAATCTTGTCCGCGGCGATGAACTCGGGGTCGACGCCGAAACGTTGCCGGTACTGCTCGTAGGCGGCGAGGCTGGGGAACGAGAACAGCGCTTCGGCCCGGTCACTGGTTCCTTCGCCGGGCAGGAAGTAGCCGTGGTGGGTGCCACCGTGCGCGTCGACGAGCCGCATCCAGGCGCGAGCGAACTGCTCGAAGGCGTCGATCTTCGCGGGGTCGATGACGTAATGCACGACGCAGGTGACCGCCGTCGACGGGGGCTCCGGTGTGGTGATGCCGTTGCTCACGTGGATCTCCTCGATGAACGGGGGCTTGAGACGCCGGGCTGGGCGTCGGCGCGACGCGTCGCAGCGGCTGTCGGTCAGTTCAGGCCGAATTCGTGGGCGGTGAGGCGGTCGAAGGTTCGGGTGGGGAGGAATCGCGGCAGAGTGACGGCGATGCGCGAGCCTCGGCCGACGAGGTACCGCGGACGGGACCGCGCATTGGTCATGGCATCGATGATGACGTCTGCGACCGCGTCGACGGTGCCGAGCATCGGGGAGGCCTGCCCCTTGGCATGAAAGGCGGCGGTGGCCGCGCCCACCCGCTCGTAGGGGGTGCCGGCGGTGCGATCCCGCAGGGCAGCGAGGGCGCCGTCGTGCCAGGGGGTCGCGACCGGGCCTGGCTGGATGACCGCGACGTCGATGCCGAAGGGCGCGAGTTCGAGTCGGAGGCTATCGGCGATGGACTCCAGGGTCGCTTTGGAGGCATGGTACCAGCCGGCCATCGGCGACGAGAACCGGGACGCGATCGACGAGACGAGCACGACTCTCCCGCTGCCGGCGGCGCGCATCCCCGGAACGATCTCCTGGAGCACCCCGATCGCGGACAAGACGTTGACCTGCAGCTGGCGAGCCGCATCACCCATGGGCGTGAGTTCGAGGGGTGCGAAGTCGCCGTAGCCCGCGCAGTGCACGAAGGCGTCGACCCGCACTCCCGCGAGTGGCGCCTCGTCGAAGGCTGCGGCGATGGCCTCCGGGTCGGACAGGTCGAGGGCAACCGCAGTCGCGCGCTCGGGGATCTCGGCGGCCCGGCGAGCGACGCCGATCACCTCCCATCCGGAATCGAGGAGGCGGGTGACGACGCAGCGGCCGATTCCTGACGAGGCACCGGTAACGAGGGCAGTTGGCATGGCGAGACCTTTCTGTGCATTACGTTCACTGTTATGGCGAGAGTACAGTGAACGTAATGCACAGTAAAGAGGTCGTCCCGGATGCCGTGTTGCAGGCGTGGGGGCTGGGCGTGGCCGCGACGCGTGGCCCGCGGCCCCGGTTCACGCTTGCGGAGGTCGTGCAGGCGGCCTGCGATCAGGCGGATGACGACGGGATCGATTCGGTGACGCTGGCGGCCGTTGCGGCGCGGTTGCAGGTGACGACGACGGGCCTTTACCGCTATGTCGATTCGAAGGACACGCTCGTCGAGCTCGTCATCGACGCCGCGCTGGGTCCGGCGCCGGAGCTCGGCCCCGGGACGTCGGAGCGGCGGGTGATCGAGTGGGTGGACGCGCTCTGGGATCGGTATCTGGCGCACCCGTGGATGGCGAACTATCCGCTGGAGCGGGCACCGCGCTGCCCCCAGGCGTTCGCGTGGCTCGACGTGCTCGTCCGAGCGCTCGCCGACACTGGTGACGACCAGCCCCTCTCGACCGCGATGGTGATCGACGTTCTGGTTCGCGGATTTGCCGCAGTCGAAGGCGCCACAGCAGCCAGTTCACTGAGCCCGGCCATCGCTGCCGAAGTCGCTGCCAGGCATCCGGCCATCACGACCGAATCCCTCGAACCAGCCCAGATCCAACTCCGCTCCGCGCTGCATCGGCTGCTCAACGGGCGCTGAGCCTGGGAGGGAACGGCATGTGCGGACGGTGCGTCCCGTGGAGGGGTTGGGTGGTTCATCCCGGACCGTGCCGAAGCAGCATCTCCATCTGTGCATGTCTGTCTTCGGGCGCGTACACGAAGGGCGCTTCCCAGCCGGTTCGGTGAGCGACGTCGTCGCGCACGATGCGGGCGACATCGTCGGCGGAGACATCCGGTGCCCACACGGTGAGGAGGAATCCTCGGCCGCCTTCGGTCCACCGTGCGCCCCGCGCTCGCCACGACTCGGTGACCCGGATCTGCTCCTCGTCACTGACGGAGGCATGCACGACGCACGTGGACAGCGTCATGTCTCCTGCCTGCACCAGGTCGGCGATGATCTCCCGACCGTCGCGCGCGATGGTGTCGACCACGTCTCCCACCGCGAGCGGAACAAAGAACGACGAGTTCAGCAGGGTCTTTCGACTCCCCGGACCGTCTGTCGCCCAGAGAGTTTCGTATTGCAGCGAGGGGTGGCAGGCAGCAAGGGGCAGGCTGACGCAGGTCTTGTCCATAGCCTGCACGCTCGGCCCACCCGGCTGCCCGGTGGGCACACGCTCTCCGGTCACTGTGGATGCCTGTGTACAGCAGGCGAGGTCACTCCTTCAGCGGAGCATCCGTTGCCACGCCGTCAACGGCCGGGTATCGCCGGGCTGCAGCAGCGAGCTTGTCTTCGGCTGCTGGAACGAGGTCCACATCGAGGACGTCGGCGAGCTGCAGGAGATAGATGAGGACGTCACTCATCTCTTCGGCTGCCCGCTGCTTACGGTCTGGATCTGCGAA
The DNA here is from genome assembly GCA_032100225.1 of Mobilicoccus sp. Taxonomy (GTDB): domain Bacteria; phylum Actinomycetota; class Actinomycetes; order Actinomycetales; family Dermatophilaceae; genus Mobilicoccus. The sequence continues at coordinate 12,794 of DAMDJY010000083.1, forward strand.
GACCTCGACTGCATCCCCAGCGTTGATCCACTGGAACAGCTCGGCCAACTCCCCCACCTCGCCGACAAGCGCGAGGATCAGGGACTTGGGGTCGTGAAACCGCCCCCACCCCCGCTCGTCGGTGAAGGCGCGGATATGGGTGATCAGCTGGTCAACGTCTGCCATGTCGTCATCCTCCCGCGCCGACGACATACAGGCTCAAGCGGGCAGCATCCGCATGGCCTTCGGCCACCCACAGCTCGCGCCTACGCCTGGACGAGGGAACGCAGGAAGTCGCGGGTCTGCGGGTCGGTGGAGTAGATGTGAACGCTGCGCATGCCGCGCGTGAGAAGCACCTTGTAGACGTTGCGGACGAGGCGCTCCACGGTGGCATCGTCCACGGCCTTGCGACTCCGGAAGTCGGGGTCCTTGCTCGCCTCCCGGGGCGATGGCCACGGCATCCAAGACCGGCGCCACTCGCTCCTCGTGGTGTGCACGCGTGAGGAAGTAGATGTACTTCGTGCCGAATGCCGCCCCGGGGCCGGCCAGATAGTCCGGTGCGCCCGGCCGACGCTCGCTGCGCCGGCGGTGGACGAGCTCGTATGCCGCCGCCCCACCGCGTTGCAGTGTCTTTTCAGTAAGTTCGGCGAGTTGATCCGCGAACGCTGCACAGTCCATGATCTTGCGGACCCTGTCCGGTCCGTAACCGGTCAGGCCGTGGCCCCAAATCATGGCGACGACGAAGGCGTCCTGCGCACTCTGCCGATCCCCGACGCGGATGCGTTTCGCGTATTCAGTCGCCACATCCCCCGTGATGGAGTCGTCGGTCAGATCGTCCGGGACGGGAACGCCGGCAGCTTCCCATCGCTCCCGTCGCCACGTCGACGCCAGGGCCCGTGGGCATCCGGCCGCGACCCACTGTTTGTGCGCTCCGACGAGGCCAACCGGTACCGGGCAAGTCATGCAGTAACGCTAGCTCCATCGAGCCGGACGAGCCCAGGGACGAGGTTGCCTTCTCGGAAGCACCATTGACTAGGACCGGTCGCTTGCGGTCGCTTTCTTGCGCCTCAATTCAGATTGAGGGCGACGTCGCTCGTCGTGCGTCTGCGAAAGCAAACGTCTCGTGCCTCACCCATCTGCAAATGAGGATGGTCACGCCGCCACGGACTACCGAGCGGCCACTAGGAAGAGGCAGTGTCCCAACTGGTCAAAATTTCGTCAGCCTATTATCGCGATCATCTCGGGCGCCTTCCTGAGGCGGCTGGACGGCGTAACCGAGCTCTCGAAGAACGCGGGCCGCTGTCTCTGGGGTGTCGCGCACAGCGGCGCCGATTTGGTGCCGACGCCATCGAGCGCGCCCAGACCTGATGCGCGCTTCAGACCCCGGTTCATGTTCGACACCGAACTCTTCGATGAGCATCTGGAGTACATCTTCAAGGCAAGGGCGCAGCCTGTCTCCTCCGAGGGGGAAGTGGATGCTACTGAGTCGGGGCAGTTTCTTGCCTGCGAGAATTGCCTGACCACGAGACCTAGGACGCCCCACTCCTCCCCGGAACAGCGTGTAGACCAGTTCATCTCGATGCGCGTGGACATGCAGGTGAGCTGCGGGAAGCTGCTCTCCCTGCCGACTCACGAACTCATACCTAAAGAGGGGCTCGGCCACGTCGACAGATCTGATGGACCAGGTCGCCGTATCAACCGCGAGGTATCTATGAGCGTGGTCCCAGCGACAACGGTACTCAACGTCGAGGGCGAGCGCCGTCTCACCGTCGATGAGGAGCGGGATCGCCGAGGAAGGCCCAGCCACCGCATCTTCCACGGGCGGACGGATGACGAACCGGGTTGTTCCGTCAGCGCCCTGAAGGGGCGCCCTCTCCACGTCGAAACTGGGAGCACACCCGCCGAACACCGCCGAGAAGAGGTCTTCTAACTCCCCCGCGAAATCCTGCACCGCCTCAAGAAGACCCCCATCAGCGCTCACGGGTCTACTTACCGAGGAGGTAGTCAACCTCGTCGATCCGTCGGAGAGTCTCCAGCTCTTCGGCTGTCAGCTGGTAGCTCTCCACCCGGCGACGAACCTCAGCCTCTCCCGCACGCAACGACTGGCTCAACTCATCCCGACGCTGCTCAAGTTCTTCGACTGTGGGCGTGTACACGGTCATCGGAGCCTCCCATCCTCGTGATTCGATGATGACACGAAGTCTGTCAGGAGCCACCGACAACCCTTGCCCAACTCTTGTCAACGGCGGCTGAAAATTGAGCAGGTTTCGACGGGTGAAATTTGAGCACCTG
>DAMDJY010000084.1:0-14961 GCA_032100225.1 Mobilicoccus sp.
GGGTGCTCAACTTTCACCCGTCGATTACTGCCCAGTTTTCACGCGTCGTCGACATCCCGGTTATCCAGGCCACGCCACCAAGGGTGGCGCGGACAGTAAGCGCATCGCGGAGGCTTTCGACGCCAACCCGGAGCCGATGTCGGCGATCGCTCGGGAGATCCGCCGGGCATGGGAGGAGGCCTCGGCCACCGGCACCGATGTCGTCGGCACCACTCCCGACATTGATGAACTCGAAGGGGCACCTGAGGGCCGCGTCATCTTGGCGATCCATCACCGGCGTGAACGCGATCCCCAGCTGCGGCAACGAAAGATCCAGGCCGTCATGCGAGCCCACGGGTCGCTCACCTGCGAGGTGTGTGGGTTCGATTTCGGTGCCACGTACGGCGATGTGGGCGATGGGTACATCGAGGTTCACCACGTCACGCCGCTCCATGCGTCCGGGGAAACCACGACTCGTCTCGTCGATCTGGCCGTCCTCTGCTCCAACTGCCACCGCATGATCCACCGGCGGACTCCCTGGCTCACGCCCGACGAACTGCGGGAGCGGGTCAGGCGGGTCGGCTAGAAGCTTCGGTCGACGGCCCGCAGACCCGAAGAGCCCCTCACTTCGGCACGGGACGCGCGGTCAGACTCGCCGGCTTCAAGTCTGTGCTCCGGGAGGGTCCAGCAGCCGCCTCACGCCCGAGCGCAACGGCGAGAGCTTACGAATCAGGCCCGAGCCCTGGGCACGACGACCTCGATCCCGAACCGCTCCATATCGCGGTCGAAGCTCACCACCCTGGCGCCGTGTTCGATGGCCAGGGCGGCGATGTGGGCGTCGGTGGTCAGGTTGCCGGCGGTACCCGATTGACGCAGCAGCCCTCCCAAGACCGATAGGTGCCGCGAGGTCGGCTCGACCGTCGACACCGAGGGATGGGTCGTCCAGGCCTCCACAGCGGTCAGGGCCTCGTCCGCCGAGAACGGTTGCGGAAAAACCCGAGGGTTCGTGGTGATTCCAACGAAGCCCAGCACCGCTGCCCAGGGCAAACCGAGGATCTCTCGACCGGACAGCGCCTCGGCGAGCCAACCCGTTGTGGCCGCATGGTGGATGCTGCCGCTGTGAGCTGCGTAGATCAGGATGTTGGTATCGACGACCAGCACGCGCTACCGCCCGGTGGCCAGGTCGCGGACGGTCTCATCGGCCTCCAGGTCCGCAGCGATGAGGTTGGCGGATGTCAGATCCACCGTCGCCGACCCGAGATCCCGCGCGGGGATCCGCAACGGTCGCGGTTCAGCGCCTCCGCCGAGCTGTCTCCGGAGTGAGTCGTTCACTGCCTCCTTGAAGCGGATGTTGCGCGCTCGCATCTCGCGTTCGACGAGCACTGCCACGTCTGGGTCGAGGGTGATGGTCGTGCGCATGGGCCAATCGTACTTCAGGATGCATCACTGCATCAGTCTCGGTGATGCAGTGATGTTCAACCTCCGGCCGGATCCACGAAGACCCGTCGTGCACTCAGAGCGGGTGCTCCTGCTACCTGATGGCGCCTTACCGCGCCCGGTGGAACGCCGCCCAGATCTCGGGCCCGGCGCCGCCTCGACGGCACGCCTCAGGCTCGCGATCACGACCTCGTCACTCACACGATCAGGCTAGGTGCGGTAGGTGAGGGGAATGTGACGCGATGGTGGACATGTCCCGGGTCGACGGCCTGGGCACAGCGGTTCCATCGAAGGTGGGGCTGCGATTCGCCGCGCGACACAGGGTGCGAGGCGACCCGCGCCGGCCATCGCATCTGTCAGCCCTGAGCGACGGCAATGCCTACCTACGAGTCGGTGATCAGAGCCACAGGTTCAACGCACTGCAGCACCGGGAACTGGTCTTCGACCGGGGCGGTTCTCCCTACGGAGTTCGACCGATTTCGCTCTCTGTGCCGGGATGCACGGGGTGACGACGTCCTTGCCGACCTCGACGACAAGGAGATCTGTCGAGCGCTGCGTGTCATCGATCAGTCCACAGGGCGCCTCACCATCGGCGCCCTCCTCATGTTCGGGACCGCAGCTGCTCTCGAACGGTGGATTCCCACTGCCGAGGTCCAGTTCCAAGTTCGTACCGAAGACGACTCCTTGACCCGCAATGTCGCAGAGAGACTGCCGCTCTTCGCTGCCTTCGAATGGTTGGTCGAACGGGTCGACGCCGTGAACGACGAAACAGAGGTCATGGTTGGCCTCATGCGCGTCGGACTGCGACGGATCCCGGACGAGGTTGCCCGCGAGGCCGTTGCCAACGCTCTCGTGCACCGGGACTACACAGAGATGGGATCGGTTCGCGTGACGGTGGCCCCGAGCACCGTCAGCGTCGTGAGCCCCGGGCCGTTCCCCCGCGGGGTGACCCTGACCAACCTGCTCGACACGTCGGTGCCGCGCAGCCCAGCGATCGCCGACGCGTTCCGTCGTGCAGGACTCGTCGACCGGGCAGGGCGTGGCATCAGCAAGATGTTCCGTGCCCAGCTCCTCGCCGGCCGCGACGTCCCGGACTATTCCCGCTCCGGCGGGACAACCGTCACGGTCGACATCCCCACCTCCACATCGGACATCGACATGGTGCGCTTCGTCGTGAACTACGAAAACGGCCGCGCCCGCACCTTGCCGCTCCTCGAAGTGGGTATTCTCCACACGCTCCGGCACGGAGGTCGCCTGCGGGCGAGCGAGATTGCCGAGCGGGTGTCATCCAGCTCAACGGCGGTGGGTGGCGCCCTGACACGCCTGGTCGAACGTGGCCTTGCCGAGCAGGTGGACTCCGGACGCACCCGCGCATATACGCTCGGCCCGGGGTTCTACGCGGCAGCCGACGACCGCAACGCCTACGTTCATGTGCGCTCTACGGATCCCCTGCAGCAGAAGCAGATGATCCTTCAGTACGTCGACGCCTACGGCCGCATCACGCGGGGGCAGGTCATGACGTTGTGCTCCGTAGGCGTCACGCAGGCACGGTCGCTCTTGAAACAGTTAGTCGATACCGGCGACCTCACCCTTGTCGGCGAGCGCCGCGCGGCGCACTACGTCCGGCCCAGCTACAGCTAGGCGGTACGCAGGTTCGGGCCCGCAACGAGCGGTTCATCGAAGGGGTCAGATGTTTCGCTTGCATCCCACCTGATCATGGATGCGGAAAGTCGTCCGTCGCGCGAGTCGTTGCAGGCCTCACCCCTGCCAGCGAAGGGGAGGTGACGTTCCATGGCGCGCCTGTCCTGCCGCTGCGGAACCGGCCACGCCCCCTGGAGCAGACCAGGATCCAGATGGTCTTCCAGGATCCCAACTCATCCCTCAACCCCCGAAGGCGTGTCGGAGACCAAATTCGCGACGGCCTGGCCGTCTCTCGACGTCGGGGACTGGACATCACCGATACACCCGAGAGCCTCCTCGAACAGGTGGACCTCCCGGCCAACATCGCCCGCAAATACCCGCACCAGCTCTCCGGTGGACAGAAACAGAGAATCGCCACCGCGCGGGCACTCGCGGCCAGGCCAGACCTCCTCGTCGCAGACGAACCCATTTCGGCGCTGGACGCCTCGACCCAGGCCCGCGTCGCCACCCTGATGCGCAATCTGTGCCGCGACTTCGGAGTCGGTCTGCTGTTCATCTCTCACGACCTGTCCGTCGTGCGGATCGTCGCCGACCGCCTCCTGGTGATGTACAAAGGGCCACATCGTCGAAAGTGGACCGACAGCCGACGTATGGGCCTCACCCCGGCACGCCTACACGCAAGCCCTCCTCGGCGCCATCCCCATCGCAGACGGCACCGGACGCCTACCTGTCGCCGCCCCTGACGACGCGGACTTCACAGGTGAACCGTTTCACCACTGAGATCGGTGACGACGGGTCATCGCCGCGTCCCGAGGTGCACGGTCGGACCATGCGCCGACGCCGTCACCATGGCCAGCCAGGTCGAGCCCTCGAGTGCCTCGACCACATCTACTCGCCGACCGTCGAGGTGGACGACGAGCGCCCCCTGGCTGGCCTCACTTGGGTTGAGTGAGGCCACAGTGAGTGAGTGGCTCCAGATGACGCTCAGTGGCCGCCCCTCAGCGAAGTTCACTGCACGTCAGTGATGGCGCTGCCGTCAGCCACCGACGAGGGGGCGAGGCTCCTGCTCAGCCACGCTCAGGGAGTGCCCCCTTCGCCCGCCAGATGACGTGTTCGTAGGTAGTGAGATCGACCCCGTGGCCGTCGGCCTCGTGTGCAGCGACGACGAGATCGTGGACGGTCCGGGCATCGCTCACTGGCGCCTGCCCGGCTGCTTCGAGAGCAGCGTTGACGAAGCGTTGCACCATCCGGTCCGCCTTCACGCCTTCTGTGCCGAGGAGCATGGCGAAGTACTCGGCGGTCACCCATCCCAGACCGTGGACGCTGGTGTGGGCGCTCTTGACCGCCTGCGCGTCCGCCTTGCGGGCATCTTCTGCAATGCGGACCTGCGGGGCCAGGGAGAGCGGTGCCCGCGCGGCGTCCTGGACGCACGCGGCCTGGTATCGCCGAGCTGTCTTGGTGTTGCCCATCAGCCGGCGCAACTCGCGCTCGTCCATGGCGGCGAGGGCTTCTAGGTCGTTGGTCACTTCTGGGTGCTCTGCGCGAAGTGTTCGCAGGCGAGGCTCGACGGTGGTGGCGTAGCACGCACGGATCGAGAAGACCGCGTCGACCAATGCGGTGCCGACCTCGTTCTTCCATCCACCGGGGTAGGCGGCGAACTCTGCGGGCTGCATCTGCCCCACCGCCCTGACCACTGCGTCGACGGCATCCTGCTGGAAGCGGATGCCCCTGCTCTTCATGTGAGTTCGATCGGCGCATCGGGTGGAAACCCTCTGGCAACTCTTCCGACGGGAGAGTGAGGTGGGGCGCCGGTGGCTGCGGCCGGCCGGACCCAGGGCGCCCTGCCCGGGAATCCCCCCCCCGGCGCGTGCCGCCCACGCCCTGGCCTGAGTGGTCGAGGGCAACGTGGCGGGCTTCGACCTGGATGCGAAGGGGACCTTCGGGTCTAGTTCCTCGGCTCGTGGGTGCGCGACGATTCACTGGGGAGGGTTGCGGCGCAAGGGTGTCCGTCCTGTCGGGGCGGTGTCGCCCTCTGGCCGCAGCCGGTACGACGGGTGTGGACGAAGGGGAGTAGCGGTGGGCAAGGTGCTGGCGTGGGTGGGGATTGTGCTGACTCTGCCGACTGTTGTCCTGTTCGGAATCGCGACCCTGACGTTGCTGGCCCAGGGCGACATCGGGGCAGCCGTGGTCGGCGTGATCATGACGGCCCTCGTCGGAGCCGTCACCTGGTGGTGCGTGCGCGTCATCAAGAGTCGCCGAGGGGCACGCGCGAGAACCGCCGTGCCTGGGCCATCGACTCCTTCCATCCCCACCCCGGCACCTGTTCACCGGGACGAGCCGACCCCTGCTCGACCTGAGGGTCCGATCTCGGCGCCCGCGTCTCTTGACCGGGAGGCCGAGCAGCGCGTCGAGCCCTCGCCACCAGCGGAGCCCATCCGCACCGCACCCCGAGTTCCGGCACGACGGCCGGCCGCTCGGCGCCGGAGCGGGCGCCCAGGGTTGTCTCTCGCCTATGCGGAGACCGGCGGGTCGGAAGCGCACGATGGTCCTTTTGCGGTGGTCGACGTCGAGACGACGGGTTTCTCGGCGACGGGCGACGACCGAGTGGTCGAGGTGGCGGTGGTCCGCGTCGACGGTCGTGGCCAGATCGAGGACGAATGGGCCACGCTGGTCAACCCGGGGCGGGACACCGGGCCCGTGTTCGTCCACCACATCAGTAACGACGCCGTCGCTGACGCACCGTCTTTCGCCGATGTCGCCGACGACCTCCTCGCGCGCCTCAGCGGTGCCGTCGTGGTGGCGCACAATGCGACGTTCGACGAGTCCTTCCTCCGGGCCGAGCTCGCACGCGCCGGGTACAGCGGCCTCGAAGCGCCGGGCCTCTGCTCACTGTGGCTGAGCCGGAGGACACTTCAAGCGCCCAACTACAAGCTGGGGACGCTCGGGAAGCTCCACGACGTCGCTTCGATCGACGCCCACTCTGCGCTGGGCGATGCCCGGACCGTCGCGCGGCTCATGCCGATCATGTTGGACAAGACAGCGTCACCGTTGAGCTACGGTTGTCGCCCGTACGCGCACCAGCGGACCGGCTCCACGGCCGCGCGCATCGTGACTCGGGCCTCATCTCTGCGCAAGGGGGAGGTCGGCTGGATGAACAACCTCGTTGATCGCCTCCCGCTCACCGCGAACGAGATCAGTGATGACGTCGCACATCGATACCTCGAGGCGATGGCGCATGCGCTGTCTGATGGACGGATCACCGGCGACGAGGCCAAGGAACTGGCTCGCATCGCCGGTCGAGCGGGACTGGGCGGCATGCAGGTTCGGGCGCTCAACGAGCAGTTCCTCGAGGGCCTCCGCGAGGCCGCGTTCGAGGACGACGTTTTGACGCCTCAGGAACTGACGCAACTGCAACGGGCCTCGACAGCCCTCGGGGTCGACGGCTACTTCGACGACCTTGTCGTGCCGGTGACAACCGTGCCCGTGCGGTCCGAACCGGCGGTGGACGGTCTGCGCGCTGCGTCAGACCCCGACAGCGACCCTGCTGAACCTGCTGTGGGCGGCCCCGTGACGAGCGACGCAGTGGCGACGAAGCGCGTGCGTCGATGCGGCTACTGCCGCCAGCCCGGGCACTACCGCACCACCTGCCCCGAGCTGGTGAGCTGATCACGCTCCACGGCGTCGAGGGTCACGACGTGCTGGGCCTCGTCATGTTGTGTACTCCCGTGTGGTGACTCGTGAAAGCAGGTGTCATACAATCGAGTCATTAACACCGGCTCCTCTGTTGACCTCGCGGTCATCATGGGCCGGTTTTCTTGTGCAGTGAGGTGCCCGTGACCAGCTACGACAAGCCCCACCTGTCCTACTCGGCGCAGGTGCAGCGACTGGTCGAGCGCGGACTCCACGTGGGCGATCGGGCAGGAGCGGAGCGCCTGCTCGCGTCGATCGGGTACTACCACCTGTCGGCCTACATGTACCCGTACCGGGAACTCCTGCCGCCGGCGGAGCAGTGCCGTCAGAGCCCCGTGCACTACCGTTCCGACGCCTTCCAGCCGGGGGCGGCATTCGAACAGGTCATCGGGCTGTACGAGTTCGATCGCCTCCTTCGCCTGTACTGCCTTGAGGCGCTCGGTCATGTCGAGATCGGGCTCCGGACGCGAGCCACCTACATCCTCGGAGAACGTGACACCTTCGGCCACCTGGAGCAGTCAGCCCTCGACGGCAAAAGTTGTCAGAGGGTCGGCCGGGATGGCCGCACGGACTTCGACGCTTGGCAGGACCGGTGCCGTCGCCTCCAGAGTGACGCCCGCAACGAGGATTTCATCCGTCACGCCCTGCACAAGTACGGCGAGCCCCTCCCCGTCTGGACTGCCGTGGAGACCTTCGACTTCGGTGCCTTGGCCCGGCTGCTCGGACTGATGCGTGGTGACGACCTCAACTGCCTCGCCGGGGATCTTGGTATCAAGCACGCCCGGTTGCTCGTCGATGTGGTGCGCGGGCTTAACGTGGTCCGCAACATCGCCTCTCACCATGGCCGTCTCTGGAACCGGCAGATCGTCTACGGACTACGCAACTACGACCCCCGAGGTGTTGCGCCCGAGTTGCGCCACGTCGCCCGCGGCGGGGAACGCAAGAAGATCTACATCTACTTGGTCTGGATGACCTACCTTGCTCACCAGTTCGCCCCGGACTCCTCCGCGAAGGAGAGCCTGCTCGGCCTAGTCGACGTCCTGGGGTCGACCACCACCCGTTCGCTTGTCGACGACATGGGTTTCCCAGCCGACTGGCGACGTCAGCAGGTCTGGAAAGGCTGATCCGGGCTCCGTTCATCAAGTGGTCAGGGCACGCCACCTTCACGTCGGTCCAACCGGTAGGCTGTCGGCCTCCGGCGCTACGCATGGCTAGCCGCCGACAGCCTACCGGTTGGACGCAAATGTGCTGGTCAGAGCGCCGCACTACACCTTGCAGGCCCTTGTGTACATTCCGGTCAACCTCGTGCGCGCGACATTGCGCTAGCGGACTTGATGCGGCCGCCGGCGACTGGCTTGCAGCCTCGCTTGCGATGGCGGGCGTGCGGGCTCAGATGCCACCTACCGTTGCAGCAGCCCCGTACGACAACCTCGTGGTCGACCACGCGACCCTGCACCTGGCCCGACCCGCGCAAGATAAAATGGCAGACGGCCCCCTGGGCCGTCCAGGGGATCTACGTCATCGCCGATAACGCCTCCAGCAAGCTCTACGTCGGCAAGGCCGACGGCGCCGAGCGAATCCTCGGACGCTGGAGGGCCTACGCCACCGACGGTCACGGCGTCGACTTCGCCTTGCGGGATGCAGTCCACTGCAACTCCCTCGCGCCACAGGGGGTACACGTTCAGGCTTCTCCGGGTCTTCGGGCCCCAGACACCCCAGGCCGAGGTCGACCGAGCGGAGCCTCACTACAAAACCGCCCGTCTCACTCAGAAGCACGGGTTGAACTCGAACTGACGCGGTGAGATCCAGGCACAGTCGGTCCGGTAGCCAGTAGGTTCACCGGCCATCAACGGGACTGAGCAGCCTCCTGGTACTTCTTCACCTGCTGTTCAAGGGTCTGGGAGCCCAACTCCGCGTTGGCGTTCATGACCCCTCCCGTTCCAACAGCCACCAAGGTGGGGCCCACCAGGCCGAAGTTCTGCAGCACTGTTCCCTGATCGAACGTGACGCGCACGCCGATACTGTCATCGCCGATCTTCGGCGCTGACATGACCGCGTACTCGGTCTTCCGGCCGTTGACGGTGTCGGTCGTGCACGTTTCTAGCGCCTTGGTCATGGCATCGAACGCGGCCCGCGCCTCCTGGGCAGAGCCGTACTGGCGCAGAGCCACGCTCAGAAGCTCCGCCCCGAGGCCGCCGCCCTTGATGAAGGTGCGAATCGTGCGGATCTTTTCCTCCACGGGAGGCTTGTAGTCGCAGAACATTTTGTTCTTGTTCGTCTGGTCCTTCTCGACTGCGAACCCCGGTGGTACGTCCTTCACCGTGAGCAATGCGCCTTTCAGTTGCTCTTCCGTCAGGAGTGACTGCGTCGGCGTCGGCGTCATGGCAGTGGTCGCCGGTGCCTCGGTGGCCGGTGCTGGCGAGGATGCTCCTCCCTGTCCTCCACACCCAGCCACCAGGCCCAGGGCCGCCATGACACCGGCTACAGTCCGCATTCGCATCCGTGTCCCCTCCCGAGGCGGGCGCCTCCTGAAACCTCGAGGGCCCACCTTTTGTTCGATTCCTCCCACGAGTTTAGGGCTCGCGATGAGAACCAATGCGCAAATCAGAGTGTCCACAAGCGAATTCGGGCCGCAAAGACCAGCTGTTGGAGGAGCCTTCAAGGCGGCGTTGGCTGTCCCAGCTGGCTCCAACGTGACGCTCAGCGGAGGACGCCCTTCGTCCGCCAGATGGCGTGTTCGTAGGCCGTGAGGTCGACGACGCCGTGGCGGTGAGCCTGGTGTTCAGGGACGACGAGGTCATGAACGGCATGGGCGTCGCTCACTGACTCCGATCGGCACGGTGAGACGGGTCCCAAGCACCGGTGACGTCGGGCGCGGACGGCACATGGGGTACGCGAAGCGGGTGTCGATCGCCCTTGGTATGTGAGGTCACCGGTAGTCCATGGCCTCACTTGATGCAGTAAGTGAGGCCTAGACGCCCCCGTGTCTTCAGCTGAGGTGCGGCACCCGTCATCGCCGCTGGACCACCACTCCTGTGACGAGGGGCGGTCGGCAAGGAATCAAAACCGGCGAGTTGAACCGACATCACTCAGGCAGGGGCGTCGTGAACAGTGCGCTGAGGAGTCGGGTGTTGACGAACACCACGGAGCGTCCGGCTCGTTCCTTCTGGATCAAGCCGGCGTCGGCGAGGTCGGTGAGCCATTTCGACGCGGTCTGACGTTGCGCGAGGGCGGCGTCGACCACATTCTCGATGCGAAGGTAGGGCTGCGTGAACAGCAGCCGGGTGATGTCGCCGGCGGGTAGTCGGGGGTTGACCGCACGGATGTCGGTCTCCATCGACGCCCGCATGTCGTCCGTCGAGTCCACCAGTTCCAAGGTCCAACGTGCGGTGGACTCGACACCCGCCAGCATGAAGAGGATCCAGGCCTCCCAGGCATCCTCGTGCGTGACGGCGTTGAGCTGCCTGTAGTACTCGTCCTTGTGCCGCATGATGTGGCCCGAGAGGTACAGGATCGGGAGGTCCAGTAGCCCCATCTCGATGAGCAACAACAGGTTGAGGACACGCCCGGTGCGGCCGTTCCCGTCGAAGAACGGGTGAATCGCCTCGAACTGGTAGTGCGCCAACGCCATGACGACCAACGGGTCGAAGCCGTGATCGCCGTGGACAAACCGCTCCCACGCCGACAGGTGGTCCAGGATGACGTCCTTGCCCTCTGGCGGCGTGTAGATGCGCGCCTTGGTGACCGGGTTGCCGATGTAGGTCCCCGGAGTGTCCCGAATCCGAGCGGGCCGACCCTGAATGTGTGTACAGATCTCCGTTGCCAGAGTCGTGGTCACGGGCCGGGTTCCGAGAGCACGAAAGCCCGCGCTGAGCGCCTCGCGGTACCGCAGAGCCTCCTTCACTGGTGGTGTCAGGTCAGGGGCGGCGCCGTGAGCGGCGCGGAAGAGCTCGTCGTTGGTGGTGACGATGTTCTCGATCTCGCTCGACGCCTGGGCCTCCATCAACGGGATCACGTTGATGAGCATCGTGGGGTCCGGGAGGCGCTTGCAGGCACCGTCCAGGCGGGCGAGCGCACGGGAAGCCGCCACCGTCGCCTTCAGGACCGTCGGCGTCTCGACGTCGGACGACGGCGGCAGTGCCGGGAGGTCTTGGTACGGGCGGTCCGAGTGCTCCCACATGTCGTCACCGTAGACAGGTTGCGATGACGTGTCGATATCCGGTCTAAATTTCGACACGTTTCATCGACCTGTCGATGGTGTCGACGCGGCAATCGTCCGCCGGCACATCGACGTGTTGGTGGCCGACGCGCCCGGTGTCGTCGCAGGCGAGAAGTCGAGGTGTTCGATGCCGATTCCTGATGACCAGACCCTGATGCGGCCGGTGGTGGTGGTGGCATGGGTGCGGTCCGGCCCCGTGGATGCGACCGCCGTGGCTCATCAGCGACTCAGTGGCGTGCGACCGAACGTGCTGCAGGTTGGGGCCCGATGCGGACGCGTGGCGCCACGTCTTGCGGGCGGTCCCAAATTGTCCCCACACTGCCGAAAGCGACCGTGACCATAATTTAGCCGCCTCTAAATTATGGTCGACTGCTATCGTTCAGGTGTGAGGACAGTTTTCGGTGGCGACGAGGTGCACGATGCCGTCACGCGCGCCCTCGACGCCATCGCACGCGGTGACACCCCGCCGGAGCGGCGCGTCTATGACTTCAAGGAGGACGCGGGCCGACGGCAGCGCGACGGCTCTCTCGGCGCCGGCGAGCCACGCAGTGAGGTCGCCGCGGTTGCCCTGGCACCGGAGGTCGCATGCATGGCGAACACCCCTGGCGGTGGTTCGCTCATCGTCGGCATCTCGGACAGCGGCGAGCCGCAGGGCACCTCGCTCGACGCAGACTGGCTGCAGCTTCGCCTCTACCAGTTGCTGGACAGGCAGATCACCACGGTCGTCACGGAGCACGATGTCTGCGGCGCTCGTGTGCTCGTCGTCCGGAGCCCGGGAGCGGTCTCGCCCGTGCGCTGCAAGGGGCGAGTGCAGTGGCGCGTCGGTGATCAGTGTCAGGAGATCGACTCGGCCACCTGGCAACAACGCCGCGCAGAAGGATGGGGTTACGACTGGTCCGAGCAGGTGAGCGACGTGCCGGCCACGGCAGCCCGTCCGGCAGCGATCGCCATCGCGAGGACCTTTCTCAAGGAAGCGGGGGACGAGCGGACGCGTGACCTCGGCGACATCGATACCCCTGACCTGCTGCGACGGTTGGGAGCGGCCACCGTCGACGGCATGCTCACCAATGCCGGCGCCATCGCGTTCGCCGGCCGTACGACTCCTGCGCTGGACTACCTTCGCCGTCCGGCCGCCGGGGCCGACAGTGAGGAGCGCGTCAACCTCCCCCACAGCTCGCTGTTGGAGGAACTCGCAGCCGTCTTCACGACGGCCCGGGCCTACAACCCCGAGACCCACATCGAACGAGGTCTGGTCATCGGGCGGGTCCGCGCGCTCCCCGAACGCGCCCTCCGGGAGGCCATCGTCAACGGCGTCGCCCATCGCGAATGGACCGACCCAGGTGCCACCACGGTGGAGCACATCGGATCGACGTTGCGAGTGACCAGTCCAGGTGGCTTCTACGGCGGGGTCACGCCTGCCAACATCCTGACCCACCCGTCGAAATCTCGAAACGCCTCGCTCACTGCCTTGCTCGCGCTCCTCGGGATCGCGGAGCGACAGGGGATCGGCGTGGACCGCATGTACGGCGACATGCTCCGTCTCGGTCATCCCCTCCCGACGATCGAGGAGGCCGACGGCAACCGGGTGTTGGTGGTGCTGGCGGGAGATCGGCCGGATGAGGCCTGGATGGCCTGGTTGCGTGCGATCGGACCGGCAGCCGCCGACGACCTCCGGGTCCTGATGAGCCTTCACCGCCTGGTGCATCGCTGGTGGACCGACGCGACCGACCTTCAGCCGTATCTGCAGATCACTGGTCCAGAGGCTGAGCAGGTCATCGACCGGATGCGCCTGCTCCAGTTCGACGGCCGGTCGGTGGTCTTCCCCCTCGACGGCGTGCCCGCATCACGCGGGGTGGTCCTCGGCGTGACGGACCATGCGTGGGGAGCTTTGCAGGGGCTCGGGCAGGACGCTGGGCGGCCTCGCCCCGACCCTGATCGCGACGCCGTGGCCTCGTCCTACGCCGAGCACTTCGGCAGGATCAGCACCACCGAACTCGCTTCTATCGTCGGCGCCCACGCCACGAACGTCGGCGCAAATCTGCGCCGGCTCGAAGCGGAAGGCCTGTTGGCGCCCTCGCGGGCCAACAGGAGGGGGCCGGGGTTCTATTACCGCTGGGTCGGCTGGGAGGCCTGACGGCCAGGGCCGAGCCCTGCCGATGAGTTGAGCCGCGGCACACCCTGCGCCTTCCTGATGCAGGTGTGGGCGTCACGTGAACGACGAAGCGAGCCAGGCGCGTCGCTACAGTGAAAATCCCACGTCGCCATGCCGATTGGCCCCGTGACGACCGACGACGGACAGGACTGACATGACCGCGCTGCTGCCCAGCCTGCAGGCCGAGCGTGTGCGGCGGTCGTTGGTCGACTACGTGTCCACGACGTTCGCGCTCGCCGACGCCGAACCCCGACGCGCCCTCGCCGAGTTCCTCGAACACCCCGAGAACGGGATCTTCAAAGGGCCGTATGTGCGGTTGCGGCTCCCGTTCCGACCTGCCGACGATTCCTGGCGCGAAGCCCTCGACTGGACCCCACCGTTCCCGCCGTACCGACACCAGGCAGAGGCGTACAAGCGCCTGACCAGCAAGAACCTCGGTCCTGACAAGCCGCGCCCGCTCCCGACGGTCGTCACCACTGGCACGGGATCCGGTAAGACCGAGGCGTTCCTCCACCCGATCCTCGACCACTGCATCCGCGCCCGCCGCAACGGGCAGACCGGGATGAAGGCACTCATCCTCTACCCGATGAACGCCCTCGCCGACGACCAGGCGCGGCGCCTCACTGCCCTCCTCACCGAAGACCCCGCGCTGGCCACCATCACCGCCGGCCTCTACACCGGCGACGCGCGGGCCGGGCAGCCCGGGCAGGGGCGCACCAAGGTGTCGCCGGAGGGGCTCATCACGCATCGCGCCGTGCTCCGCGACGACCCGCCGGACATCCTGCTGACCAACTACAAGATGCTCGACCAGCTCCTCCTGCGCCCCGAGGACCAGCTGTTGTGGGCCAAGAGTTGGGAGTCACTCACCTACCTCGTCCTCGACGAATTCCACACCTACGACGGCGCGCAGGGCACGGACGTCGCGATCCTCCTGCGGCGTCTCGGGATGGCGCTGCGCAGTCACGTCCCCGCCGACCACCTGACCCGAGACCTCTACGAGCAGCGCCCCCTCGGCAACCTCACACCCGTCGCCACCTCGGCGACCCTCGGCGACAGCGATGACCCGCGCGCCATGCTCGACTTCGCCGGCCAAGTCTTCGGAGAGCCCTTCGCCCCCGACGCCGCGATCACCGAACGACGCGTCGACATCGAGACCCTCACCGCCTCCGCGCGGGAGGCCGTCGGCGAGGACCACGAGCGCAAGCTCTCCTCCCTCCTCGCCGCCGACATCGCCGACGTTGCGACCATCGGCATCGACCACGCCGGCGACCAGAACCGACTGTTGGGCGAGATCGTGCGCGTCCTCTACAAGGCCGACGACACGGGGGCCGTGCCCGATGTCGACGACGCGACGCTGCTCCGATCCCACTCCGGCGTAAGAAAACTCGTCGAACTGGCCGCGGAGGCGACGCACGTCGACGACCTTGTGCGGGCGCTCTTCACCCCCGCGGCCGTGGCGGACATGGCCACCGCCCGCCGTGCGCTGGCGTCGATCCTGGCCGGCTTGAGCATCATCCGGCTCGGGAACCGGGACGCCGTGTCGGTCGACGTGACTCTGTGGTTGCGGGAGCTGACGCGGGTCGACCGGGTCGTCTCCTCCGAGCCCGGATTCCGTTGGACCGACGATGGCGTCGATGCCGGCGCCGACACCACCCCCGCCCTGCCCGCCGTGTTCTGCCGCGCCTGCGGACGCTCGGGCTGGGGAGTGACCCTGAAGTCCACCGGCCGCGATCTCGGCGACCGCGACCAGCACATTCGCGGCGACCACATGTCGAGGAACGGCCGCTTCCGCGCACTGCTCCACGCCCCCGGCGAGGCCGCCGCGGTCGCCGCAGCCGCGCAG